>NZ_DATDGQ010000256.1:0-14051 GCF_036522015.1 Binatus sp. (SeqCode)
AAGTCATCGAGCGGCATACCACGTCGCAGGCGCCGGCCTCTGCCGGCGCCGGTGCTGCCGCGCCCGCCGTCGCGGCGGGCGGCCAGGTCCAGGCGTGCGGTGAAACCGCTCGCCCCGCAAGTGACTCTTATAAGGCCATCGTCTCCCAGCTCAACGACATGTGGGGCACCAACTTCCAGGTTTATGAGTCGCTCAATGCCGGCTCGCCCCACGCCCGCAACGGCGGATGCATCTTCTACAACCAGAAGTTTCTGGACAGCCTGTTTCAACAGTGGATGAGAATCGACGATCCCGATGCTGTCCGGCCGATGCTCTACGCGATCTTCGCTCACGAGATCGGTCATCTCGCGCACAGCGACTTCGATCCCGACAGTCAAAACGTCCCGGTCAAGAACAAGGAGCTCGCGGCGGATCAGTTCGCCGGCTACTCGCTCGAACGGATGGGTATTCGCCGACTCGATCCCGTCGAGGTGACGCGCTATTACCAGCTCACCGGCGACGACTTCGTCGGTCACGCCTCCGGCCATGGCAACGGTGACGAGCGCACGACGGCGTTCGAGGACGGATGGCATCGCGCGCAAGTCGGACTCCCCGAACAAGGCACACAACCTGCCGGCGGACTCGGCGAGCCGTAAGGTCCTGGTCGCGATTCTTGAACATGAGCGCTTCGACAATTTCAAATTCATCACAAGCTACCGCGGACGCGATTCGCGCCGGCACCGACGCGATCGACGCACGTGCGCTTGGCTTTCACTACGGCGATCGCGAAGCACTCAGCGACGTCACGTTCTCGATCGGGCGCGGCGAGATCTTCGGCTTCCTCGGACCCAATGGCGGCGGCAAAACCACGCTGTTCAAGTTGCTATCGACGCTGGCGCCGATTCAATCGGGCAGCGCACGACTCTTTGGTCACGACCTGGCGGGCGAAACCGCTGCGGTGCGGCGTAGGCTCGGCGTTGTGTTTCAGCATCCGAGTCTCGATGGCAAGCTGACCGTCGGCGAAAATCTCGCGGCTCATGGTCATCTCTATGGGATCTCCGGTAAGCGGTTGCGCGAGCGCAGCGCGGCGATGCTCGAGCGGCTGGGATTGTCGGCGCGCCAGCGGGACCGGGTCGAGACGCTATCGGGCGGACTCCAGCGCCGGGTCGAGTTGGCCAAGGCTCTGCTGCATGAGCCGGCGTTGCTGCTGCTCGACGAACCCAGCACCGGGCTGGATCCTGCCGCGCGCCGCGAGTTCTGGAATTACCTCGAGCACCTGCGCGAGCACGAGAATGTGACCATCGTGCTGACGACGCATTACATGGAAGAGGCGGAGCGATGCGATCGCATCGGCATTCTGCATCAGGGAAAGCTCGTCGCAATCGCACCGCCGGGCGAGCTCAAGTCCGAAGTCGGCGGCGACGTGATCGTGATTCATACCGCGGCGGCTGAAGTCCTGCAGCGAAAAATCCTCGCGCGCTTCAAGCTCAAGAGCCAACTCGTGGACGGCGCGATTCGGATCGAAAAATCGCGCGCGCATGAACTCGTTCGCGATCTAATCGACGCATTTGGCGAGGAAATCGAATCCGTCTCATTCGGCAAACCGACGCTCGAGGACGTCTTCGTGCATCTGACCGGGCATCAGTTCTTTGCGGATGCTGCGCCGACGAATTAAAGAATGCGAGATATTTTTCTTCAGGCTCAAACCCTCTGGTATCGCGAAGTCGTGCGCTTCATCCGCCAACCGATCCGCGTGGTCAGCGCGATCGCGACGCCGCTGGTTTTCTGGCTGCTGCTCGGCGCCGGTCTGCAAGCGTCGTTCAAACCGAGTGGGATGCCGCCCGGGCTCGACTACGTACAGTACTTCTATCCCGGCGTAATTGTGCTGATGCTCCTGTTCACGGCGATTTTTGCGACCGCCTCGACCGTTGACGATCGCCGCCAGGGGTTTCTGCAAGGAGTGCTGGTTGCACCGATCTCGCGCGCGACCATCGTGCTCGGCCAGGCGCTCGGATGCACGACGCTGTCGCTGATGCAGGGAGCTATCTTTCTCGCGATGGCGCCGCTGGCGGGAATTCATCTCAGTCTCGAAGCGATCTTCGTGTCGCTCGCGATGATGGGGTTGATCGCGTTCGCGATGACGAGCATCGGACTGGCAATGGCGTGGAAGACGGAATCGACGCAGGGCTTTCACGCGTTCATGAACATGTTGCTGCTGCCAATCTGGATGCTCTCAGGCGCGGTGTTCCCGGTCGCCGGCGCGCCCGGATGGTTTCAATGGACGACGCGCCTCAATCCGCTGACCTACGCAGTGGATGCGCTGCGGCACGGCCTCTATCTTGCCGAACCAGCCTCAAGCGGCGCGACCCTGCCTATGGGATCGTCAGTAGCGATCGCCATCGCATTCGCCGCGTTCGCATTCATCCTGGCAACCCGCGTCGCCCGCACCGCCTCCACGATCTAGCGCGGCGGCATTCGCAGCGCGCCGTCGAGGCGGATTGTCTCGCCGTTCAGCATTTCGTTCTCGACAATGTGGCGCGCGAGCGCTGCGTATTCGGACGGCTTGCCCAGGCGCTGCGGGAACGGAATCTGTGCTGCCACCGCTTTGCGATTCGCTTCGGGCAACCCCGCCAGCATCGGCGTCTCGAAAGTTCCCGGCGCGATCGTACAGACACGGATGCCGAGCGACGCGAGGTCGCGGGCGATTGGCAGCGTCATCGAAACCACGCCGCCCTTCGACGCCGAGTAAGCTACCTGCCCGATCTGACCGTCGAACGCTGCGACCGACGCGGTATTGATGATCACGCCGCGCTCGCCGTCGGCACCCGGCTGATTCTTGGCCATCTGCGCCGCGGCCAGCCGCGTCACGTTAAATGTGCCGATGAGATTCACCGCGATCACTTTGCTGAACAGGTCGAGCGAGTGCGGGCCGTCCTTGGTCACCGTGCGCATCGCGCGACCGATGCCGGCGCAGTTCACGGCGATTTGAATCGAGGAGAACTTCGCGACCGTCTTCGCAATCGCGTCAGTAACTTGATCAGCGGAAGCGACGTCGGCCTCGACGAATAGCGCATTTGCGCCGAGCGACTCGGCGACCTTCGCGCCGGGCGACGACGAAAGATCGAGAATCACGACCTTGGCGCCCGCCGACGCAAATTCGCGGACGGTTGCCTCGCCGAGTCCAGAGCCGCCACCGGTGACGAGTGCGACCGCATTTTTCAAATTCATATCAACCTCGCGGAAGTAAGTAGCCTGAACGCGACGAAGTTATGATTGCGGGCGCGGTTATGCAACCGCGGCGCTTGAGCGCTACTTCGTGGACAACGAAAATCTCTCGCTATCAGCAGTTGCCGCCGGAGCTTTGCACGGTCGCTGTGCCGGGAGGAGGACCTGGGGAACAAAACGGTGGCGCATCGTCTGCGGCTTCCGCAGTCCCGCCGTTGGTTGCCTTTGCGTGCGCGAAGCCGCCGGCCTCACATGATGCTTCCGCCGTCCCGCTCGTCTCGGCGTTTGCTGTGGACGTGCACTTGCCTGCAGCTCCGTCCGCCGACGCTTGGGCAGTGCCAGATCCGCTCGCAATGGCAGACGCATTGGCGCGCGAGTCAGCACTAGCCTCCGCACTGCCCGATTCGCTCGCATTGGCGGTCGCCTTGGACTTCGAGTCAGCACTAGCCTGTGCACTGCCCGATCCGCTCGCATTGGCGGTCGCCTTGGCGCCCGCGTCAGCACTAGCCTCCGCACTGCCCATTTCGGTCGCTATCGCGTTTGATTTGCCGTGCGTGTCAGAACTAGCTCTCGCATCGCCGCCGGTCTTCGCGATTGCCTTCGACTTGCCACCCGTATCTGCACTTGCGGCGCAGGCGCTCCCATCAGTGCCGGTGTGCGAGACGCTGTGGTTGCCACTCGCTTTGCACGTCACTCCTCCCGCAGCATGGGCACTCGCCGCCGCGAATGCCAAAAACGCCGCGCCGGTAAGCAACCCCATCGTCGTCTTCGGTAGTTTCACAGGTTCCCCTCCCGCGTCGCTGATCTGCGTTATTTCCCGTTCGAGTCGCTCTAATAGAACAATCTGGTGCCAAGCAGTGTTGGATATCTATATGACAGGATTTGTTGTTTAGCGTAGTTCCCGGTGAAGCGCTACGGCGAGGCTTGCTGTTGGGCGGCGGGATGCGGCGTTTCTAGCATTCGCCTGGCGGCGGCGACGGCGTCGCTGGAGCCGGCCAGTTCCAGGATATCGCCTTCGCGCAGGATTTCGTCGCCGGTTGGCACCACCACTTCGGAGTCGGCGCGCCCTATCGCGACGACTACGGCGCCGCTGTTGGTATGCAAGTCCAGCTCGGAGAGGCTTTTGCCGATGCCGTCGCTGTCGGCGCGCAGCGGCACCGGCGTGATCATGCCGATGCCGGGGACTTCGTATGAGTCGCCTTGCGCATCTGCGGGAGCGCCGCGCAGTGCCGTGGCGATCAGGTGCGTGGCGTCGCGAAGCTGACCCTGCATCTGGCGCGCGCTTCGGGTCACAATGACGATCATCAGCACGATCGTGATTACGATGATTCCGATCCCCTCGACCGGCGCCATGAAGGGCTGAACGATCGCCAGCAGTGGCACCGCGGCGACCAGCAGAATCGTGATCTGCAACAGCTCGATCAACGCGCTCACCGCGGGCGCGCCACGCGGGGGAAGTTCGGCGAAAGCGCGTGACGCGAGTGCGGTCGCGAGACGGCGCGCTCCGAAATACATCGCGGCTGCCGGCGCGGCGCATAGCAGTAGCGCGAACGCGTCCACGAATAGACCGGCGGAGAAATACGCCAGCTGTTCCATGCTCGCAACGGTGGTAGTCACGTCGAGCGGATCGCGCTCGTTGACGATCAGAATCGCGCCGATAAGTACCGCGCTCGAAACGATTGTGGCTGTCGGCCATGCAATCGAGTTGGCTTCCTTCGCCGGCTGTCCGGCGTTGCGAATCCGCTCGAGCCATGAGTCATAGAGCGCCTCGAGCACCTTCAGCGGGCGTGGGAGCCGCGCCGCAACGAATTCGGCGACCGGGATCGAGCCGCGAATCATGTAGGGCGTCAGGAAAGTGGTGACGGCCGAGACCGCCACGGCGAGCGTGTACAGAAAATCGCGAGTGGCGCCGCTCTTCAGCCCCGCGCCGGCGATGATGAACGAGAACTCGCCGATTTGCGACAAACTCATGCCGGCTTCGATCGAAGTCCTGGTGCCGACGCCGCTCAGCATCGAGGCGAAGGTCACGCCGACAATTTTTCCGCCGACCACCGCCGCCGACAGCACGATCAGCGCCTGCCAATGCTGCTGGATAAGGGCTGGATCGATCATCATGCCGACCGAGACGAAGAACACCGCGCCGAATATGTCGCGCAACGGCGCGACCAGATGCTCTATCTGCTCGACTTTGCCCGACTCCGCGACCAGCGATCCCGACAGGAACGCGCCAAGCGCGACCGAATAGCCGGCGTGCTCGGCGAGCAGCGCGAACGCGAAACAAATGCCGATGACTGCAACCAGCGTCGTTTCGGGACGGTCCATCCGCACTACGAATCGCACCACCGGCGGCACGAAGAGGAAACCGATGCCGACGAACGCGACCAGGAACAGGATCAGCCGCGCGATCGTCACCGTCATCAGCGATGCTGATACGCTCGCGCCCGAGGCCAGCGTGGTCAGAATCGCGAGCTCGACCACGGCGGTGAGATCTTCGGCGAGCAGAACGCCGAACACCAGTTCGCGCAGCCGATCGGAGACGGGAGTCTCCTGGTAGGCCTTGGCCACGATGGTCGTGCTCGAGATCGAAAGAATCGCGCCGGTGAAAATGCTCTCGAGCGGCGTCCATCCGAGCGCGCGTCCGCATACGTAGCCGAGCCAGATCATGAAGCCGACCTGCAGCGCGGTAATAAAGCCCGACGTCGGCCCGAGCCGAATCAACTTGCGCACGCTGAATTCGAGCCCCAGCGCGAACATCAGCAGGATCACGCCGAGCTCGGAGAGCGTGTGGATGCGCTCGGGGTCGGCGAGCAGGGGAATCGGAACGTTGGGTCCGACGATCAGGCCCGCAATCAGATAGCCGACGACGACCGGCTGACGGATTTTCTGAAAGATGATGGTGGTGACGGCGGCGACGCATAGCACCATCGCGAGATCTTCGAGAAATGTGTGTGAAGTAAGTACGTGCACAGTCGCGTCGGGGCATCTTAGCTTGCGGCGGAGACCGGGCGCGAGAGTGCGGGAGATCTACTGCTTAAGGGCCAACGGAGGTCCGCTGACTCGAGTCCCCTTTAGCGCGACGTTCACCTCGACGCGATTGGCAATCTTGATGAAGGGGATGCCGCTGTTCATGCCGTAGTCCTTGCGGTCGAAGTATAGCGTCCCACTAATTGTGCCGGTGCCGGTGCCCACGCCGGACACCGTAAGTGTCAGCTTCTCGGGTCTGGTAACTCCTCGTATCGTAAAGTTGCCGTCCAGCTCGAAGGTGTTAGGACCGGTCTGTAAAATCTTCGTGGACTTGAACGTGATCAACGGATTGTGATCGACGTCGAAAAAGTCTGAGCCCTTCAGCTTGCCATTCTTGAGACCGCTCCCTGTATCCACGGTCGCGGCCTGAATCTTGACGTCCAAAACTCCTGTCGTCACGTCCGGAGACGCAAAAGTCAAAGTGGCGTCCCACTTGTCAAAGGTGCCCTTGATCGCTACCGACGCTTCGACGTCGAACCTGATCGAACTTTCAGCCGGTGTGATCGCGAAGACAGGAACTCCCTGTGCTTGGCTTAACGATGGGATCAAAGCAGATGCTAACAGGCAGAGAACAACTAATCGCATGCCGGCCAATGTCAGTCTTTCCCGAGTTACTGTCAACCGCAGCTCTTAGTTTGTGTTCGTTACTCGGGGCAATACCTTGGTCCAGAACAGTTCTATCGTTTTCATCAGCCGATCGTGCGGCATCAGGCCGTTGTACATCCATGCGAAGACCCATCGGATCGGCAGGCGTTTCAACAGGTGCTCGACTTGACGCGTGACTGTATCAACCGTGCCGACGAAGGCGAGGCCATTGGTCCACAGATCCGCGGGCTCGCCGGTCTTGGGATCGTCGAGGCCTTTGGAGAATCCGAACGGCTCGAACCATTCGTGGCCGCAGAAGTAACCGCTCTCGCGCCAGATTGCGCGCGCCTCGTCGTCGCTGTCGGCGATCACGATATCGCGCAGCACGCCCATCCCTTCGCCGAGCGGTTTGCGCGAAACTTCCGCATACACTTCGCACAGTTGATGTTCGAGCGAGGGATGCAGCGGCGGCAGAATCGCCGTGACGCCTTCCTGCGCGCACCATCTTATGCTGCGTTCCGACGACGCGAACGGCTGGAAGATCGGCGGATGCGGTTTCTGCACCGGCTTGGGCACGACCGACACCGCGCGTACGATCCCGTTTTCGACGCCCCCGCCCCATTTCGCGGTCGCCTCGAGCGTCCACGGCGTTTCGCCGGGCGGCACGCGCCAGTATTTGCCCTCGTACGAAATAAAATCCTGGGTCCACGCCTGCTTGATGATGCGAAAATTCTCCTCGAAGGCCGCGCGATTGGCGTTGTCGATTTCGTCGTGCTGATGCGGCAGCGCGCCATGAATTCCGTGCGTCTGCTGCGCCATGATATCGACCCATCGCCGCTGATAACCGCGCGCGAAGCCCGCGTTGGCGCGCCCGCCGCTCATGTGATCGAGCATCGCAATGTCCTCGGCGACGCGCAGTGGGTTCTGCGACGGCAACACGATGCCGAGCTGGCCGACGCGCAGCCGTTTGGTCTGCATCGCGATGTACAAGTCGAGCAGCACCGGATTGTTCGACAGCTCGAAGCCTTCGACATGAAAGTGATGCTCGGTGAAGCTGATCGAGTCATAGCCGAGGTCGTCAGCGAGGCGGGCCTGCCTCGTGATGTCGTGCAGCATCTGATCGTAGAGATGTCCCTGCAATCCGACGCGCCCTTTTTCGATGTCGGCTTTGCTGCCGACCGACGGTAGGTAGAACAGCGATACTTTCATGGTGTCCCGACTGTAGAACTCCTCGAACGAAAACGGCAAACGACAAAGCAACCTAACCCCTAACCCTTTTCGAGTCGAGGGAAGGGGAACAATCGGGCACTGTCCTCCCAAACATTTCCCCAATGAACCTGAGAGCGAAATGGCGTCCTCGCCATTTTGCGATTTCCGGTCACCGGGTGCAGAGCCTGTCCTGAGCGAAGCCGAAGGAGGTCAATCCTGCCGAAGGAAGCGTGAAACCCATCGCGGGTTTCACATTCAATTAAGTGCGTCTCTCCTTTGCCGACTTGCGCGGGGCGGCGCTATAGTCGGGACGCGAACGAGGCCAGCGATCGGCAAAACTCATTGGAGAGGTGAATCGATGTCGCAACAACAACTCCAGCAGATTATTCAGATGCTCAAGGCGCAGCCGATCGCGGGCCGTCCCACGGTGCAAGAGACGCGAGCGAATTTCGAGCAGATGGCGTCGCTGTTTCCGGTCGCCGCCGACGTCAAATGCGAACCGGTGAATGAGGGCGGCGTCAAGGCGGAATGGGTCACGGCGCCGGGCGCGGACGCGGGACGCGCGGTGCTCTACCTGCACGGCGGCGGTTATGTAATCGGGTCGATCAATACGCATCGCGATCTGGCAGCACGAATTTCGCGTGCGGCTAAAGCGCGCGTGCTGTTAATCGACTACCGGCTCGCGCCGGAGCATCCGTTTCCTGCGGCGGTCGAGGATTCCGTCGCCGCGTATCGCTGGATGCTCGCGCAGGGACTGAAAGCCTCGCGCATCGCGGTCGCCGGCGACTCCGCCGGCGGCGGGCTCACTGTCGCGACTCTCGTTGCGATTCGCGACGCCAAGCTGGCAACTCCTGCCGCGGGAGCGTGCCTGTCGCCGTGGACCGATCTCGAAGGGCTCGGCGATTCGATGAAGTCCAAGGCGTCCGTCGATCCGATGGTGCAGAAGGAGGCGCTGCTCGAAATGGCGAAGCACTACCTGGCCGGGCAGGATGCGCGCAGCCCGCTGGCGGCTCCCCTTTATGCCGACCTCGCCGGGCTGCCGCCGCTGCTGATCCAGGTCGGCACCGCGGAAACTTTGCTCGACGACTCGACGCGAATCGCGGAGCGCGCGCGCAAGGCAGGCGTGAAGGTCACGCTGGAGCCGTGGGAAAATATGATCCACGTCTTCCAGGTTTTCGCGCCGATGCTCGACGAAGGGCAGCAGGCGATCGAGAAGATCGGGGAGTTCGTCCGCGCCAACGCCGCGTAAGAACGGAGCGTCCATCGGCGATCGTGTAGCGGCTCTCGACTGGGCACGCATCGGGCGCGATCTCGACGCGCAAGGCTACTCGACGATCGGACGGCTGTTGCGCGCGCCCGAATGCGCTGAGTTGATCGCGCTGTACGGCGATCGCGAGCGTTTTCGCAGCCGTGTCGTGATGGAGCGACACCAGTACGGGGTCGGTGAGTACAAGTATTTCGCGCGCCCGATGCCGCCGCGGGTCGAGGAGTTGCGCGCCGCGATGTATCGCGAGCTGGCGCCGACGGCGAATCGATGGGCCGAGCGGTTGCGGACTCGCGATTCGTATCCAGCGTCGCTCACGGAATTTCTGAAGTTTTGCGCCGCGCACGGACAGACCCGGCCGACACCGCTGATTCTTCGTTACGAGGCGGGCGGCTACAACTGCCTGCATCAGGATTTGTACGGCGAGGTCGCGTTTCCGCTGCAATTCACCTGCGCGCTCAGCCGCCGCGGACGCGACTTCGAAGGCGGAGAATTGTTGCTCGTCGAGCAGCGCCCGCGAGCGCAATCGCGTGGTGAGGCGATCGCGCTCGATGCCGGCGAGGGAATAGTCTTCGCGAACCGCTACCGTCCCGCCCCAGGAGCAAGAGGATTCCATCGCGTGAACCTGCGTCACGGCGTCAGCACGATCAAATCAGGCGTGCGCTATGCGATGGGCGTCATCTTTCACGACGCCGCGTGAACCCGGCCTACGGATTGTGTTCGTCGGCCGGACACTTGCCGTCGGTGCAAGCGCAGGTCGCGCCGTCGTTATCGGTGCGGAACTTGCCGCAGAAGTCAGTGCAGGCGGTCAGGTTATCGTCCGAGCCGTAGAAGCCCTTGCACTGCGCCGCGGCAGTCGGCCCCTTGGGATTGGAGAAGTCCGCGTGACGATCGCGGTCAGCCGCAAACGCCAGTCCCGCCACCGCGATCGCAAACAGTCCAGTCATGATCATCTTACGCATCGAAATCGTCCCCTAGGCACGAAGCCCCCAAGCCGCGTGCGAGATTCGTTTGACGGTATCAACACCCTCCCCTATTCACAAACTGAGCGTCGAGGCTGGTGCGCGATCCGACAGGCTGTACGGTAGATTTCACACTTTGTTGTCGCCAAAGCAACGTACTGCTAGGTTCCAGTGAGATCGCAGCTGCCTGTCTTCAGGCAAAGGGGAATATTAGATGCAACGAAGCTTTCTCGTTTTATTGCTCGTCTTATCGATCTCCATCGCGGGCGCGGGGGTCTTTTCCGCCTGCGGCACACAGTCTGGTTCGACCGCGAATTCGGCTCCCAGCGGTTCAAGTTCTGCTGGCGCATCGGGATGCGAAATTAACCCGGAACCGATTTGCGAACAGATCGCCAAGCAACCGGTTGTAGAATCAAATACTGGCCTAACGGTCGACCCCCGCGAGCGCGAAGGCAACAGCGCGCGTACTTCATGGGAACATACCAGCACACAGACGCCCGGCGGGACCACGATTTCGATCAATTGCGGCATCAACAGCGAGCACAGTAGCGTCGTTTCTGCGCAGGCTCTTAAGGGGGCACCCTTAACCGATGCCGACGTGATGTACCTGCGCGCGCAAGGACTTTGCAAGAACTGATGCGTTCGGGCCGTGCGGTTATTGAGGCGTTCCTCAGTCTCGGAAGGCCGATATTGATAGCCGCGACCGCACTCTGCGCAGCGGCATGCTCTCAGACGGTGCAATCGACACCGCCGGCGCAGCATCCGATAATCGTAGGGCCCGAGAAGGAATCCTCCACCGCTATGAACGCGGAGCCGGAATGGCTCTTGCGAATCAACGAAGCGCGTAAAGCTGCGGGTCTTATGCCTATCGTCGATAACCAGTTTCTGAGCGACGCCGATGCGAGGCATGCCCGCTACCTTGTGAAGAATCACGCCGGCTTCGAACTAGGTGCGAAAATGCACGACGAGGATCCGAGCAATTCCTGGTATACGCCGACTGGTCAAGTCGCTGGCCGCACTGGCGACGTCATCCCGCCGAGCCATTCGGAACTCACTGATGATGAAGCAATCGAAGGCTGGCTCTTAGCGCCGTTTCACGCATTGCCGATACTCGATCCAACATTGCGCGAGGCGGGCTTCGGCCGCTATTGCGAAGCCGGATGGTGCGCCGCGGTGCTCAACTTCGGGCGCGGCTCGAGCTGGTCATTAGGTAACGCCGCTCAAGCGGTGAACAGCTCTCCGCAACATCAACGCTTCACAGGATCGAGCATCTCTGATGCAACCGAAGCGCAGGAGAGCGCCCAGTTGCCCAAGCCAATCGAGTATCCTTCTGAGGGCGAGACAGTGAAGCACGTGCGTTTCACCATGCGCGAATTTCCGAATCCGCTCTCTGCCTGCCCCAACTACGAAAGACCGACCGGGTCGATCATACTGATCTCGTTTGGCCGCGACTTCAGCCCAAATATCAGCGATGTTTCTTTCACGACGGACGGCGAAACGCTCGAAACATGCACAGTCACCGCGGACAGTTACCGAAGCTCGGATCCTTCCCAAGTGCTTGCTGCCCAGTCTGGACTCAAGCACTACGCGGCCGCTCTTATTGTTCCACGCGCGCCGCTGCAGGCCGGCAAGTCGTACTCGGTTTCAGTCACCTCTGGTGAAAAGACATATCGATGGTCATTCAAGACTGATCAATATCCCTTCGATCAGGATTCCGACTGAACCCGGCTAGTCGGACTCGATCGGCAATTCGCCAGGCCGTTCGTAACGCCTCAACGGAATCAGCAGCGCGAAAGACGCAAGCGCAACCGCGAACGCCGCCGCGATCGCAACCCGGTAGCTTCCCGTGCGATCGATGATCAAACCAACCAGCGGCGGACCGACCATCGCGCCAATGCCACCGCTGGTGTAAAGCGCGCCGAGCACCGTCCCCATCCGCTGCGTGCCGAACAGATGCGCGATCACTGCGGGCGAGAGCGCGACGTAGCCGCCGTACCCCACGCCCATCACGAGTGCGAACACGATCATCATTGGATATGAAGCCGCGGCCAGCCAGATACCGTAGCTGAGTGCGAGGACGAAAAAGCTTGCCTGGTAAAGCCGCACCACGCCGGCGCGATCGGCGAGACTGCCGAGTCCCATCCGCCCCGCGACGCTCGCGCCACCGATGATCCCTACGAGTGCGGCGCTGGCGAACTCGCTCGCGCCGCGGTCATGCGCGAACGACGGCAAATAGACGAACGGCACGAAGATCACGATCGAGACTGTCACCGACGATGCGTACAAGAAGCCGAAGGCTGGACTGCGCAGCGCGTCGGCCAGACGTACTCGCGAAGGCGTCACGTGCACCGGAGGCCGCTCGACGATCCACGCGCACCCGAGCAGAATCGCGGTGGTCGCAATCGCGAACACCAGGTAGGTCGTGCGCCATCCGAGATGTGCGATCAGGGCCGCCGCGATCGGCGCACCGCATACTGTGCCGAATCCGATCCCCGCCACTGCTATTCCGAGGCCGGTATTGCGCCGTCGGATTAGCCATCCGCCGACCACCGCGACCATCGGAACATACGCGCATGCGACTCCAACCCCGACGCCGAGTCCGTAGGTCAGGTAGCCGAGCCACAGACGATCGATTATCGACGTGAGCGCGAGACCAAGCCCCATGCCGATTGCGCCGGTCGCGACTACGATTCGCGGGCCGAAGCGGTCCGCGAGATGACCGGTGACCGGGCCGAGGATGCACCACACCAGCACCGTGATCGAGAATACCGCCGAGGTCGCGCTGCGGCGCGTGCCGAACTCCACGGCCATTGGCTTGAAGAACGCGCCGAAGCTGTAGGCGACGCCGTACGTCGCAAACATCGCGACGAACGCGGCCGCCACCATCCGCCATGCGCGCGGAGAATCGAATAGCTCGAGCGACGGGATCGGCTCGCCCGATTCTCCCGCGCCGGATGCGCCCGGCTCAGTGATGATCGTCCTCATGCTCGAGCGACTTGCGCGCGGCCTGCAGGTCCTTTCGTTGGGCCGCGGTGAGCACAGGATACTTGAGGTTCAAGTCCTCGAGCGCGCTGTTAATCGCCGCCGCCACCACCATGCGCGTGTACCATTTCTTGTCGGCGGGCACGACGTACCATGGCGCGTGCGGCGTGGCGGTGTGCTGGATCATTTCCTCGTAGGCCGCCATGTAGTCGTTCCATCGCTCTCGTTCTGCGATATCGGCCGCCGAGAATTTCCAGTTCTTCGCGGGTTCCTCGAGACGGCTCAGGAAGCGCTCCTTCTGCTCCTCCTTCGACACATTGAGAAAGAACTTCCGGATAACTACGCCGTTGTGCGACAGATACTGTTCGTATGCGTTGATATCGGCGAAGCGTTCTTTCCAGATGTTCTTCGTGACCAGCGACGGCGGCGTGCGTTCGCGCTCGAGCAGCTCCTTGTGCACGCGGACCACGAGTACCTCCTCGTAGTAGGAACGGTTGAAGATTCCGATTCGGCCGCGCTCCGGGATGCACTTGTTGCTCCGCCACATGAAGTCATGATTGAGCTCCTCGACCGAAGGCTGCTTGAACGAATACACCTGGCATCCCTGCGGATTGATGCCTGACATCACGTGCTTGATAACGCCGTCTTTGCCGGCCGCGTCCATCGCCTGGAAGATCAGCAGTATCGCCCAGTGATCCTGCGCGTAGAGCTTGTCCTGTAAATCGACCATCCGCTCGATCGAATGGGGCAGTTCTTTTTCGGCGTGTTTTTTCGATTTGACGCCGCCGCAGTCGCCGGGATCGAAATCCTTCAAGCGAAAC
>NZ_DATDGQ010000257.1:0-1998 GCF_036522015.1 Binatus sp. (SeqCode)
CGCACACCGAGCGCATCCTCGAGCAGCGTTTGAACCGGAGCGTCGCCGGCGGGAATTGTCGCGAGAATCGACGGCGACCGCGCGGCGAGCGCCGCGATAAAGTTGCGGTCAAGCGCGCTGTCCGCGGAAATGTCGAGCAGCAGAACGGGCAGTCCGACGAAGCGCGGCGGCTCGCTCGCGAGCACTGCGCGGGTCGCAACTTTCAGCATCCCGGCGCGGTCGATCAGCCTGGCGTCGGCCAGCTCGGCGTCGAATTGCGCGAGCGTCGCGGCAATCGCCTCGCCCGCGCCGCCGAGCGCGCGCAAGTCGTCAACGGCGACATCGTTCCATCGCAGTTCAATCAACGTCCGCGCGAGCGCGCGCGAGAATCCGGGAAGATTCAGCACCGGTGCGAAATGCTCGAGTGCTCCCGACGGCGCCAGGCGGAAGACCGCGCGCGCGGCGACGGCTTCGGCCGCGAGTCCGTCGGCGGGCGCGAGGCCGGCGTCGGCGAGAACCTCGGCAGCGAGCAATCCTACGAGTCGGTTGAGCGTCAAGCGATGCACCCCGAGCATCGCGCCGCGCGATAGCGCGAAGGCGCGCACCAGGTCGTCGGCTGCCTCCTTGACCGACGCGATCACAAGGATTTCGCTGGCAGATGATTGCGACTCGAGCCACGCGCGCGCGGCCGCGATTCGTTCGCTCGCGCGTGCGGAGATTATGATTTCACGAGAAGCTGGCATCGGCGCGGCGCGAAGCTCTACCGCGCCACAGATCTATCGTGTGCTCCAAGGATCGGAGCTTCAAGGCCCGGGCCGCGTTGTTTCCACAGCGCGGACAACGGTTGTCAGTGCGATCCTACAGACCGAGGTCGTCGTACACCGCGTCGAGGGTGGAGATCATACGAGCGTCGTGGCGATTTTCCTGCGACTCGAGCATCCCGTTGAATACGAGTGTCACCACGACCTTGTTCGAAGGATCGACGAATCCCACCGAGCAAAAGTAGCCGGCGTGACCCCACGTACGCGTCGAGCATCGGTTGCCGAACCACGTCGCGGCGTTGCAGTACTGCTTCGAATCGACCACCACGCCGAGTCCGCGATCGAGCGGATATCCGAACGTGCGATCGCGCATCCCGACCAGGTGCCGCGCCGAAATCGCCTCGACGGTCTGCGGCCGGATGACGTTGCCGCCTCCCGCCAGCATCGCCTCGTAGAACTTCCCGAGATCGTGAATCGGTCCGCGCGCGCTGCCGCCCGGCCGGCATACCGCCAGTGCGTCGACGCTGTCGCTCCAAAATGGGTAGTTGTGCGGAATAGGTTTCATGAGTCCAGTCGAGAAGTGCATCGGCGCGATTCGTTGCTTCGCTGCATACTCGCGATGACGTTCCGGTGGCATGCCCAGCCAGGTGTCGCGCATGCCGAGCGGCTCGAAGATTTCCTCGCGCGCGTATTGCGAGTACGGCCGGCCGTCGATTCGGCGCACGATTTCGGCCAGCGCGTACCATCCCGACGCGACGTGATAGCCCATCCGCTCGCCTGTTATCCAGCCGGGCTCGAGCGGTGCATCGCAAAGCTCGGCGACGATTTTCTCCCATGGGTCGGCCGACCAGGGCCGATCGCGAACGGGAATCCGCCAGTGTGCGTCAGCACGTGGCGAATCGTCACGCGCTCCTTGCCCTTGGCGCCGAACTCGGGGATATGCCGCGCGACGGGATCGTCGAGCTCGAGCTTGCCACGCTCCCACATCTGGGCGATCGCGACTGCGGTGATCGGTTTGATCGACGACATCCAGAGCATCAGCGTGTCGGGCCGCATCGCGACGCCGTCGCGCGCCTCACCGAACGCGAGATCGCCAACCGTCTTACCGTCGCGCGAGACGTAGAGCTGCGCGCCCAGGTGGAAGCGCGCCTTGATTCCGCCTTCGATGACCGCCGCTGCTTTTTCCAGCATTCGTTTATTTAATGTGGAACCCGCGGTGGGTTCCACACCTCCTTCGGCAGGGGTGACCCCTGCACCC
>NZ_DATDGQ010000258.1:0-6196 GCF_036522015.1 Binatus sp. (SeqCode)
CGCCTCGTCGACGCCGAGCACCTGCACTTCCACCATGTCGTTGGGATTGACGACTTTCGACGGATGCACCGCGCGCTTGCTCCAACTCATCTCGGAGACGTGGATCAGACCCTCGACGCCTTTTTCGATTTCCACGAACGCGCCGTAGTCAGTCACGCTGACGACCTTGCCCTTGATTCGCGTGCCTGGCGGATAGCCTTCGGCCACCTTGGTCCACGGGTCGGGCATGATCTGTTTCATGCCAAGCGACACGCGCTCGCGCTCGGCGTCGTACTTCAGTACGACGACTTTAACTTTGTCGCCGACCTTCAACACTTCCGACGGATGCTGCAAGCGGCCCCACGCCATATCGGTGATATGCAACAGGCCGTCGATTCCGCCGAGGTCGATGAAGGCGCCGTAGTCGGTAATGTTTTTGACGGTACCTTCGAGGATCACGCCCTCTTCGAGCACCTTGAGCGTCTGTTCTTTCAGAGAGGAGCGCTCGCGCTCAAGCACGCTGCGCCGTGAGACCACGACGTTGCCGCGGGCGCGATTGAACTTCAGGATTTGGAAGCGCCCGCGCTGTCCGACGTACCTGTCCAGATTGCGCGCCGGACGAATGTCGACGTGCGATCCCGGCAGAAACGCCGGCACTCCGATATCTACCTTGAGTCCGCCTTTGACTTTGCCCAGCACGACGCCCTCGACCGGAGTCTCGGCCTGGAACGCCTTGTCGAGTTCGCGCCAGACTTTGAACTTCTCGGCCTTGGCGTGCGAAAGCATCACGGTACCGTTGTCGGTCTCGGTGCCTTCGAAGTACACGTCAACCTCGTCGCCTTCCTTGACGGTAGGATGCCCCTCGTGGTCAAGGAATTCTTCGAGAGGGACCTGGCCCTCGCACTTGTAGTTGATGTCGATGATGACGCTGTCGCGCGTGATCAGAAGGACTCTTCCAACCAGCACGTCGCCGGGACGGGGAGCCTTCAAACTCTCTTCCATCAACGACTCAAAGTCATTTTCTCCTCCGTTCATTTGCTCTGGCAACACTTTCTCCATTTAGGGGGACCTTCCGGGATTCCGGGACTTTCGGGGCTGCTGCAATCCTTACAACCGGGCTAGGCTCGTTTCAAGTCCTTGGCGGCGTTGATTCGAGGGTTAATCTTCGCTTTCATCGCCGCGACCACCGCGTCGATCGAAAGTTTTGTTGAATCTATCTCTGTCGCATCGTCGGCACGCTTGAGCGGCGCGAGTTCGCGTCCGCTGTCACGGCGGTCGCGCTCGACCAATTGCTCGAGCACTTCCTGCTCGGTGATCGTCCCGCCTTTTTTCTTGAGCTCCTCAAATCTGCGGCGCGCGCGCGTCTTCACATCGGCGACGAGAAAGAACTTGAACTCGGCATCGGGAAAAATCGCCGTGCCGATGTCGCGACCTTCCATCACGACTCCGCCGTCGGCGCCCGCCGCGCGCTGCAACTCGCGCATCCGCGCGCGCACCGAGCCAAGCGCGGAGAATCGCGACGCGAGGTCGCCGATCTCAGGCTCATCTTTCTTCGCGGTGACGTCGCGCCCATTGAGCAATATCTTCTCGCCGTCGAACTTTATCCTAATCCCCCTGAGTATCGACGCCAGCCGCTCTTCGACGTTGGGATCGTCGGGGCTGACCCCAGCCTCGCGCGCCGCAAGCGCGACCGCTCGATACATTGCGCCCGTGTTGAGGTAAGCGAACCCCAAAGCGCGCGCGAGCTCGCGCGCCGCCACGGATTTCCCGGCGCCGACCGGGCCGTCAATCGCGATAATCGGTTCTTTGCGGCTCATCTGATCTTTTCCCGCATCGCTCGGCCACGCTTAAAAATCTTCTCGACGCCATTCATGTCGCCGGCTTCGACTGCGCGCTGAAATTCGGCGAACGTTCCGCCGTAGAGTTTCAGCGCCGCGACGATCGCCTCGCGATTCGTCGCAAAAATATCGCGCCAGATCTCCCACGACGACGCCGCGAGTCGCGTCGTATCGCGCAGACCGCCCGCGCCGTATTCCGCCGCGAGCTTGTTGCTGACTTTCTCGTCGGACAGCGCGGCAGCCAGCACGCTCGACACCGCCTGCGGCAGATGGCTCGAGCGCGCGAGGATCGCGTCGTGCGTGGCAGCGTCCATCATCTCGACGCAGGCGCCGGTCTCGTCCCACAACTGCTCGATCTTGTTGATCGCCTCGGGCGTACTCTTGGCCGACGGCGTGAGTATCACGCGCCGGTCTCTAAACAGCGCGGGGTCGGCAGCGCCTGCGCCAGTAGTTTCCTTGCCGGCAACAGGATGGGCCGCGACGAGCGATCGCTTGCCTGTGATCAACGGCTCGAGCTCGCGAACGACATATTGCTTGACGCTGCCGACGTCGGTCACGACTGCATCAGGGGCAGTATGCTCGATCATTTTTTCCAGCGTCGCGCGCATCGTCTGAATCGGCACCGCGAGTACGATCAGGTCTGCACCGCGCGCCGCTTCGACCGGGTCGCGCGTCGCTAGATCGATCATGCCGCGCTCCAGCGCCACGTCAAGGTTCGCCTGCGAGCGTCCGAGCCCGACGACTTTGCCGACGACACCCGCGCGCCGCGCGATCAACGCGAGCGAGCCTCCAATCAGGCCGACTCCGCAAACGGTCATCTGTCGAAACAGCAGCGCCATCAGCCGAGCTGCCCCGTGATGTCCCAGTGGATCGAGAGCATTGCGTAACCTCGGCTGACAGATTCAGGACGGCCGCAGAATCTTGAATCGCGCGCAAAGGATGCGCGCTTTATAAGGACCCTCACCTTCATCCTCTCCCTTACAGGGAGAGGGGAAGAACTCGTTGCCAAGTTATCCGCATTTCGATTGCCCTTCATGACTGCGGGCCTATCACTTCGGCGAGCATCGCGATGAGTCGCCGATTCTCTTCGGGCAGCCCGACGCTGATTCGCACGTGGCCCGGATAGCCGTAGCCGTTCATCGCGCGGACGATAACGCCCTTGCGGAGCAGTTTGTCGTAAACGGCGCGCCCGTCGCCGACATCGACCAGGAAAAAATTGGCGTGACTGGGCACGAACGGCAGCTTGAGCCGCGCGAACTCGCGTTCGAGGTAGGCCATCCCCTGGGCGTTGACTTCCAGCGTCCTCGCGATATGCGCGCGGTCGTCCATCCCTGCAATCGCCGCCACCTGCGCAAGGGACGTCACGTTGAACGGCTGCCGCACGTTATGCAGCATCTGGATCATGTCGGGGCGCGCCACTGCGTAACCGACTCGCATGCCGGCCAGCCCGAAAATTTTCGAAAAGGTGCGGAGCGTGATTATCAGCCGGCGGTCGTCGTGATCTTCGATCGAGTCGGGATAGTCCGGGTCGCGCACGAACTCGAAGTACGCTTCGTCGGCAACGATCACGACATTCTCAGGCACGCGCTCGAGGAATCGCTTCCATTCGGCGCGCCGGTAAATTGTGCCGGTCGGATTGTTCGGATTGCCGAGAAATACCATTCGGGTGTTCGCGTCGATCGCCGCGGCCATCGCGTTGAGGTCGTGCGAGAATCCATCGCTGGTTTTAACCACGCGATGTTCGCCGCCGGCCGCGGCGGTCGCCAGCGGATAAATCGCGAACGAATGCTCCGAGTAAACCGAGTTGAGTCCCGGCCGCAGGTATAGGAACGCGAGCAGATTGAGCACTTCGACGGAGCCCGACGCCGCGAACACCCGCTCGACTCCGATCTTATGATGCGCCGCGATCTTCGCCCGCAGTTCGTAGCTCGCACCGTCGGGGTAGCGGTTCAGCTCAGGCAGGGCAGCCTTGATCGCCTCGATCGCGAGCGGAGACGGTCCGAGAGGATTCTCGTTCGACGCCAGCTTTACCGGATCGACGACTCCGAGTTCGCGTTGCAATTCTTCGATCGGCTTGCCCGGCTCGTAGGGAGCAAGCGCGGCGACGGAAGGGAGTACGAGATCTTGTGCTTTGATCAAAACGAGGGAGCGGCCACTGAGAAAAGTTTTCGACTGCCCGGCTCAGGCAGCGGCCGACCTTCCTTCAGGATACGATCCTAAGACCTTCAAGAATAGGGCCTTGCTCGACAAGGATTTGAGTGCGCGAGCGAGCTTGGGGTCGTCGCGATGGCCGGTAACGTCAACGAAGAACAGGTATTCCCACGGCCGCGCGCGGAGCGGACGCGATTCGATCTTCGAAATGTTGATCGCGTTGCGCGCAAACAGGTTCAGCGCCTGGTTGAGCGTGCCGACGCGATCCGCCACCGCGAACAGCAGCGTGGTCTTGTCCTTGCCTGATCGCTCGACCGGCCACGTCCCTATCACGAGGAATCGCGTCACGTTGGTCGCAAGATCCTGCACGTTGGTCGCGATCGGCCTGAGCCCATACGCTTCGCCCGCCGTCGCCGATGCGAGTGCGGCGAGCGATCCATCGGCTGCCGCGCGCTGGGCAGCCAGCGCATTGGAGGCGACCGCTTCTATGTCAGTCTGAGGAAAATTTGCGCTGAGATAACCGCGACACTGAGCGAGCAACTGCTGATGCGCAATTATCTTCGTCACTTCTTCGCGCTTGCCGGTGAGCGACAATATCGACGGGCGAATTGGCAGCAGCACCTCGCCGATTATCACCAGCGCGGTGTCGATCAGCAGGTCAAGCGTCAAGTTGATCGATCCTTCGGTCGAGTTTTCGACCGGCACGACGCCGAAATCCGCGCGGCCGTTCTCGATTGCCTGGAAGACGGCGGCGAACGACTCCAGCGGCATCAGCTCGACGCTCGAGCCAAAGCGCATCCGCGCCGCGTCATGCGAGTAGGTGTGCTCGGGGCCGAGGAATGCGACGCGCGGCTCATGCTCGAGCGCGCGGCAGGCGGAAATTATCTCGACATAGATCCGCTTGACCTGCTCATCGGTGAGCGGGCCCGGGTTTTCGGCGATCATCTTTTCGATAATCGCGCGCTCGCGCACCGGCTGATAAACCTCGCCGCTCTCATGATGTTTGAGCCGTCCGATTTCGATCGCGACGCTGGCCCGGGCCGAAATGAGGCGCAGAATTTTGAGATTAATCTCATCCATCCGTGCGCGCAGACTCTCGATCGACGGCGGCTCGGCGGCCGGCTTCCTGGCAATCCGTGATGACATCGAACAAGAATGGGTATCCGATCAACGAGGGCTTTTCAACGCATGCGGCGCCGCAAGACATCGGGCGAGGGTGAACGCAAAATGGACACACGTGAAGCGTTTGGAGTGGTCGTTAGAGCATTGGGCTTGTATTTCTTCTGCGAAAGAGCGCTGATTTACGCGGTGGAAAGCACGCTTGAATTCTTAGGTGCCCAATTAATTCATCCAGAGCCTTTTCCGGCGTCGCTCATCATCCCGATTGTTTGGATCGCTATCAGCGCTGGCCTCTTCTTCGGTGCAGACCGGATCGTGGCCCTTGGCTACGGGTCAAAATCAAATTAGGGCACTACCGCGCCGCGAGTACTGATTCAGTCTGGAAATTGGGTCCTGATTCTTTCGCGACGGCCTAGCGGCGCGGAAGCAAGTCGCGCAAGGTGACGACCGCATTATCCAGGATGACGTTTGTGTCCCAGTTCGCAGGATCGACCTGATGAATCAGTTCACGGCAACGCCCGCATGGAGGAATGACCAATCCTTTGGCGTTGACTGCAATTACGGCGACGATTCGAGTCTGCCGATGCTTCAGCATCTCGGCGATTGCGGCGTGTTCCGCGCAAAATCCAAGGCTGCAATCGGTATCAATGCAAATCCCGGTAAATATCTCGCCCGAAGCCGAGAGCAACGCCGCTCCGACCCCGCCCGCGGTGCAATCTTTGGAACATTCAAAGCGGCCTACCACTTTAAGCGCTTCAGCCTTGAGCACATTGGGGTCGAACTGCATGGAATGTAACCTGTCCTGATCGCTGCGATTGCCGCGCGCGCGGCGGGCGGTTGGATACCAGAGCCTTCCGCGACTGAACCAGTGCCGGGGCCGCGCCTGCTACTTCACAAAAATCACGCCGAACTGGTTGTCCGTCACATCGCCGGCGTCGCTCAGCGTGAAGTTCGACGTGATATATCCGCTGGCACCGGCGAACTGGCCCACGCCGCCATCGACGCGCCACATCACGGCTCCCGACTTGAGCTTCGCGTCAGCGCTGTCGCCGAGATAGCCGCGCTCGACCGTGCTGAAATTCAAACGATTGTTGCCGTCGCCAAAGCGG
>NZ_DATDGQ010000259.1:0-12292 GCF_036522015.1 Binatus sp. (SeqCode)
GAGGGCAAGCTTGCGTATCGCGGCTATCCGATCGAGGAAATCGTCGCACACGCCTCGTTCGAGGAAGTCTGCCTCCTGCTGTGGAGTGGCGAGCGCCCCGTCGCCGAGGAAATCGCAGCGCTCCGTGCCGAGATTCACGGCGCGCAGATGCCGGCCTCCGTCGCCGAGGCTCTCGCCGCCGTCGGTGACGACGCACCCCCGTTGCTGCGGCTCGCGGCCGTCATGCCCAGTCTCGCCGCGTGGGATCGCCGTCAGCCACCGCGTACGCGCATCGATCGCGCCAAGCTCATCATCAGCCAGCTTCCGCTCGCACTCGCGCAGCCTCCGGCTCCGGGGTCGCCCGGCGGCCCCGGAATGGCCGGACGTCTGCTCGGATGGGTCCCGGGTTCCACTGCCAGCGAGTGGGAAGTTGACGCAATCGATCGCGTGCTGATCGCGTGCGCCGACCACGAGCTGAACGCCTCGACCTTCGCCGCCCGCGTCATCGCGAGCACCGGCGCCGACCTGTTCGCCTCCGTGCTCTCGGCGCTGTGTTCGCTGAGCGGTCCGATTCACGGCGGCGCGTGCGATCGAATCGAAGCGATGTTCGCCGAACTCGAGTCCGGCGCGCGGGTCGACGAATGCCTGGCAGCATTCACCCGCGAGCATCGCTTGCCGCCGGGTTTCGGTCACGCCATTTATCCCGAGGGCGATCCGCGCGCCGCGCTGCTGCGGAAGGTCGCGCAGACGATCGCCAAACACCGCGGCCGCCGTCTCTTCGAGACTGCGTTCAAACTCGAAGGCGCCGTATCCAAACGCGAGCGCCTGCGCCCCAATCTCGACTTCTACCTCACGGTGTGTGTCCGGATGCTCGGATTTCCGCGCTCGATGCCCGCCGCAATTTTCGCAATCGGCCGCGCGTCGGGATGGATCGCGCACGCGCTCGAGCAATACGCCGACAACCGGCTGATCCGCCCGCGCATGCGCTATCGCGGCGCTTCGCTCCGCCACTGGGACTAGCGTTCCAGCTTTAGCAAAATTGGTAGTGTCTCAACTCAATATCACAGCATCGTATGCGATCGATTCAGATGTAGGTTTCGAAAGGGCGTTGGGCAAAATTGTAAGGCACTCCGGCCGGAGGTCGCGAGAACCAAATCAATGATGAAAGGCATTCTATGGGACAACGATGGAGTGCTGATCGATACGGAAGCTTTGTACTTCCAGGCGACGCGCGATGTGCTGGGAAGCGCAGGGGTTGAACTAAGTCGCGAACGGTACGTGGAGTGGTCTTTGCGCCAGGGGCGAAGCTCCTTCGATCTCGTGCGGGAGCAAGGCTGCACTCCCGCGCAGATCGAGGAGCTTCGTTTTCAGCGCAATCAAGCGTATTCACGGATGCTCGCAAACGGACCAGGTATGATGGATGGAATTGTGGAGGTGCTCACCTTGTTGCGCCCGAAATTCCGAATGGCGATAGTTACCACTTCACGGCGCGAGCACTTTGAGCTGATGCATCAGCGTTCGAATCTGTCTCAATTCTTCGAGTTCGCGCTAACGCGAGAGGACTATGGGCGTTCGAAGCCTCACCCGGAACCCTACCTCACCGCGCTGGAGCGGTTACAGCTAAGCGCAAAGGAGTGCATTGCAATCGAAGACTCTCAGCGCGGGCTGGCGGCAGCGAACGCGGCCGGACTGCGTTGTATTGTGATTCCGAATAGCATGACTATCGGGAGCGCCTTTGGCGACGCCGCGATGGTTATCTCTGATGCCGCAGCGCTGCCGGGCGCGCTTTTTCGTTTTGCAAGTACTCCCTCTTCCTGAGGACAGCTATGGAATTACTGACGGAAAGCCGCTCGAGCAATACGCCGACAACCGGCTCATCCGCCCGCGCATGCGCTATCGCGGCGCTTCGCTCCGCCACTGGGACTAGCGTTCCGGCTTCCGCAAAAGGTAGTGATTCAGTTTGAGAAGCGAGCCAGAAAGACAAAGCGTAGTGAAACTCCGTCACGCAGCCGCGCTTGCGCTTGTGGGCTGGTTTCTCGTCACACCGCATACTTTACCGAACTCGACTGAACCAAATCTGTCTTTGCCGCTATCACAATGGGCGCGGAGGGGACCTTTACCGTCGAAAAGCGATTGCGAAGATAGACGTTCGGCGGCGTTGCGGCAGAACGATGATCCGGCGCAACGTGAAGAGATGAAGAAGCAGTTGCCGAGAGTGCGTGCGGAAATACAGCGAGAGTGGCCAAACCAGAAAATGCCTCCCGACAGTTACTTCGACAAAGACTACTGGGATGATTTACGGCGCATGTTGAAACTCTCGCAATGCATTGCCAGCGACGATCCGCGCCTCAAGGGAAAGTAGGCAGCTCTTGCGCTGAAATTTCAAATTGAGACGCCACCCAAATAACTCGCGCAAATTTTCTTTGACCCGGACTGCCGCACCGTCGTATTGAAGATACTCGGAGGTTCTCAAATCAAAGCGATCGCAAAGACTCGTCCCGCTCCCGGCGCCGAAGTGATCGACGCCCCCGTGCCAGCACCCAGCGACTCGGCGCTACTGGTTCGCGTCGGCGCGTGCGGAGTATGCGGCTCCGACCTGCATATCGTCGATTGGGAACTCGGCGCCGAGCGGATGGTCGCGCGCCTCCCCGTGATTCTCGGCCACGAACCCGCCGGCGAAGTCGTCGAGATCGGCGCGCGTGTCACCAATTTCAAAGTAGGCGATCGCGTTGCGCTCGATCCGTTCGGTCATTGCGGGCGATGCGGTCCGTGCCGCGCCGGCCGCTTCCATCTTTGCGCCGCGCCCACCACGCTCTCCGGCGCATTCGCTGAATATACGATCGCGCCGGTCGAAAACGCGCATCTGGTTCCCTCGACGATGAACATGGAGCAGGCCGCGCTGCTCGAGCCGTTCGGCACCGGCCTCCACGCCGTCGAACAGTCGTGTCTCAAGGCGGGAGACAGCGCCGTCGTCGAAGGCCCCGGACCCATCGGCCTCAGCATCGCGCTCGCCGCGCGCGCTCTCGGCGTTACATCGATAGTAATGACGGGGCTCGCGGTGGACGCGGATCGGTTGGCGTTGGCGCGCACGATGGGGTTCAAAACAGTCTCGGCCGGCGATCGCGACTGGATCGAGCAGGCGCGCGCGATGCTTCCTTCCGACGGCGCCGACGTCGTGTTCGACGCGGCCGGCGCGATCGACTCGCCGCGCGAGTTGCTGCGCCGCGGCGGCCAGTTGGTTGAAGTCGGATGGCCCGCGCGCGACCTCAAAGCCGCCGAGTTGCGTTCGCTGTTCTTCCACGGGGTGACGATCATCAACTCCCGCATCCGCACGCCGGAAACGTGGCGTCGCGCGATCGCGATGGTCTCGAGCGGCGCGGTGGACTTACGTCCGATGGTCACACATCGCTATTCTATCCCGCACGGGCTCGAAGCCTTCGATCTGCTCCGGGAGCGCCGCGGAGTAAAAGCACTGATTATTCCCGGCGATTAGCTATTAGCCGATCGAGTAGTATTTGGAGAATTACCATGAAAGACGGATTCAAAATCGCTGATGTAGATACTCACTTGATGGAACCCGACTACGTATTCGAACGCTACATCGACGAGCGCTACAAATCCGCCGCGCCGAAAATGGGTATCGCGCCCGAGTCCGGGCGCCGCACGTTCCTGGTCGAAGGCGAACCCTTCACCCGCGAAAAAGGCAAATACCCGATGGCGGCGCCCGGCTTCCTCGACGCCGTACGCAAGGCGATGAAGCGTTTCGAGCGCGCAGCCAAGCTCGGATTCAGTCCCGAGAGCCGCATCATGGACATGGACGAGCAGGGCGTCGATGTTCAGATTGTCTATCCGACCGCCGCCGGCCAGATGCTTGGCCGCGAGTTTCGTGATCCGCATCTGCTGGCAGCATGCTGCCGCGCCTACAACGATTGGAGCGCCGACTACTGCTCAAAGACCAACAACCGCGTGAAGTGGGCCGCGATTTTACCCATGCAGGACGTGGGCGAATCGATCAAAGAAGCGAATCGTGCAGCCCAAAACGGCGCGATCAGCTTTTACGTGCGCCCCAACCCGGTCCGTGGCAGGGCTATTTTCCACGAGGACTACCTGCCGCTGTGGGCCGAAGTGGAAAAACTCGGACGCCCGATTTCCACTCACGATTCCGGCTCGGCGTCGGTCGAGTCGTTCGGCGATCGGATGGACACCCACGTCACCGGCCACATCCTGTCTCATCCGTTCGAGGCGATGGCTGCGATGGCGGGTCTCATCTGGTACGGCGTCATCGAAAAATACCCCAAGCTGCGCGTCGTCCAGGTCGAGGCCGACGGCGGATGGGTTCCTTACTGGCTACAGCGGATGGAGCAGCATTGGGATTTCAGCGGCAACTCGGAACACGAGTATTTGAGAAAACGCCCGACTGAGTATTTCAAAAGCAACTTCTTCGTAGCTTTCCGTGGCGACGAACCAACTATGAAGGCCGCACTTGATATCGTGGGCGACAACAACTTCCTGTGGGACACTGACTATCCACATCCGGACGGAACCTTCCCTTGGGGAATCGACGCACTACTGAAACAATCGATCCCGCATTCGAGCAAGAAGAAGATCCTCTGGGACAATGCTACGAAGGCCTTCAACTTCAACTGAGTAATGGAGCGAGTAATCAAAAGCGCGATGGCCCCCCGCGAGTAACGGTGTATATTCCGAAGTAGCCGTCAGCCGGCGAGCTTTGCGCGCAGAATTTCGTTGATCACTTTCGGGTTGCCCTTTCCGCCCATCGCCTTCATTACAGCGCCGACGAAGAATCCGAATAGTTTGTCGCGGCCTGCGCGATACTCGGCGACCTTCTCGGGTTCGGCTGCGAGCACCTTGTCGCAGGCTGCCGCGATTGCGCTTTCGTCAGATACTTGTGCGAGGCCTAGCTCTGCGATTGTGGCTTCGGCACCCTTGCCCGATTTTACCATCGCGGCGAATGCGGTCTTGGCGGCGTTGAGACTTATCTTTTGCGCTTCGACCATCTGCAGCAGCGCGCCTACTTCGTTCGCTGGCGGGACTGCTTCGACGAACAGCTGATCGGAGTCGCGCGCTACTCGAAGAACTTCGGTCATTACCCAATTCGCAGCGCTCTTGCGGTTCTTGAGTCCGGGCAGCGTCGCTTCGAAATAGTCGGCGACGTCGCGGTCGGCGATAAGAACGCCTGCCTCGTATTCTGTCAGGCCTTCGCGCACGTAGCGCGCCTTCCGGTCGGCAGGCAGCTCGGGCATCGATGCACGTACCTTCTCCACCATTTCCGCAGGCACAACTAGCGGCGGCAGGTCGGGCTCGGGGAAGTAGCGATAGTCATTCGCATACTCTTTCGAGCGCATCGGGCGTGTTTCCTTGCGCGCGGGATCCCACAGGTGGGTTTCCTGGGCGACTTTGCCGCCTGATTCGACAATAGCTATTTGACGATCGACCTCATACTCAATTGCGTCTTCGACGAAGCGGAAGGAGTTCAGGTTTTTTATCTCAGTGCGCACGCCGTATTCTTTCGCGCCGCGTTTGCGCACGGACACGTTGCAATCGCATCGGAAGCTGCCTTCTTCCATCTTGCCGTCGGACGCATCGACGTACCGAAGGATTGCGCGCAGTTGGCGCAGGTACGCGCCTGCGTCCTCTGCGGAGCGGAGATCCGGCTCGCTGACTATTTCGATCAGCGGCACGCCGGAGCGGTTGAAATCGACCAGGCTGTAGCTCTCATGATGGATATTCTTGCCGGCGTCTTCCTCGATGTGGATTCGAGTGAGACCGATTCGGCGCGTGTCGCCATTCTCAGTCGGCGGCAAATCGATATAGCCACCTTTGCAGATTGGAGTTTCGTACTGACTAATCTGATAGCCCTTGGGGAGGTCGGGATAGAAATAACTTTTGCGATCGAAAATAGAGTAGGGCGCTATAGTACTATGCGCCGCCAGCCCGGTTCGAATAGCCAGTTCGACCACGCGGCGATTGAGGACAGGAAGAACGCCGGGCATCCCCATGCAGATTGGACACACGTTTTCGTTCGGACCCGCTCCGAACGTCGTCGAGCATCCGCAGAACAGTTTCGAGCGGGTGAGAAGATGGGTATGGACTTCCAGTCCAATAACAGCCTCGTATGCGTCGCGATTTGTCGTCATGACAGGCTTAGACCACTGGCGTCCGCGGTTTGAATGATCCCGTGCGCTCGAAGGCGTCGCCGGCGCGCAGGATTGTTTCCTCGGCGAATGGCGGCGCGATCAGTTGCATCCCAATCGGCAGGTTCTTCGAGTCGTGCCCGCAGGGCATCGACATGCCGGGCAGGCCGGCCAGGTTGACCGAGATAGTGAAGATGTCCGACAGGTACATGGTGAGCGGATCGTTCATTTTCTCGCCGAGCTTGAATGCGGTGGTCGGCACAACCGGTGCGACGATCAGATCGCATTTCTCGAACGCGCGCTCGAAGTCATTGCGAATCAGCGTGCGGACTTTTTGCGCTTTCAGATAGTAGGCGTCGTAGTAGCCCGCGGAGAGCGCGAACGTGCCGAGCATGATTCGGCGCTTGACCTCCGCGCCGAAGCCCTTCGCGCGCGTGGTTTCGTTCAGCGCGATATTGTTTTCGGCGTTGACGCGCAGCCCGTAGCGGATACCGTCGTAGCGCGCGAGATTGGCGCTCGCCTCCGCGGTCGCGAGCAAGTAGTAGGCGGCGATCGCGTAGCCGGTATGCGGCAGCGTGATCTCGACCGTCGAGGCGCCGAGCGACTCGTAGTTTTTGAGCGCGGCGCGCACTGCTTTTTCGACCTCCGGTTGCATCCCCTCGACGAAATATTCGCGCGGCACGCCGATTCGGAGTCCTTTGACGTCGCCGGTGAGAGCGCTCTCGTAGTCAGGCACCGGACGCGCCGAGCAGGTCGAATCGCGCGGGTCTCTGCCGGCGAGCGTGCGCAGGATGATCGCAGCGTCGCGCACCGATTTCGTAAATGGGCCGACCTGATCGAGCGACGACGCGAACGCGATGACGCCGTAGCGGCTTACGCGGCTGTAGGTCGGCTTGATACCGACGACGCCGCAGAAGGAAGCAGGCTCGCGAATCGAGCCGCCAGTGTCGGTGCCGAGCGCGCCGAGGCATTCGTGGGCCGCGACGGCAGCGGCCGATCCGCCGGACGACCCGCCGGCGACGCGCTCCGTGTCGTGCGGATTCGTCGTCGCGCCGAACGCGGAGTTTTCTGTGGACGAGCCCATCGCGAATTCGTCCATGTTGGTCTTGCCGACGAAAATTGCGCCGTCGGTGCGCAGACGCTCGATCACAGTCGCGTCGAACGGCGGCACGAACGTCTCGAGGATTCGCGACGCGCAAGTCGTGCGGACGCCTTTGGTCGCGTAGATGTCCTTGATGCCGAGTGGAATTCCACAGAGCGCGGGGGCCTTGCCCGCATCGAGGCGAGCATCGGCTGCGTGCGCCTTCTCGAGCGCTTCCTTCTCGCACACGGTGAGGAAGGCGTGCAGTTTCGGTTCGGCGGCGGCGATGCGCTCGAGGCAATCGCGGGTCAGTTGCGTGGCGGTGATTTCGCGCGCGCGGAGCTTCGCCGACGCCTCGGCGATGGTGAGTTTGTTCAGTTCGGACGGCATGCTCGGTTAGATCTTGGCGTAACCTCTCCCCTGGCCCCTCTCCCTTTTGGAAAGGGGAAGCAGAATCTTGAATCGCGCGCAAAAACACGCGCGCTGTATAAGGACCCTCACCTTGATCCTCTCCCTGACAGGGAGAGGGGAAGAGC
The DNA here is from genome assembly GCF_036522015.1 of Binatus sp. (SeqCode). Lineage (GTDB taxonomy): Bacteria > Desulfobacterota > Binatia > Binatales > Binataceae > Binatus. The sequence goes on from NZ_DATDGQ010000259.1 coordinate 7,752, forward strand.
AGCGAGCCCGGTTGTGCGAAGTTTTCATACTGGAGAAAAAGTTCTACTCGATTATTTTCGGCACTTTGAAGTAACCACGCTCGCGCGACGGCGCATTCGCCAGCATCGCGTCCGCAGCGGGCTGGTTGGTTACTTCGTCGTCGCGCATGGGCGTGCCGGCCTCGCCGACCTGCGTCGTTGGCGCGATGTTTTTGGTGTCGAGTTCGTTCAATTTGTCCACGTAGGCAAGCATTTCGTCCATGTCGGCGCGCAGGCGATCTTCGTCTTGCGGCGACAGTTCCAGCCGCGCGAGAAGCGCGACGTGGCGGACCTGTTCGAGGGTTATTTTTGATTCAGGCATGGTGGTGTAGCAGGAATCGTAACATTCTGGGCGATCCATGTCAGGGGAGGGAAAGGGGGAAGGGTAGATCACTTTATTTAATGTGAAACCCGCGGTGGGTTTCACGCTTCCTTCGGCAGGGGTGACCCCTGCACCCAGTACTAAGAAAAGATGCGGGACTTCGTCCCTGTTAGAACTTGTTAATTGGGGAGGGGGCGCAATTTTTCATTGTGTCATTCTGAGCGAAAGCTGCTGTAGCGAAGAATCTCGGCGGACGCTCTTGCGGCCGGCGTCAGCGGGCACCTTAAGCGCTGCGCGCGAGATCCTTCGCTGCGCTCAGGATGACACAAAAAAGTGAAGCGACAGGCGCGGCGCGGATGCGAGCAACCTAACCCCTAACCCCTTCCCATAGTGGGAAGGAGAACCGGATTAGGAGACGAGGTAGCTACGCCAAGATGGCAACCAGCTTGCGGCCGCTGCGGCGGGCTTCTAGCCTCGCGGGGATGGGGGCTCGTTGGATAAGATGATGCCGCGCGAAGCGATTGGCAGAGCATTCGCCTGGCTGGCGGAGTTTCGAGTGCGGCTTCCGCTGGGGCGGCGGGGGGAGCGGGCGGCTGAGAAGTATTTGCGGCGTAACGGGTATCGGATCGTTGCGCGGAATTTTCGGGCGGCGGGGGCGGAGATCGATCTGGTCGCGATGGATGGCGACATCCTGGTGTTTGTCGAGGTGAAGACGCGGCGCAGTCACGATGCGGGAGCGCCAGAAGAGGCCGTCGATGAGCGCAAGCAGAAACAGATACGGCGCGCGGCGGAAATTTTTGCGACGCGGTATCGAGAGCACGAAATCGAGATGCGCTTCGATATAGTCGCGATTGACGCTTCCGGAGAGCGGCTGGAGATTGAACTGTTGAGGAATGCGTTCTGAATGCTGGATATCAAGCTGATTCGTGAACGGCCCGAGTTTGTGAAGGGCGAGCTCGCCAAGCGGGGAATCGAGGCGGCGGAAGTCGATCGGCTGCTCGAGGCGGATCTGAAGCGGCGGAAGTTGCAGGCCGAGGTCGATCAGCTGCGCGCGAATCGCAAGCGGCGGGCGCGGGAAGTCGGCAAGCTGCCACCTGACGAGCGCGCGGCCGAGATCGCGAAGATTCGCGCCGAGGAAGCGGACGAAGAGAAGCTGGCCAAGGGTGAGGCGATCGATGCCAGCAACCCGCTGCTGGTTCTCGGCACGCAACTCGGCGTCGCTGAGGAGCAGGTCGAGGAGTTGGCGCTCACTCTACCGAATATTCCACGGTCATACGTTGTCGTTGGCGCGAGCGAGGCCGATAACCGCGTTATCAAGACCGAGGGGACGCCGATCGAGTTCACTGCGTTCAAGCCCCTGCCGCATTGGGAGCTGGGCGAGAATCTTGGGATCATTGATTTCGATCGCGGGGTGAAACTATCGGGGACCCGGTTCTACGTGTTGAGCGGCGCTGGCGCGCGGCTGCAGCGGGCGCTGATTACGTGGATGCTCGACGTCAAGCGGGAGCAGGGCTATCTGGAAATAATTCCGCCGCTGATGGTCAGTCGCGAGACCGCCACCAGCACAGGGCATCTGCCGAAAAATGCGGACACGATGTACCACGACGCCGAGGATGATTTCTGGTTTATCCCGACGGCCGAGGTTCCTCTGACGAGTCTCCATCGCGACGAGACGCTCGACGAGAGTAGCCTGCCGATCTGCATGACGGCGTACACTCCCTGCTTTCGGCGCGAGAAGATGTCGGCCGGGCGCGACGTGCGCGGTATCAAGCGGGGGCATCAGTTCGATAAGGTCGAGATGGTCAGGCTGGTGCGTCCGGAAACGTCAGACGACGAATTTCATAAGATGGTGAACGACGCGGCGGAGATTTGCCGGGGCTTGCAGATTCCGTATCGGGTAGTCGAGTTGTGCACGGCGGATCTGAGTTTCGCGAGCGCAGTCACTTATGATCTCGAGATGTGGGCGCCGGGATGCGGCGAGTGGCTCGAGGTCAGCTCGATTTCGAATTGCACCGATTTCCAGGCGCGTCGGGCGAAGATTCGGTTCAAGAGCAAGGGCGGAAAGCCGGAGCTGGTGCATACTCTGAATGGGTCTGGGCTGGCGCTGCCGCGGACGATGATCGCGGTGCTTGAGAATTATCAGAATGAGGACGGTAGCGTTACCGTTCCGGAGGTTTTGCGGCCTTATATGGGCGGGGTGGAGCGGATATCTAATCTTAAGTGAAACCCTCCGCGGGTTTCACGCTTCCGCGGCAGGGGTGACCCCTGCACCCGGTGAGAATCGCAAAATGGCGAGGACGCCATTTTGCTCTCAGGTTCTTTCTTTGTGTCATTCTGAGCGAAAGCTGCTGTAGCGAAGAATCTCGACGGGCGCTCTTGCGACCGGCGTCTGCGCGCACCCTGACGCGCTGCGCGCGAGATCCTTCGCTGCGCTCAGGATGACACAAAACAGTGAAGCGGCTGGCATTGCGATTGATGCGAACAACCTAACCCCTAACCCCTTTTTTCGGGCCCGCGCGGGAAGGGGTACCCGATTGAAAAAACGGAGCCGCGCGCAGGGCCGCCTGCGCCACTGCGTCAACGCAGGGCCGGCCGCGCCACCAAATCACTGAATTGTAGTGGCGCGGGCCGCCGTGCCCGCGGCCTTCCTCGGATGAGCACGCTCTGCACCCTAGTCAATAGGGGATTTTCGCTGAAAATTCGCGGATTCACTGCGATTTTCTGAGTACGTAACATTCCCGCAACAATTGGTGCGTATGATTGTTCGCGACGGTCTGTGCTGGCCGTGACGTGAGTGCACTAAGAAATTCTGCAGGAAGAGATCGTTTGTCCGAATTAGAAGGTTCGATGGCCGACAGTATTCCGACGGTGCGGCGCCAGCGCACGATGGCGCCCGTGCATGTGCGTCTGTTCGGCGATCGGATTTTCAATACGGCGACATTTATTCTCGCGCTGGCGATTCTCGCATTGCTGGCCGGGCTTGCGATTGCGCTGATTGCGACCAGCTTCCCCGCGATTCGCGCGTTCGGGTTGCATTTTTTCATCAGCACCGATTGGGACCCCGTCAATGACCATTACGGTGCGCTGCCGTTTATCTATGGGACTTTCGTTTCGTCGTTTATCGCGCTGGCGGTCGCCGTGCCGCTGAGCCTCGGCGTCGCGCTATGCCTGAGCGAGATGGCGCCCGACTGGCTTAGCCATCGGCTGGGCTTCCTGGTTGATCTGCTGGCCGCGATCCCGAGCGTCGTGTACGGCCTGTGGGCGGTGTTCGTGATGGGTCCGTGGATTCGCGATTACGTCGAGCCGCCGCTGGCCCATTGGTTCGGCTGGCTGCCGTTTTTTCAGGGGCCCAAAGTAGCGGTCGGGATGCTGTCGGCGGGCGTGATTCTCGCGATCATGATCATCCCGTACATTTCGTCGGTCTGCACCGACGTGTTTCGCGTTGTGCCGCACACGCAGCGCGAAGCCGCGCTCGCGCTTGGCGCGACCAAGTGGGAGATGGTCAAGACGGCGGTGATTCCGTACGGCATGACGGGCGTGATCGGCGCGATCATCCTCGGGCTGGGGCGCGCGCTCGGCGAGACTATCGCGGTCGCGATGGTAATCGGCAACTCGGCCCAAATTTCCGCCTCGATGTTCAAGCCGGCGGCGACGCTGGCCAGCGTGATCGCCAATGAATTCGCCGAGGCTACATCCGATTTGTATGTAGCCGCATTGATCGAGCTGGGGCTGGTGCTGCTGATTCTCGGAATCGTGCTGAACGTAGTGGCGCGCGCGCTGGTGCTTGGCGTGCAGCGGCGGCGCTACCAGGAGGCGGGCAAGTAATGGCGGCGGGAGTGCTCAGCGGTCTGCATGGCGAGACCAGTTATCGCTATCGCAAGTTCAAGAGCGACGCGATGATGGCGGTGACGGTCGGGGCGACGATCGTGACGCTGATCCCGCTGTTCTTGGTGCTGGGCTACTTGCTGAGCAAAGGTGTTGCGAGTTTGAACTGGGCGTTCTTTACGCATATGCCCGCGCCGGTCGGCGAAAAGGGCGGCGGCATGGCCAACGCGATCGTCGGAACACTTGAGGTGGTGGGTATCGCGTGCCTGATTGGAGTGCCGATTGGAGTCGGCGCGGGACTCTATCTCGCGGCAAATCGTGCGAGCCGGTTTACGAATTGGGTGCGATTCTCCGCCGATGTGCTGATGGGTGTGCC
>NZ_DATDGQ010000260.1:0-7893 GCF_036522015.1 Binatus sp. (SeqCode)
GATCGCTATGGCGCCGCGGAAAAAACGCTCGCCGATTGGATAGCGGCGCAAGTCCTCGAGCGGTCGGCGCGTCCCGCCATCTTTCAGTACACGCAGACGTTCGACGTCGAGGGCCGGCTGATGCATCGCACTGGATTTATCGCACGCGTGCGTCTCGAGGAATTCGATCGCGGCCGCATCGTTCCGCACGAGAAGACTTTCCCCGCTGCCAAGGAAGATCGTCTGCGCCTGCTGACCGCGCTCCAGGTCAACACGAGCTCGATCTTCGGGCTGTATTCCGGCAAGCATCCCGAGCTGGATCGATTGCGTGAGCGGGTGGCTTCGCGCGAGCCGTTGATTGATCTCATCGATGACCTCGGAATCCGCAATGAGCTGCGCTCGATCGAGACTGACGACGAAATCGCGACTATTCAACGTGAACTTGACGGCCCGCGCATTCTGATCGCCGATGGCCACCATCGCTACGAAACCGCGCTGAACTATCGGCGCGCGCGGCGTCACGAGAGTGCGTCGAGCGAGCCCGAGGCGTACGACTACACGATGATGACGCTGGTGGCGTGCGACGATCCGGGGCTGGTGATCCTGCCGACGCATCGCGTCGTGAAATCGCTGCCCGCCAACGCGATCGCGTCGTTCGCGGAACGCGCGCGAGAAGTATTCGACGTCGAGGAAATCGCGCATCGCGACACTTTTCGCGCGCGCCTCGACGATTCGGGCACCGGCGCAATCGGCGTGACGCTCAAGGGAGGTCCGCATTACTTTCTTCTGCGGCTCCGCGACGCCGCCGCGATGGAGACTGCGATGCCCGACGCGGCGGCCGAGGTGCGCCGCCTCGACGTGTCGGTTCTGCATGCGCTCGTGTTCGATCGAATATTCGGGCTCCGCGCCGACGAGATTCGCAAGGGCGGAAATATCGAATACACGATCGAAATTGGCGGCGCGCTCGGCGCTGTCGCCAATGGGCACGCCGACGGTGCGTTCCTGATGAATCCGCCGTCGATTGATGACGTCGAGCGGGTGAGCGACGCGGGCGCGACGATGCCCGAAAAATCTACCTACTTCCATCCCAAGCTGCTCACTGGCCTGGTGATGAATCCACTGTTCGACAGCTAGATGATATTCGGCGCCAAATGATTCGCGGAGCGCGGTTGATTCTCGTCCGCCACGGCGAGACCGAGGGCGAGTCGAGCATCAGGTATCACGGCCGCAGCGACGTCGCGCTGTCGGAACTGGGACGCGCACAGATGCGCCTGGCTGCTCGCGCGCTCGAGACGCGACATAGCGCGAAAAAGTTCGCGCACGTTTTTTCGAGTCCGCTCGTGCGCGCGTCCGAGGGCGCTCGGATTGTAGCCGGCGACTCGCCGCCGCTCGTCACGATCGATGAATTCGCCGAAGTGCATTTCGGATTGTTCGAAGGTCTCACGGCGGACGAGATTCGCGAACGCTATCCAGATGAGTTCGCGCGATGGAACGCCGATCGGCTCGCGCCGATCTACACCTATCCGGCCGGCGAAAGCCGCGCCGATTTTACCAATCGCGTCGAGTGCGGCCTCGAGCGCATGCTCACTCTCTGGACGCCGCGCGATGACGACGCCCTGTTGGTAGCGCATCGCGGCGTGATTCGCGCGATTGTGCGAATGCTCACTCGTCAGGAGCCGGTCGTCGAGCTCGGCTCGATCCAGATTCTTCGCTTTGACGGCGGCTGGCACGCGGAGATGCTCGACCTCAACGATCATCTTATCGATACCTGAGCTCACACGCGGCGCAACACTCCGAGCCATCGGTAGCGGCATCTGTCGAGCGGCTTCGTGAATGAAAGGTCGCAGTACGTTGCAACCATCTTGAACATCCCGGACGCGAGCGCCGCGAGTTCCAGCGTCGAGGGAGTCGTGTAGCGCACCGGAATCAGATCGCGAGTTGTGACGGCGCCGGCGGGAAAGTTGATCGTGCATTCCAGCTCGTAGATCGAATGTAGCGGCGAGTGCCATGCTACCGGCCGATGAAATTCGCGGATGTCCAGTGCGACACCGCCCGCGCGCGCGGTGCGTTCGCGCCAGATCGTGCGATGCGACACGCGCGCGATCGGATCCTGGCGATCGATGTCGATGCAGTACAAGCCGCCGCGCTTGAGCGCACGGCCGACTGATCCTAGATGCGACAGCAGGTCGGCGTTCTCTACGATCACCGGGAGTGTTTCGGACATGAAGATTGCAGCATCGAATGTGCGCTCAGGCAGCGTGAACTTCTCGATCGGTCGGCGGTAGAAGCGAAGATTCGGGAGTTCGTTCGCTTTGCGGCGTCCTGCCGCGATCATCGTCGGAGATCGATCGATTCCAACCACCTCGAGTCCATCTCCAGCCAGCAGGCGGCCGTGGGGCGAGTCGCCGCACGCGATGTCGAGGATGCGGCGCGTCGGACTTTTGCGATGCCGCTTCCAGACCTCTTGCAGAAAAAGCACTTCGGCCGGAATCTCGCCTGGACTTTCCAAATGCGCGCGGCGGAAGACCTCGGGATATTCGTAGATGCTCGGTTCCATCGGCGTCGAGCGTACAGAGGGCGCGCGATGAGATCGACGCTTGAGATTTTGCGTCGAACGGCGGGATAATGCGCGCTCATCCGAGTTCCTGAACGACCGTTTAGGGGAAAGCCGCAATGAGCAAGCCGCTCGAAGGAATCAAGGTCGTCGAGATCGCACAGGAAATCCAGGGCCCATTCGCGTCGCTGGTTCTGGCCGACATGGGCGCCGACGTCGTCAAGGTCGAGAACAAAGAGACCGGCGATCTCAGCCGCTGGATGCTGACTGCGCTGATCGGCGGCCCGGACGTCAAGAACGCGACCGTGTCCCACTATTTCATCGCTATGAATCGCGGCAAACGGAGCATCACCGCCGATCTGAAAAAGCCCGACGCGATCGAAATGGTCCGCCGGATGGTGAAGTCGTACGACGTGCTCGTTACCAACTATCGGCCCGGCGTGCTCGACCGCCTCGGCCTCGGCTATGACGACGTGCGCAAAATAAATCCGCGCATCGTGTACGCGCAGGGCAGTTCGTGGGGGCCGCGCGGACCGTGGGTGACGCGCCCGAGCCGCGACACGCTCGCACAGGCGGCGAGCGGCGTCATGGCGAAGACCGGGATGCCTGACGACCCTCCGCTGGCGGCCGGAATGTTCATCGCGGATCACTCGGGCGCGCTCAGCCTCGCGAGCGGGGTGCTGGCGGCACTGTTCGCGCGCGAGCGCACTGGCAAGGGGCAGAAGGTCGACGCGTCGATCTACGGCACGATGATCGCGATGCAGGGGATGGAGATCAATTACACTTCGATCACCGGCGTCGAGCCCGAGCGCGCCGGCCGCGGCCATCAGTTTCTGCGCGGCGTGTGGGGCGCGTTTCCGACCAGCGACGGCTACATCTGTATCGCAGGCGTCGACGAGAAACGGTGGCCGTCGTTCTGCAAGATCGTCGGCATTCAGCATCTCGAAAAAGATCCCGACTACTCGGACAACGTCATTCGTAATTTTCACGGCGACAAGATTCAGCAAGTGCTCGACGAGATTTTCCCGAAGAAGTCGAGCAAGGCGTGGCTCAAGGAACTAACGGACGCCGACATCCTGGCGACTGAGGTCGTCGATTATCGCACGATGCTGAAAAGCGAACAGGCGCGCGTCAACGGGTACCTGCTCGAACTCGATCACCCGGTGGCCGGCAAGGTGCTCGTTTCGGGTACGCCGATAACCATCAACGGCGAAGTCACCACCGCAGCTGAGGCCGCGCCCGAACATGGGCAGCATACCGAGGAAGTGCTCCTCGAACTCGGCTACACCTGGGAAGAGATCGGCGCGCTGCGCGAAAGCGGCGCCGTGTAGCGCGGGATCACGGGCGCGTCACCCGATATATGACGAACGTACCGCTCACCTGCTCGTGGTAGTAAAGAGACTTCTCATCCGGCGACAGCGCGGGCGCCTCGGCGAATCCGGTGATCGCTGCGATCTTGCGAGGCGTGCCAAACGGCTTGGAGACGCTCGAGCGGGTCGCGGTATAGATAACTGGCGGCGGCTTAGGCTGCGAATCATGAATCGGAATCCGGGTAAAGAAAAACTCGAGTCCCGACTTCGAGACATCGGGCGCGTAGTTGAGGTCGTGGGTGTTGATCTTGCGCATGATCTCGGCGCTGTTCTTTAATCGCTTGAACTGATTGCCGTTGCGCTCCGCAATCGCGATAGTCGCGGCGGCCGGAACGGACGCGCCGCCGCTGAAGACGCCGTCCACGAAATACAATGTGCCGCCATCGGGGCTGATGCATTGGTCGAAATTGACGTCATTCAATTTATCCTTCGAAACGCCCGGCACCAGCGCGACATTCGAGACGCTGCCGTTCGAAAACATCCCAGAGTAGATAGTTGAGAAGGTCTGCGCGTAACTCCGGTCCGAGATGAAATAGAAAATGTTGTTGATATCCATCGATGGGACTGCGCTAAGCGTCATCCCACCGGAATTCGCACCAACAATCTCACCCTGAAATTGGAAGGTCAGGCCGGTCATATCAACAGCAGTCGCGTAGTAAAGGTTGGTGGGCCGCGTGTTGTTCGAGCTGTTGAAGAATAGATAGTTGCCGTCGGGACTTATGAACGGCTCCATCGCATCCTGGGTGTATCCTTCGATCGTCACGTGCTCCGGATTGGTGAAAACCCCGAAGGACGGCTTGGCATCCGGCGCTTCGTCGAGCGCGATGCTGTCGCCGGCGCGGACTGTGCACGCTCCGCAAAGCAGCAGCAGCCATATCATCGCGAATATGGAAATTCGATCGCTCGAGATCATTTTAACTGCGAGTTCCATGTTGCATATTAGTGCAAACTCACTAGCCCTAGTAGCGGCAAACGAATCGAGGAGGGAACAGCGATGGCTCTGGCGGCTCGAATCAGCATTGCGACGCTCGGCGTCAGCGATCTCGCGCGGTCGACCAGGTTCTATCTCGCACTCGGCTGGGAACTGGCCGCCGATTCTTCATCCGAGATCAGCTTCTTCCGCACCGCCGGTGGAGTGCTCGCGCTCTACCCATTCGATCTGCTCGCCAAGGACGCGATGCAGTCTCCATCACGATCACAAGAATTCGGCGGCGTCACGCTCGCGATCAATGTCGAGCGCGCCGAAGACGTGCAGCCAGGACTCGACACTGCGAAGGCTGCGGGCGCGACAATTCTCAAGCCCGCGGCGAAAGCCGAGTGGGGAGGAGTGTCGGGATATTTTGCCGACCCCGACGGCTACCCGTGGGAAGTCGCGTGGGCGCCGAGATCGAGGTTCAAGCCCGACGGTTCGCTGGACGTGAGCTAGCAAACAGCGCATGGCCGAGCGGCACATCGTTGCGATGGGTGGCGGCGGATTTTCGATGGAGCCGCGCAACACCAGGCTCGACGATTTTGTGCTGAGCCTCGCACGACGCAAGCGACGGCCGCGCGTATGCTTCGTCGGCACCGCGACCGGCGACAGCGATTCCTACATCAGGCGCTTCCACGAAGCTTTTCCGCCGTCGCGAGCCGCCGCGACTCATCTCACTTTCTTCGAGCGAAAAGTCAGCGACCTCAAACAATTCGTGATGGAGCAGGACGTCATCTACGTCGGCGGCGGCAACACCGCGAACATGCTCGCAGTGTGGCGCTTGCACGGCTTCGACAAAGTGCTGCGCGCGGCCTGGAACGCAGGCGTCGTGATGGCGGGACTCAGCGCGGGCGCGATTTGCTGGTTCGAAGACGGCCTGACCGATTCGTTCGGCGTGCCGACTCGCGCTCTCAACGACGGACTCGGATTCGTACGCGGCGCATGCTGTCCGCATTACGATGGCGAGAAAGAGCGACGGCCGGTGCTGCTGCGATTGATCAAGCGCGGCTTCCCGCCGACGCTCGCGCTCGACGACGGCGCGGCGGCGCATTTTGCCGGAACCCGGCTCAAAGAAGTAGTTTCGTCGCGGCGCAAAGCGCGCGCGATACGCGTCGCCCGCAGCAAGGGTGCGGTAGTCGAACGAGCGCTTTCGGTGCGGTACCTGGACTGATATCAAACGACAAGGGAGGTTCGCGCGATGAGAGCAAATCACGTTCATGTTGGTGTGCGCGATCTGCCGGCAGCCGTCGGCTGGCTCGAGCGAGTGTGGGATCTCAAGCCGGTATTCCAGATTCCTCAGATGGCAATCTTCGCCGTCGGGGAGTTCCAGTTGTTCGTGGACGCGGGCGATCACGACTCTCGCTCGACTATCGGATTTGTCAGCGACGACTGCGATCGCGATTACGGCCGGGTGGTCGAGCGGGGAGCGGAAACTGTGAGCTCGCCCGAGGACAAGCCGTACGGCTCGCGCGCCGCTTATGTGAAAGGGCCGGGAGCTTTGACGTTTGAGATCGAGCAGCCGCTCCGGAGATGAGCGCCTTGGAAGAAGCCGAGCGAAGTTACATGCCGGCACTAGGTAAGCGCTGGCTGCTTCCACTCTATGATCCCTTCCTCTGGCTGTTCGGGGCGGACAAGGCGAAACAGCCGCTGATCGAACAAGCCGAGATCAAGTCCGGATTCCGCGTGCTCGATATCGGATGCGGCACGGGCTCGATGGCGGTCCTTATCAAGCGAATGCATCCCGAGGCCGAAGTTGTCGGAATCGATCCAGACCCGGCGGCTTTGTCGGTCGCAGAGCGCAAGGCTAAGCGCGCTGGACTCTCAGCGAAGTTCGATCGCGGTTTCGCGGACCACATGCCGTATGCGGATGCGTCATTCGACCGCGTGTTCTCATCGGTCATGTTTCATCACCTCGCCGCAGAAGAGAAGTCAGCGACACTTGGCGAGATTCGTCGCGTGCTGAAAACGGATGGCTCGCTTCATCTGCTCGACTTCGTCCGGGCGCACGGCCCTCACTCGGGAACAGCGGAGCACGGCCAATTGGTCCATCGCCGTGGACCGGTCGCCGAGCGGATTGAAGGCCGGATGACGGCTCTGATGGACGAGGCCGGATTGGTTGATGCGAAGGAAGTGTCGCGGGGGAAGAACTTCTTCGGTCCGATCGCCTACTATCGCGCAGACAATGCCGGAAGCAGGCCTGCGTGACATCTCGGGCTGGCCTGCTCTAGAATGCGGACCTCAAATGCGGTGAGGATGAGTTGATGGCGGCATCCACGGAAATCGTCGAGATAAAGGCGCGCGAGATTCTCGATTCGCGCGGCAACCCTACAGTTGAAGTTGACGTGCGGTTGCGCGGTGGCGCGTTCGGCCACGCCGCGGTCCCTTCGGGCGCATCGACCGGCGTTCACGAAGCGCTCGAGCTTCGCGACGGCGACCCAAAACGCTACGGCGGCAAGGGCGTGCTGAAGGCGGTCGCCAACGTCAACCGGACGATCGCAGCCAAGCTCAAGGGCGCGGACGCGGCGAATCAGAGCGCCATCGATCAGGTTATGATCGAAATGGACGGCACGGCGAACAAATCGAAGCTCGGCGCGAACGCGATGCTCGGCGTATCGCTCGCGACGGCGCACGCATCAGCCGCGGCCAAAGGAGTTCCGCTCTATCGGTATCTCAATCCTGGCGCGAGTGTGATGCCGGTACCGATGATGAACGTGGTCAACGGCGGGCGTCACGCGGACTCGAACGTCGATATGCAGGAGTTCATGATCGTGCCGGCCGGCGCACCCAGCATCGCCGAGGCGATCCGGATGGGCGCGGAGGTCTTTCACGCGCTGGCTGGCGTGCTCAAGAAACTCGGACATTCGACCAACGTCGGCGACGAGGGCGGCTTCGCGCCAAATCTCAAAAGCAACGAAGAGCCGATCGAAGTGATCCTCGAGGCGATCGCGAAGGCCGGGTATCGTCCCGGCGTCGACGTTTCGATCGCACTCGATCCGGCGTCGAGCGAATTTTACGAAGAC
>NZ_DATDGQ010000261.1:0-9581 GCF_036522015.1 Binatus sp. (SeqCode)
GGAGACGTGGCTGCGCGCCTACCGCGCCTATCCGACGCTTCAATCGGAAGACGGACTGCGGCCGTGGATTTTCCGCATCGCCTCGAATCTGTGCCGCAACCGCGCGCGCGACCGGATGCGCCGCGGGCGTGTGATCTCGCAGGAGAGCATCAACGGCGAATCGCTCGAGCATCGCGCGCCGCATCATCTTAATGGCGGCCCCGAAGGCGCGCTTCATTTGAAGCGATCGATCGCGCGGCTGCCCGGCAAGCAGGGGCAGGCATTGATGATGCGCAAGTTCGCGGGGCTCGAATATGCGGAAATCGGTACGGCGCTGAACTGCTCGGCCGAGAGCGCGCGCGCGAGCGTGTCCCAGGCGCTTAAGAAACTCAGGCTCGAAGAGTGACTAGTATGAAAAGCAATCAAACCTCAACGCGAGTGAATCAGAATGCATCAATCGACGACCGGATGCTCGACGCAATGATCGGACAGACGCGCCCGCGCATCGAGCGTGCGATGAAGATCCTGCGCAGACCGCAGGCGCGGGTCGGCGTGATTCCGTCACCGCTGGGAAAACTGCTGGTCGCGGAGAGCGACCGCGGTCTCGCGGCGATCCACTTTCTTTTCATCAGTGGTGGCGAACGCACGCTCGAGCTGCTGCGCAAGAAGTTCGACCTGATCGAGAATGAAGCGAGTGCACGACGCATCGAGAAGGAAATCGATCGCGTGTTCGAGGGCGCTATCGACGCCGTCGACCGTCCGGTGGATTTGAGCCTGGTCGAGAGCGACTTCCAGCGCCGCGCATACACCTTGCTGCGAAAAGTTCCGGCGGGCGCGGTGATCACTTACCAGGGACTGGCCGCGACGGCGGGACATCCGGAGGCGCAGCGCGCGATCGGCACTACGATGGCGACGAACCCAATTCCGATCTTCGTACCGTGCCATCGCGTGATCAAATCCGACGGAACGATCGGAAACTACGGCGGCGGCGTCGATAACAAGATCAAGCTGCTGCGCGCGGAAGGATTCGAAGTCGGACGCGACCTGCGATTGCCCTCGCGCGCAGTGATGGGCCATCGACATACGAAAATATTCTGCCGCCCCGGCTGCTCGGCGGCGCGTCGCGGGGATCCAAACAACGCGCTGCTCTACGCGGATTCGGGACACGCCCGACATGAAGGACTTCGGGCGTGTAAGATTTGTAAACCCGAGTGAATCAGGTCACTGAAAAAACAAAAAGAGCGACGCCGGATGCGGCGCCGCTCTTTTTTTCGTCAGGTCGCGCGGTTCGGCTATTCAGTTTCCGACTGCGACTTCATCTGTTGAATCTGCTGGCGCTGATTCTCGATTTCCTGCTGTTGCGACTGTACCTGGGCCTGGGTCTGTGCGTTGGCGTCCTGCGTATTCTGCATCGAATTGCCGACTACGTATCCGGTACCACCGCCAAGAACACCGCCAATCGCGGCGCCAGCCAGCGGATGGCCCACGGCCGCTCCGATAAGTGCTCCGCCACCTGCGCCCAACGCCGTGCCGCCAAGCGTGCCTTCTTCACGAGTCGAGAGCGGCTGCCCCGAGCATCCTGCAACAACCAGCGATCCCGCCAGTGCCATACTCATGATGATTGCTGTTAAACCTTTGCGCATAAGAACCTCCATCTTCCAATCACTATACGTCAGCCGAGCTATTCGGTTTCCTGTTGTCCCTTCAATTGCTGGATCTGCTGACGCTGTTCTTCCAATTGTTGTTGTTGCGACTGCACCTGCGCCTGGGTCTGCGCATTGGCATTCTCGTTGTTCTGCATCGCGTTGCCGACCGCGAAGCCGCCCACTCCTCCTACCGCTGTACCGATAGCAGCGCCGGCCAGCGGTGCGCCGACCGCGGCGCCGATAATCGCGCCCGTGGCCGCGCCGATACCCGCACCGCCCAAGGTGCCCTTCTCACGTGTGGACATCGGGTCTCCCGAGCATCCGGCAACCAGGAAAAGTGCTGCGAGCGCGAGCACTCCGGTGACAATAGCATATTTGCGCGTGGCCATTTTTCGCCTGCTATTCGGTTTCGCTCGAGCTCTTCAATTGTTGAATCTGCTGCTGCTGGCTCTCGATCTGCCTTTGCTGCGACTGAATCTGCGACTGCGTTTGCGCCTGTGCGTTCTCGTTGTTCTGCATCTCGTTGCCTACTGCGTATCCGCCCAGCGCTCCGATACCGCCGCCGATCGCCGCGCCTGCCAACGGATTGCCGACTGCGGCGCCGATGATCGCGCCGGTTGCAGCGCCGACGCCGGTGCCGATAAACGTGCCTTTCTCACGGGTCGAGAGCGGTTGTCCCGAGCATCCCATGACCACCACGATCGCCACCGCCACGAGCAGACCTTTAATTATCGACACCGCATTTGTCCGCACGAGCATCCCTCCTGCACTGTGAGCAGTTTTCGTGCCCGCAAATCGGCCGGGAAATTTCCCAGCCAACAGCAGGCCGCGTTTACTTAGTTGCCGCCAGTTTTCTACCTTATCCGCAGGTGATCAACCATTTCGAACATTAAAAATAAAGATTGAACTTTTTACCGATTTCCTATTTTTAGACTCGCCACGATAAACGAACATTAATCTTTTACACTCACCGCGACGGTCACGGAAGTATCGCGAAAATTCTGGTCGGTCCGCCGGTGCCGTTGCCAATTTTCATCGGGATGCAAAATATTGTCGCGCCTTTGGCCGGCAGTTTATCCGCGTTGGCGACGTTTTCGAAGCCGGGTTTGTTCGCGCCGAGCCACAGCCGATGCACCGGAAAGTCCTTCGAGTTGCCCGGATCCATGCTCGCCGTGTCGATTGCGATTGCGACGACGTGGCGATTCTTCAGAATGAAATCCACCGCCTCGGCCGAGTAGCCTGGAAAGCGCAGGCCCGCAACGTCGCCCGGCTTGTCGGTGCCCATGTAGCGCTTCTTGTCGGGATAGTATTTGCCCCATCCCGAGCGCGCGACGACGATCGCGCCGTCGGGAATCGGGCCGTTGGCCGCCTCGTACGCCTTGATGTCCTCGACGGTGAGCATCGCGTCGCGATCCCTGGCGGCGCGCGCTGAAAAATCGATCACCGCGGCGGGTCCAATGCAATCGGCGAGCGGAACCTGGTCGAGCGTAATCCCGTCGCGATTAAAATGATGCGGCGCGTCGGTATGCGTTCCGCCATGCTCGGGAGCGGCGTAATCTCCGGCCGCATAGAAGTAGTGCCCGGGAGTGTCGCCGCTTTTGTCCAACCGATGGACGAATCCCTTTTCGTCGGGCCAATAGATCGTCGAGGCGTCGAAGGTGTAGGTGAGGTCGATAACTTTTGCGGTATCGATTTTCACAGCAGTATCCGCATCAGCAGCGAAGCCCGCCCGCGCCGCGCCGAGTGTCAGCAGGACAATCGCAATCGTCGCACTTTTCGCGATTCTGATCATCGCGGGGAGAATCATAAGTAAGACGCCGTCGCATTGGAATGTCTGAATTCTTCCCCTCCCCCTGCAAAAGGAGCGCATTGCACAACTTGGGTGGAAACATTCAGGCAGAACCAGAATCTTGAATCGTGCGCCAAAGAGCGCGCTGAATAAGGACCCTCACCTTCGATCCTCTCCCTTGCAGGGAGAGGGGAAGAGCGCGCTTGACTTTAATTCGATAATTCGATATAGATGAAAATATGAAAAAGGAGAAAGCGATCGCGGCGCTCGCCGCGCTAGCGCAGGAATCGAGACTCGATGTGTTCCGGATGCTGGTGCAGAGCGGCCCTGACGGATTGCCCGCCGGCGAGATCGGCGCAAAGCTCGGCGTTCCTTCACCGACGCTGTCGTTCCATCTGAACCACCTGAAACATGCGGGCCTGGTTTCGTGCCGCCGCGACAGCCGCTCGATTATTTACAGCGCCGACTACATGGCGATGAACAGATTGCTCTCCTACCTGACGGAAAACTGCTGCCGGGGAAACGCGGAACAGTGCGCGCCGGCGGCCTGCAAGCCCGCGGCGAAAACGAACGTCAACCAACGGCTCCGCAATGCGGAGACCGAAAAAAGAGCAAGGGTGAACGCATGAAACGGATGCATATCCATGTAGCGGTCAAGGAAATTCCCGAATCGGTGAAATTCTACTCGACCATGTTCGGCGTCGAGCCGTCGGTGGTGAAAAAAGATTACGCCAAATGGATGCTCGACGACCCGCGCGTGAACTTCGCCGTCTCGACCTT
The DNA here is from genome assembly GCF_036522015.1 of Binatus sp. (SeqCode). Taxonomy (GTDB): domain Bacteria; phylum Desulfobacterota; class Binatia; order Binatales; family Binataceae; genus Binatus. The sequence continues at coordinate 4,195 of NZ_DATDGQ010000261.1, forward strand.
CGGGCAGGCGACCAAGGGCCTTGATCACCTGGGAATACAGGTCGAGAGTCCCGACGAATTGCGCGAGATTGCCGGCCGCCTTAAGGCCGCGGAGCAACCGCTGATCGAGCAGCGCGACGCGGCCTGCTGCTACGCGCGCTCGGACAAGGCGTGGACGACCGATCCGAATGGGCTCTCGTGGGAAACCTTTTTCACGATGGGCGAGACCACGGTTTACGGCGAAGACCTGCGTCCCATCAACGAAGCGAAGACAGTCGCGCCCGCGCCGGCCGTCGCGTGCTGCGCGAAAGCCGGTAGCTGAGAGGCGATGTCGATGGCCAATCGCGAATTCAACGTGCTGTTTCTATGCACCGGAAATTCCGCGCGCAGCATCATGGCGGAATGCGCGATGAACCGATGGGGCAAAGGGAAGTTCAAAGCATTCAGTGCCGGCAGCCATCCCGCGGGCGCGGTGCATCCGATGGCGCTTCAACTGCTCAACGAACTGAACTACGAAACGCGCCGGCTGCGGAGCAAGAGCTGGGACGAATTCGCGCGGGCGGACAGCCTGCCGCTGGATTTCGTATTCACCGTCTGCGACAACGTTGCGGGCGAGACGTGTCCGGTATGGCCGGGGCAGCCGATCACGGCGCATTGGGGCGCTGCCGATCCCGCGGCATTCGTCGGACCCGATGAAGCGAAGCGCCGCTTCTTCTTGAAGATCTATACCGAGCTTGAAAACCGGATAAAGATTTTCACCAGCCTTCCATTCGACTCGCTCGACCGGTTCGCACTGGAACGGCGAGTCAGGGAGATCGGAAGCATCAAGCTGCCCAACGACAAATGAGCACAGACCTTGCGCGCAGAGCGACTGCGGAGACGGTCGGCACCGCGATGCTGCTGGCGGCGGTCGTAGGCTCGGGAATCATGGGCGAGCGGCTCGCGGGCGGCAACGTCGCGATCGCACTGCTCGCGAACACTATGGCGACGGGCGCGGCGCTGGTCGCGTTGATCCTGACGTTCGGTCCGGTCTCGGGCGCGCATTTCAATCCTGCGGTCACGATCGCCGACGCGACGCTCGGCGGGATCGCATGGCGTGAGGTTCCTGTGTACGTCGTCGCGCAGATCGTTGGAGCGTTCGCGGGAGTCGGAGCGGCTGACCTGATGTTCGGGCTGCCGATCTATTTTGCCTCGCGGCACGAACGCAGCGGCCCGGCGCAGCTGTTCAGCGAATTCGTAGCGACCTTCGGCCTGCTCGCAGTAATCTGGGGATGCTCGCGCCGCCGCTCCGCCGCAGTCCCCTTCGCAGTAGGCGCATACATCACGGCGGCATACTGGTTCACCGCATCGACGTCATTCGCAAACCCCGCAGTCACGCTCGCGCGCGCCGCCAGTGACACCTTCGCCGGCGTCCGCCCCGCCGACGTCCCCGGCTTCATCGTTGCCCAGATGGCCGGCGCGATGGCAGCAACCTGGCTCTTCCACTGGCTAGTCCCCGCGATTTCGGAAGTAGCAAGCGACGTACTCATGCAGCATGGCGAATCGGAACGGAGCCGCGGGCAGGGCCGCCCGCGCCACTAAATCAACCGAAGTTCGTCCGGCCGATGATCGAGAAGAGTTCGCAGCTACCTTCCCCTAAGCTGCTCACTGCCGTCGAAGTATCGCGAGACTCGCGCCGGCTCCGATCAGGAACCCACCGCCGATCCGTTCAACCAGGTGGTGGAAACGAGGCGCAACCGTGCGACCGGCACGATGAGACAGGGCGGAGTATGCCGACAACACCGTAAACTCGATCGCGAACGAGCTGAAGGCAAGCACCGCCACTTGTGAGCCCAGACGGAATCGCGGGTCGATGAACTGCGGCAGGATCGCTGTGAAATAAATCAGGAGATTCGGCTTGGCTCCCTGCGTGACAAATCCCTGCCAGAAGGGGCGTCCTCCGGAAACGGGGTCAGGCGAGATGAGCTTCTCACCGGGTGGCTGGAATGATCGTATGATCATTCGAACGCCAAGCCAGATCAGGTATGCGGCTCCCAGCAACCTGATAACCAGAAACGCTTCCGAGGAAACATGATGAGCCGCAAATAATCCCGTCGCCGACAGCGCGAAGTAGATGCTATTCGCAGCGAGCACACCCGTCGTTGCCAGCACGCCCGCCGTCTGTCCGCGCGTCAGGCCCAGCGAAATGACGAGGAGCACAGATGGACCGGGGCTCAGGCAGAGAAAAAACTCAGTCATGCAGAAGAAAGCCCAAGTCTCCAATGTCATCCGGATGATCTCATCGAGTCCCTACAGCCTTTCGATCATTCGGAAAGGGTATTTGGACATTGCGGCTTAGTTCGGTTTGAGCCGCGGATCATCATCTGCGACGCATTCTGCTTTACACAGAACGCAGTGCAGTTCCGGATTTCGGCCGCGCCGCGGATTTGCTGCGTCGTTTTGAGTCTGCGCGGCCAGCGCATCCCGGCGCAGGCGGGCTTTCGCGGCCTCGCATCCCTCGTTGTGGGGAAATAGCCGCCGCTTTGTCCACTGGCTCAGTGGGACGCCCTGGTTCACCTCACCGGTGCCCGGTATTGTGGGCGGAACCATCAGGTACCAACCCACCAGCGCGAGCGCGGCAGCATGTCGGATATTCATCGACGTTGAAATATCAAACAGGCGCGCGCGCGACAAATAGTGGCGACTAACGACAACTGCGGTCGAGGGTCAGCGTCGCTGAGGACTTCTTCGCGATGCCCGTATTGTAGTCGTAGCTGAAGAGGACGTCGTAGATTCCATTTCCGAAGATTGGGCCGAGATACTGCAGGGTGCGGCCGCTGTTCAGGTCGATGTAATAAGGCGCGCGCTCGAAATTTCCGCCGCGCGCAGGATGTTCGGTAATCGTGACGCTGCCGGCAGTGGGGCGGCCCTGGTAGTCGATTACGGCAACTATCATCCCGTCGGTGTGATAGCGGTTCGTTGGACATCCTTCGACTCCGGTGACCTTCGATCCCGGTGGGTAGATTTTGGCTCCGGCCGGGAGCTTGGCCTGCGAGCCCATGCCGGTCACCGACGAGTTGACGAACGCGAACCCAGTCACAGTCCCGTCTGCGAAAGCCGTCAATGGACTCAGAGCAACGACAGAACATGCGGCGACGAAGACGACGATGAGTGTACGCATATGTGATCACCCGGCGCTCAGATCCTGCTGCGCGCTCCAACCCGGAAACCGTCGTTGTTGATGCGGCCATCGCGGACCGATTCGCAATCAGGAATTTTTGATGCTCTACCACTTGCCGGCAACCGGTGCGAGCGGTGCGCTGGAGAACCTAAATCCGGGGTTTCGAAGCAAGTTGGCAGTAATACAGGCGGATTCGTTCCTTCTGTAACACCACATCGGTAGCCCTCACCGCACTCAAGCAACTAAACAATGATCATGAAAAAGAAAATGGGAACTCTAACGACTGCGTTTGTTCTGATGTGCTCATTTGCTCTAGCGCCCAGCCTGGTCAGGGCCGATCAGGACGATTGGTATCAAGGACGCCAGGGCCAGTGGGTCCAAAACAAAAAGGCCTGGCAGTTCCGCGACCACGACGGGAACATATACCGGCAGCACAACAAAAGCTGGGGATGGTACAACGGACGTCAACACGGTGCGGAGGGCGAGGCGTACCACAATCGCGCGCCGGGCGACAATCAGACCTACAACCAGTACCAGAACACCCACTAAGGCGAGCATCCTGACTACCGTGCCGGCCTGATTCGCTGTTATTAGAATCAGGCTGGCCGTTCCTCTTCGCTTACCAGCCGATCACTTGCGCGGGCATTACGGGTGCGGCCTGTCCGCGGGGATCGGCGCCGCCTGAGAGCACCCCGGTTTTTGTGTTGAGCTGCACGCCGAGCACGTGACCTTCTGACCACGGCGGGCGCACTTCTATTTCGTGGCCGCGCGCGGCGAGCGCGTCGCGCACTTCGATTGAGACACGATCCTCGATGCGCACGACTCCCGGGCGCTTGTTGTGCGGGTAGAACGTCGAGGGGAAATGCGGCGTCGAGAACTTGGGCGCTTCGATTGCGGCCTGCAGGTCCATCCCGAAATCGACGACGTTCAGGAAAAATTGCAGCGTCCACTGATCCTGCTGATCGCCGCCGGGCGTGCCGAACGCCAGGTACGGCTCGCCCTTCATCATTGCGAGCGACGGCGACAGCGTGGTGCGCGGGCGCTTGCCGGGAGCGAGCGCGTTAGGATGGCGCTCGTCGAGATAGAAAGTTTGCATCCGCGTGCCGAGCGGAAAACCGAGCGTGTCGATCACGGGCGAGCTGGGAATCCATCCGCCGCTGGCGGTGACGGCGATCAGGTTGCCGTCGCGGTCGGCGGCCGTGACGTGAATCGTGCCCGCGCCCCAGGGGCGCGCGTCGGTTGCGCCAGCGTCGCGCAGTGCGCGCTTCGCAACCGGATCGCCGGGCCGCTGATCCATCGAGGCGTGCGCGGGATCGATCAGCTCGCGGCGAATGGCCGCGTAGCGATCGCTCAGCAATCCAGCGAGAGGAACGTCGATGAATTCGGGATCGCCGTAGTAAGCCTCGCGATCGGCGAACGATAGCTTGGCGGATTCGATGACGGCATGAATGTAGTCGGCGGAGTTGTGGCCCATCGTGGCGAGGTCGAAGCCCTCGAGCAATTTTAGCTGCTGCAAAAATACCGGGCCTTGCGACCATGGCCCGCACTTGAAGACCGTGACGCCGCGATAGTCGGCGCTCACCGGCGATTCAGTTCGCGTCGCAAAGCGCTCGAGGTCGGCGGCGCCGAGCAAGCCGCCGTTGGCGTCGGACCACGCGACGATGTCGCGTGAGATGTCGCCGCGGTAGAAGCGCTCGCGCGCGCTGTCAAGCCCAGCCTCGCGTCCTCGATTCTTCGCGGCCGATTCCGCGTCGAGCACGCGCTTGAAAAAATTCGCGAGCGCGGGATTCTTTAGCACGCTTCCCGCCAGCGGGACTTTGCCATCGGGCAGATAAACGCGCCCCGACGATGGCCACTTGGTGAGGAACCGTTTGGCGTTGCTGCGGAGCGACGCGCCCGCTCCCGCAGTGGCATCGTCGGCCAGGTCAGGATCGCCAGAGAGTCCCACATGCATCGGGAAGCCGTCGCCCGCAAGTTCGAGCGCCGGCTCGAGCACGTCGGCCAGCGACCTGGTGCCGAAGTCGCGGAGCGCCGTCACCAGTGCGTCGAAGGCCGCCGGGACGCCGGCAGCCAGCAGTCCAGCGCCGGGAATCAGCTCGAGGCCGAGCGAGCGAAAGTGGGCGATCGTCGCGCGCGCTGGCGCCATCATATTGCCGTTGATGGCAACTACCCGGCGGGCAGATGCCGAATAAATCAGCATCGGCGCCTCGCCACCGATGGTATGCATGTGCGGGTTGACGACGCCCTC
>NZ_DATDGQ010000262.1:0-5300 GCF_036522015.1 Binatus sp. (SeqCode)
GGATCGCCAAACGGGCCGCATCCAGAGGTCGCGGCGGCTACGGGACTCGACGCAGCCAGCATCGCAACGGCGACGAAAACGAAAAGAGAAATGGCCCTCTCGCGAATTTGGTAAAAATGACAATCTGTCATTCGTGACTCCTTCACCCCGATTTGCCCCAAGCTCGAGGCCTTCAGATTGGGCACGCAATTTCGGTACCTTATCGCGCGCCTTCAGATATCAAAGAGAATTCAAACCGAATTTGATGCACCGATGCGCCATGAACGTAATCCAGGTGTGAACCGAAGAAAGTTTTTACATGTGGCCGCTGATTCCGAAAATCTCCATGGACACAGTTTCGAGAAAGTCGTAGTCCCAGAAGATGCTGACCTAAATGGAGATATTCACATGAAGATTCCGCAATCGTTGCGCGAGGTGATCGCGAAGGGACCGTACGCACATTTGACGACGCTCAATCGCGACGGCAGTCCGCAGGTGACCGTGGTGTGGGTCGGAATTGAAGGCGAAGAATTCGTGATAGGTCATTTGGCGGAGCATCAGAAGGTCAAGAACATCCGGCGCGATCCGCGAGTCGCTGTCCATCCTCAGCGACCAGACCAGCGCGCAGGGGATGCGGGAATATGTGGTGGCGTACGGCAACGCGCGCATAACCGAAGGCAGCGCAGTGCCCCTGCTGCAACGCCTCGCGAAAATCTATCTGGGTCCCAAGGCAGTCTTCCCACCACCTTCGATGCTCAACATTCCGGGTTTCATCACCCGCATCGCGCCAGACCGCTTTACCGGGGTCGGACCGTGGGCTGCCAAGTCTGCCGAGTAAAAGCTGGTCGAACTACGGGCCTAAATACGCCGGGACGAAGAGGCCCATGTCGACGGTGCCCCAGCCGCTGGCCTTGTCGTAGCCGGTCATCGCGGAAAATCCGGTGACGCCGTTGAAGTTTGTATTGCCTGAAGTTACGTCGCGGATTCCCGTCTTCGCGGCGTTGGCTAGCGCGCCTAGCTGGTAGATCCGCGCGTTCAGATTGCCGATCGGAGCGTTATTGAGCTGCGAGATCAGTTGGCTGATGCCTGCCCATGCCGGGGCGCCGAGGCTGGTGCCTCCTATGCAGCATACCACCGCCGGCGTATTGCCGTCGCGGCCGCCGTAGAAGAAACCGGGCGTTGCGGGACTCGCGCCGAACGAGATGTCGGGAACGTCGCGGTTTTTATCCTTCTTGATGAGCCCTTTCTGGAATGCGGGCTTCTTGAAGAATTTGCTCTGGCCGCTGCCCGCGGCGCCGTCGCCGTCGTTCCACACCGTTTCTGAAACGAAGCCGTCGTCGTTACCGCCCAGGTAGTTCGGCGTGAACTCGGTGCCGCCAATCGCGGTCACGTTCGGCGACGCGCCGATTTCATTGACGTTGCGCGACGTGCCTGCAACGCAACCCCTGGAGTTGAGCTTGAGTCCCGCCGCGCCGTCGTCGCCAGTCGCGATAAACAGCGACTGACCTTGCGAGGCCGCCTGCGCAAAAAATCCGTTCTGGGTTTTGTAGAAGCCCTTCGAGCCGCCGCAGAAGCTGAAGCTGATGCTGATCGCGCTGCACGGGCTATTCCGCTCCGTCACTGCCGCGTGGATGGCGTCAAGAATCGCTGACGACGACGTATGCTTCTGATCGCCCAGATACATGCGGATGCTCGAACCGGGCGCCACCGCATGCGCATAGGTCACATCGACCATTGTCTCGTCTTTGTCCACATTCAGGCCCGGGTCGGTGTTGTCGACGAGCACCGCACTGAAGTTCGTATCGGTTAGCGCCGGCAGGCCGAACTGGGTGTCGAACGCGTCGGCGGCAGGCGCGTCGATGTTCGAATCCTCGACCACCGCGATACATCGAGTGCCGGTGCCGCCACCGTCGATGTTCAGATTCAGCAGCGGCGTTTCGTTGTAGAAGGTGTAGATGTCGGGAGGACCGAAGGCCGGTCCCGCGTTGTTAACGATCGACGCAGGAGAACTTGCGCTCGGGGCCGGCTTCGACACGCGGCGCGCCAGCGGCATGCTGTGCAGCAGGTTGTCGAGGCCGCGGATCGATTCGACTACGGGAGCCAGCGCGGCGGGCACGGCGGGATCGCTGATGTTGGAATACAGACGGCCGTCGGTCGACGCGGCAATCTTCACGCCGAAAACATTTTGCGCCTGCGCCACCGTGCCTGTGAAAGAAACCTCGCGCGTCGAGGCGTCGGCAGAGTTGACGGTGAAGCCTTTCTTCCTGAGCCATCGCGTGACTCGGGCAAGGTCGGCGTCCGTCGGTCCGAAACGGCTGGTGAACGCGTCGGGCGTCAGCCATCGATGGTATTGCGCCGACGAGGGGTCCTGCTGATCGGCGAGCAGCCGAGCGAGGTCGTCGCGGTTGCGCAGCGCCATCGTGATGCGCATCGCGAGCGGCTGCGTCGGCGATGCGACCGCGGCGCCGACAACGTCGGCCGCCTCATCGGGATGGTTGCCGTCGAGAATCGTCGCGGGACCATCGGCGGCAGCCGGCCGACCGATCCCAACAATCAGAGCGATCGCTGTCAGCATGAAAAACTGGCGCAACGCCCCAAACCTGCCCATCAAACTCGTGGATCCTCCACTTGATATACGCAATAGGGCAGGGATTGATTCAAGTGGGGCAAAAGAGACTTGAGAACAGGGCGGAATTTGAAATCACTTCCCAGTGAGTTGGCGGATCATCGAGGCTTCGTCGAGGAGCGCCCAGTGCTCGACCATCCTGCCCTCGCGGAACCGCGAGATGTTGAGGACGAGGCGATCCTCGAAAGCCATTTCCCGTTTCACCACGCAGTGCCGTCGTTCCCGCATTCGTGCAGACCGCTGTGTGCCCCACCCGGTGGGATTTTGATGATACAGTAGCCGATATCCGGATTATTACAGCGGGGACATGGTTTTCCGCATGCTTTGTTCAGATCGTTTTCGCCTTTCAAAGAATGCTCCCCTTTAGGCGGCTCTTGACTCATCGTGCACCTCCCTCGATTTTCGTAGGGCCCGGAAAGTATCAGTGGGACGAGGCTTCGCACAAACCGAACGGAGGCGAAAGGTAACTGTCTCAATTCGGGCGACAGGGTGCGATCGCGTATCGGGCTAACCGAACGTGGGGCGGCCAGGCCCTTGAAAACAACCCGTAGGGTTCATCGACTTGGACGAGCCGAAACGTTTAGCCGCATGACGACCCCACTGCCGGTTGCGGTGCAGTACTTGGCGAGCGGGCCGTTCTCGTGCGCGTGCACCGTCAAGGCGCCGACGAAATAGCAGGCGAACAGGAAGATCGCGATTACGGCGAAAACGCGGGCGCCTTTGTCCTGTTTCACGGCGTTACCGCTCGGAACGCCTTGTATGTCACCGGGACTATTTGGTCGGTGATGCGGATCGGCATCGAGGCGGTGGCGCAACGAGCGGTGGTTATCCATGCGCGCGAGTTTTAGCCGTTGGTTGCGGGCGATTCCAGCAAAGGCTGTTCAATCGAACCGATCCGAGACGCCCAAATTGCAAATTAATCTGAGAGAAAGGTCTTAGCAGGGCAAAGGATTCACGATTTTGTAAGAGGACTCTGACCTTCGCTGCTATATCTACGAAATTCTCAGAGCCTCCTTGCCGCGCGCGTGAAATGACGGGCGCGGCAGCACTAGCGTGCGGAACGCGGGTCATTCTGAATTGCGGGAAATGTTGTCCTCACCCGACGCTCGGGGACGAGCGTCGGCCGCGTGTCTGTGACACCTCGCCTCGTTGGCGAGGCCAGGAAGGAGCGGGCAGAGGACAGAATCTTGAATCGCGCGCGGAAGACGCGCGCTGTACGCGGACCCTCACCTTCGATCCTCTCCCTTACAGGGAGAGGGGAAGAACCAGCTCGCCCGGTTATGCACGGCTTTTCTTAATACTGGGTGCAGGGGTCACCCCTGCGCGTTGACACGGGGGGGTGGGGGTTGGAGAATCATTCGCAATGGCACGAATTACCGTTGAAGATTGCCTGGAGAATATTCCTAACCGCTTCGAGCTTGTGCTTGGGGCGGCGCGGCGCGCGAAACAGCTGCTCAAGGGCGCGCGGCCGCTGGTGGAATCGGATAATAAAGAAGTAGTGACGTCGCTGCGCGAAATCGCCGCCGGCAAGGTAACGATCGAAGAACCCGACGCCTGACCGGCGCGATCGATCCATATCAACCGACACACGCTGCTTGCCGCCGACGGCTGGAGCGTCGCTGTCTGCATTCTCGATTCGCCAGCATCGTGCTGAAGCTGGAGCCTCTTCTGTGGCGCGCAAACCCGGCAAACCAATAGTTCGCAAGCGGCCGGCGAAACCGAAGAGCGCCGGCAAGGTTCGTCGCGGGCGCGTCCTAGCTGAGCCGGTGGTGGCCGACGATTCTGAACTCGAGCTCGATGCGGAGGGGGCGACCGACGACAAAGATGCGCCGATCGAAGTCTCCGAGTTTCATCCGGTAGAAAGTATCGAGGGCGACGCGACGGCCGAATCCGCCGCGCCGGAAGCCGGTGGTGACAAAGACGCCGACGATGATAAAGACGCTGACGCCGATCAGAAAGGCGGCGCGCTGGTCGCCACCGATCCGCTCGGCAGATACCTGACCGAGATTCGCCGCTTCCCGCTGCTCTCGCGCGAAGAGGAGGCGGTGATCGCGCGGCGCTACGTCAAGAACAAGGATCCCGAGGACGCTTACCGGCTGGTGACGGCCAACCTGCGGCTGGTCGTGAAGCTCGCGTACGAATTCGCGCGCGCAACCAAAAACGTGCTCGACCTTATCCAGGAGGGCAACGTCGGCCTGATGGAAGCGGTCAAGAATTTCGACCCCGAGCACGGCATCCGCTTTCCGTCGTACGCCGTGTGGTGGGTGCGCGCGTACATTTACCGCTACCTCATCAACAACTGGCGGCTGGTGAAAATCGGCACGACGCAGGCGCAGCGCAAATTGTTTTTCAACTTGCGCAAGGAGACCGAGCGGCTCGAGCGCGAAGGATTCAAGCCGCAGCCGCTGCTACTGGCGCATCGGATGGGCGTGCGCGAGAGCGACGTGCGCGAGATGCAGGAGCGGATGGGACAGAGCGAGGTCTCGCTCGACCAGCCGACGGGGTCCGGCGACGACAACGATACGCGGCTGCTCGACGTGATCCCCGACGCCGGGCACAATCCGGAGACCGAAGCGGCCGACCGCGAATGGCGCGACTTCGCGCGCGACAAGGTCAAGCAGTTTGCCGACACGCTCGCGGGCAAGGAGCGGGAGATTTTCGATGCGCGGCTGCTGGCCGAGGAGCCCGAGACGCT
>NZ_DATDGQ010000263.1:0-2326 GCF_036522015.1 Binatus sp. (SeqCode)
CGAAGTGAAGATAACGGTGCGACCTGGGACTGGATCGACTCGCCGATGGAAGGCAAACAGATCTGGTCGGCTACTTTCCATCCCGCCGATCATGACACGATGCTCGCGGGCACCAAAGAGCCCGGGGTTTACCGCACGAACGATCGCGGTCAGAGCTGGCATCGATTGCCTGTGCCGATGGCCGAGCGATGCCTGGCGGGCGCGCCAAAGGTTACCAATATCCTGATCGATCCGCGTGACAAGCGCACGATATGGGTGGGTGTCGAAATCGACGGGGTCTATTGCAGCCGCGATGACGGCCAGACCTGGAAACATTCAAAAATCGGTGACAAGGAACTCAACCACGACGTCCATGGTGTGGCGCTCGCGACTGGCCCGAGAACCAAGCTGTTGGTCACGACGCCGGACGGAATCTGGAGCAGCCTTGACGAGGGCGAGTCATTTTCGCTGCACGGATTCCCCAAGTTCGCAGAACGGGACACGATCTCTTATTGCCGCGGAGTCGCGCTCAAGCCCGGCGATCCCGACACGATCTTCGTCGGCAACGGCGACTTCATCCCCGGCAAGCGCGGCGCGATCCAAAGGTCGCGGGACGGCGGCGCGAGCTGGCAAGTGTGCAAGCTGCCGGTCGAGCCAAATTCCACGATTTACTGGTTCGGAACAAATCAAGCGAACCCCGAAGTCGTGGTCGCCAACAGTCTGCACGGTTACCTGTATTTGAGCACCGATTCGGGCGATTCGTGGACAAAGGTGCGCCGCGAGTTTGGCGAGATTCGCGCTGTCACCTGGGTGCCGAACTAGCTCCGAGCTTAACTGCGACCAGGCCGTCTCGAGGCGCGCGCTGCGCGTTTGTTCCTTTGCGAGGATCACAACGATGGCTATAAATCTCGAAGACAAGGTGAAGGAGCTGGAAGCGAAGGTTGCCGACCTCTACGATCGCGAGGCGCTCCGCGATCTGCGCTATCGCTACCATGAATGTATCAACGAAGCTCAAACTGCAGAGATTCCCGACCTCTTCACCGAGGACGGCGAACTTGATTTCGCGTATCTGGGCAAGGCCAAAGGCCGCGAACAAATCAAGGCGTTTTTCTCGGGCCTCGGCCGCGATCGCTCCGCACCTGACAGCCGCCGCGGCCTTTATCGCGTCCGGCAGTTCATCCATAACCATGTCCTGAAGGTCAACGGTGATCGCGCCAGCGGCTACGCCTACCTGGAAGCCAAGCCGGTTTACAATGGCGAGAGCTACGTCGTCGCTGCTCGCTACAACGACGAGTACTTAAAGCGCGACGGGCGCTGGCGTTTCAGAAAAATGAGTCTCACTCCATTCTTCATGGTCCCGCTGAAAGAAGGATGGGCGGGCGACGATCTCCTGAAGATGGGTCGCTAGGAGCCAAAATACTCGCGGCTGCAAGGGAGAGGTTTTGGAGCGGGACAGCTGCTGGTTGACGCGAATTTCGCGCTGTGGCACCGTCCATCGACTTCGCGGAGGACTCCCGTTACCTCTTCAAAGATCAGAGTCGGAATTCTTGGCGCCGGAGCGATGGGCGCTGAGCACGCGTTTTCCTATGGATCGATCGATGCGGTCGAGATCGCCGGCGTCTTCAGTCGGAATTTGGCGCATGCCGAGGCGATAACGCAGGGCAGTAGCGCGAATGCCGTCACCGACGCGTTTGCTCTCGTCGACGATCCTGCGATCGACGCGATCGACGTCTGCGTACCGTCGATCAACCACCGCGAATACGTGGTAGCCGCTCTCAGGCGGGGAAAACACGTCTTCTGCGAGACGCCACTCGCACTTCGGCTGGAAGACGCCGATGCCATGATCGAGGCCGCGCGCGCTTCGAAGAAGGTTCTGCTGGTCGGCCTCCTGATTCGCTCGATTGCAAGCTACGAATACGTACATCGAATCGCCGAGTCGGGAGAACTCGGAAAGGTTCTGAGCGTCACCGCACATCGGCTTGGCTCCTACCTCCGCGCTGACGCTCCCGATCACAAGGAACACTACAGCGAGCCCTCGACCGAGCTGATGACCTTCGACTTCGATTTCGTCCAATGGCTTTTGGGACGGCCTGCGCGCGTCACCGCGGCCGCCGCAGGAAGTGCGCGCGGCGGCCCCGGCGAGATTTCGGCGCTGCTCGAGTACGAGGACGGCCGCAACGCGACAGTGCTCGCGAGCGGCATCATGCCGAGCGGTTTTCCGTTTTCGGTCGGGTTTCGGGTCGTGCTCGAGCGCGGAGCATTCGAGCATCGCCTCGTTATCGAGGCGGGAGAGTTCAAGGCGACGTTCGTGCGCTACCCGGAGAAAGGCTCTCCGGAGCAGGTTTCT
>NZ_DATDGQ010000264.1:0-6102 GCF_036522015.1 Binatus sp. (SeqCode)
CCCGACCCCAAATGGTAAAGGCGGAAGTCAGCGCGATCGTGACGAGGATGCTCGGGCTGAAGCGCGACCTGTCGGATTTCTACAAACTCGCTCGTCGCGACACGCATCTGCGTGAGCTGGCCGAGCGTTTGCGAGGAATGAAGCCGGTGCGATACGCCACCGTGTTTGAAGGATTCGCGAACGCGGTCGCGTGCCAGCTCGTGTCGCTGAGCGCGGGAATGCACGTGCTCAATCGGATTGCCGAGGCGTGCGGAGTGCCCGGGGTTGAGCGCGTGGCGGCGCCGATGCGATCATTCCCTCTCGCGGCCACGATTGCGCGCTCGACTCCCGACGCTATGCGCGCGCTGGGCCTCAGCAGGCAGAAGGGTGAATATCTGATCGGTCTCGCACAGATGGCGATCGATCCGAAGGATCGCGATTTCGCATCGATCGAGCGGCTCGGCGACGACGACGCGATCGCGCGCCTCTCGAAGATTCGCGGCGTCGGACGCTGGACCGCGGAGTACGTGATGCTGCGCGGCTTCGGGCGGATCAACATTTTCCCGGGCGACGATGTCGGCGGACGCAACAAACTGTTCGAATGGCTCGGGGTGGGCGACGCGCCGACTTACGACCGCGTCGGCAAAATGCTCGAGCGGTGGCATCCGTACGGTGGACTCATTTATCTTCACCTGATTGTCAACGCAGTCGCCGACGGCGGCCACGTGGCGGCCTGAAACGGACGGGAGGTTTGGGTGCTTGCATATGTCCTGATTGCGATTGGCAGCGCGCTCGGCGGGATGGGACGGTATTTTGTTTCCGGCGTCGTCACGACATTTACCGGCGGCACGTTTCCATACGGCACGATGCTCGTGAATATCACGGGATGCCTGGTGATTGGATTTTTCGCGACGTTGACGGGTCCAGATGGGCGCTTGCTGGTCGGCACGCCGGCGCGCCAGTTCGTGATGATCGGAATCTGCGGCGGCTACACGACCTTCTCGAGTTTTTCGCTCGAGACGCTCTACCTGATGCAGGCGGGCGAGTGGATGCCGGCCGCATTGAACGCAGCCGGTTCGGTTGTGCTGTGCCTCGTGTCAGTATGGATAGGCTTCGTCGCCGCGACGGCGCTTAATCGGGGAGTGTAGTGATGCAAATCCCACGCGATGCGGTGTTGTTGAGAATTTTTATCGGCGAGAGCGAACGCTCAGACCACAAGCCGCTGTACGAAGCGATCGTGCTGAAGGCGCGCGAGCTTCAACTCGGCGGCGCGACGGTCCTGCGCGGCCCGATGGGCTTTGGCCGATCCAGCCATCTGCATTCGGCCAAAATTCTGCGGCTGTCGGAGGACCTGCCGATGATCATTGAGATCGTCGACAGCCAGGCGAAGATCGACGCGTTCCTGCCTGTACTGGACAAGATGATGGGCTCCGGGCTGATCACGGTCGAGAAAGTACAGGTACTACAATACGGCGACGGCAAATCGAAAAATTGAGCGAGGAGTAGAGACGTGGAAAAAAAATATATCAATCCGGATACGCTGATGACGCCCCGCGGCTTTACGCAAGTTGTGACGATAGCGGGCGCCTCGAAGTTGGTCTTCATTTCGGGCCAGGTCGCAGTGGATAAGGAAGGCAAGCTGGTCGGGCCGGGTGACCTGAAGGCGCAGATTCGACAGGCCGCCAGCAATCTGAAAGCTGCGCTGACCGCTGCAGGAGCCACCGCCGCTGACATCGTGAAAACCAATACCTACATCGTGAACTACAAGCAGGCGGACTATTCCGCGATGCGCGAGGCGCGCGCGGAGCTGTTTCCTGAAGGCGAGCCGCCGGCCTCGACGATGGTGGGCGTGACGTCGCTCGCAGTGGACGGGCTGATGGTCGAGATGGAAGCGATCGCGGCGGTGAAATGAGCGGCTGGGCGACGGTCGGGTTCTGACGGGGCTGGCGCCAGGGTCCGGAGGCTGGAATTAACCCCGGACTGCCCCCATGTTATAATTTCTTACAATTTGATTCGTTCGTGCGGTCATAGTAGACAGTAGGGTTCATCGGCAGAGCCGCCGACGGAGGGAGCCTGACTTGCAGGGAACGCAAACGATGGAGGAAATTATAGTGGAAGCAGAAGCGCAACCTCTTGTTGCATCGCGTCGGGGGACGGGGACGATGACCAGTATCGAGGAACAATATCGCGGCGTGACCGAAAAATCCGCGCAGCTCGCCAAGCGCGCCGAACGCGTAATGCCTGGCGGTGACACGCGTACCACGACCAATTACAAGCCCTACCCGCTCACCCTCAAGCGCGGCGAGGGACCGTTCCTGTGGGACGTTGACGGCAACAAGTACGTCGATCTGCTCGGCAATTACACCAGCCTCGTTCACGGCAACGCGTATCCGCCGATCGTCGAGGCTGCGACCAAGGCGGTCAAGGACGGCAGCTCGTGGCCGGCGCGCTCGGAAGCGCAGACCGACCTGGCGACGCTGTTGTGCGAACGCGTCGAGTCGGTCGAGCGCGTGCGATTTTGCAATTCAGGAACCGAGGCCGGGATGCTCGCGGCGCACGTCGCGCGACGCCTCACCGGCCGCAAGCTCATCCTGATGGCGCGCTACGGCTATCACGGATCGTACGACGACCTGGAAGTCGGGCTGGCCGGCCTGGACGGCGAGCGCACGATGCTCGCTGACTTCGGCGAGGCGACGGCGTTCGAGGCGTTGCTGTCGGAGCGAGGCGCGGAAATCGCGGCGGTGTTTCTCGAGCCGGTACTCGGATCAGCGGGAATCGTTGAACCGCCCGCGGGATTTCTCGAGCGCGTGGCTGAAGCGACGCGTCGCGCGGGCGCGATGTTCATCCTCGATGAGGTAATCACGCTGCGCTTGGCCGAAGGCGGCGGGCAGCAGATTTTCGAGGTCAAGCCGGACCTGACGATGTTCGGCAAGATCATCGGCGGCGGATTCCCGGTCGGCGCGATCGGCGGCAGCGAAGAAGTAATGTCGACCTTCGACCCGCGCAATCGCGGCTCGATTTTTCATTCGGGCACTTTCAACGGCAATCCCGTCACCTGCGCGGCCGGCAGCGTATCGATACGCGAACTGACGAAAGCGCGAATCGACAAGATGGCCAAGCAAGCCGAGCGGCTTGCGGCAGAGCTCGCGCGCGCGGCGCGCCAGGTGGATCTGCCGTTTTCCGTGCAGCACTGTGGATCGCTACTGAACGTATTTTTCCTCAAAGACGCGCCGCCTGCGACGATTGCCCGCGAGGACGCGCGCGCGATCGCCAATTTCCATCTGGCGGCGCTCAACCAGGGGCTGTTCCTCGCGCCGCGCGGGATGATCGCGCTCTCGACCGTGATCACCGACGAAGTGCTGAGCGAGATTTGCGAGCGCGCTGCGAAAGCGATGGCTGACGTCGCGCAGGCCGGCGAATAACCACGGCGTCAGCACACAGCTTGTCTTAAACGACGGAAACCCGCGTTGTCACCATCGCGGGTTTTTCTTTTCCCTTGTCGTTTATCGTCGTGACGCGAAATTGACGCGCTCCCGTCACGCGAAATTTGTCGCGCCGAAAAATCCCATTCATCGCGCCGTCACGTTCCCCGGTTAGTCTCCGCGTTGCGGACCGAGTTGGTCCGCGCGCAACCACATACCAGGGAGGAATACTCATCATGCGAGGAACCAAGCTACTCGTGCGCGCTGTCATTACGCTCGCGATCACGTCGATCTGCGCGGGGCCGGCGATGGCGAAGCCGCCGATGCCGTCAACGACGATGACACCGATCCAGCACGTCGTGGTGATCTTTCAGGAGAACGTGTCGTTCGACCATTACTTCGGCAGTTACCCAAACGCGACGGACTTCGTCGCGCAACCCGGGACTCCGACCGTGAACGGATTGACCGGCTCGCTGTTGAGCAACAATCCGAACGCAGGCAACGCCGCCAACGGCGCCAGCGCCATCAATCCATTTCTTCTCGATCGCAGCCAAGCGTCGACCTGCGACCAGGATCACAACTACGGCGACGAGCAGAAGGCCTTTGACATGGGCCTGATGGATCTGTTCCCGGCCAGCGTTGGTGTGGGAGGAAGCGCCTTCTGCAACCCGTTCTATTCGTACGGAAAAGGCAATGGCATCGTGATGGGCTACTTCGACGGCAACACCGTCACGGCGATGTGGAACTACGCGCAGAACTACGCGCTGAACGACAGCTTCTACGGAACGACCTTCGGGCCGTCGACGCCGGGCGTATTGAACCTGGTCGCCGGTAACACCTCTCCCGCGACGCTCACAGGAACCTCGACCAGCGTCGTGGACGGGACGCTGGTATCCGATCTCGATCCCACGGGCGACCCGTGTTCGAATCAGACCACCAACGTCGCGATAGGCGGTCAGAACATCGGCAACCTACTGAGCGCGCAGGGATTGAGCTGGGGTTCGTTCATGGGCGGCTTCGATTTGACTATCACGAATCCTAATGGAACAACCGGTTGCCATCGGTCGAGTCCGGCGACTCCCGCCAATAGTCTCACGGTTCCCCCGGCCGCTAGCAACTTTACCGCCGACTACATACCGCATCATGCCTTCTTCCAGTATTTCAGCAGCACCGCGAACCCGATGCACACGCGGCCCAGCGTTCCGCCGAGCGAGTACGGCACCAGCGCGGACACCGGGGCTAACCACAACTACGACATCCACGACTTTTTCGACGCGCTTAATGCGGGCAATCTGCCGGCAGTCAGCTTCCTCAAGGCCCCGGCCAACATGGACGGTCATGCGGGCTACTCCGACCCGCTGATGGAGCAGGAATTCGTGGTCAACGTCATCAATACGATCCAGAACTCCGATTTCTGGAGCAACACTGCCATCGTGATCACCTGGGACGATTCCGACGGCTGGTACGATCATCAGATCGGGCCAATCATCAACTCGTCGGCGGTCCTGCAAGCGAGCAGCGCGGCGCACAGCGATGAGCTGAACGGCCCCGGCAAGTGCGGCAACGGCACTCCGCTCGACGGCATACAGGGCCGATGCGGCTACGGACCGCGAATTCCGATGCTGGTGATCTCGCCCTTCGCCAAGTCGAACTTCGTCGATCACACTTTGACCGACCAGAGCTCGATCATCCACTTCGTCGAGGACAACTGGAACCTCGGAAGGATCGGCAACGGTTCGTTCGACGCGATTTCCGGATCGATTGAGAACATGTTCGACTTCACGCAGAAGCTGAACCCGGGCCATCGCAACCAACTATTCCTGGATCCTTCGACTGGAGAGGTGACCGGCGGACACAAATAGACACGGTCATCTGGATTTGAAATCGAGGCGGGCGCGTGCCGATACGCGCCCGCTTCATTTTGTGGCTGATTCCGGGAGCGACTACGCTGCCTTCAGTTCCGACGTGCAGTGCGGGCATCGCGATGCGGCGAGCGGGATCGTGGTAGCGCAAAACGGGCAATCCTTGGTGTTGGCTGGTTGCGGTTTGTCGGCCCCGGTCAGGTGATTAATCCATCTGACGAGAAGGAAGACAGCGAACGCGATTATGACGAAATCGATGATCGTGTTGAGGAACAATCCAACGTTCAGCGTCGGTGCGCCCGCCTTCTTCGCATCCGCAATGGTGGCGTAGTGCTTCGACGACAGGTTGACGAACAGGTTCGAGAAATCGACCGCGCCGAGCGCCAGCCCGATCGGCGGCATCAGGATGTCGGTGGTAAACGAGGTCACGATTTTCCCGAACGCGGCGCCGACCACGAAGCCGACCGCGAGATCGATCACGTTGCCCTTGATCGCGAATGCTTTGAACTCCGAGAGTATCGACACGATGCGTCCTCCTTCGTTGGGCTGGATTGGTGAGGAGCCTCGCTTACAAAAGCACCAGAACGCGACCAAGTAAAACGGGCTGACTGATGCTGGATTGACATTCCAGAAACGCTTCTGGTACCCGATGTAGTAACGCGCGGATTCAGGAGGCCAGCCGATGGGAGCAGTCCATATAAAGGATGAAGAGCGGGTCGGGTCGCAAGCGAAATACAAGCTCGAACCTTCCGTCTATCTTCAGAAGCTCTACGAATCCGGGACTCCTGACCTCGGCTGGATGAACCAGATGGGCGAATGGGGCGTGCGCGCAAAGCCCG
>NZ_DATDGQ010000265.1:0-8174 GCF_036522015.1 Binatus sp. (SeqCode)
GCGAGACGGCCGCGCAGCTCGCATCCGAGATCGCGCAAGTCGCGCTCGAGGCCGCGGGCATCGGTATTCTCGCCGCGCAGCACGCCGCGCCGATTGACAACGCAGTTCACCGCGCCGAGCATCCGCGCCTCCCCGCTCAGATCCTTGATCAGCCGCGCCGCCGCTTGCTTGTGCGGAACCGTCAAATTTACACCGACGATTCCGAGCGAAGGAATCGCGCGAAGCGCCGGCGCGAGATTCGCCGCGGTGACGCGAAACGCCGCGTACGTTCGACTCATGCCAAGCGCCGCGTAGGCAGCGTTGTGCATCGCAGGCGACCTGGAATGTTCTATCGGATCGCCGAAAATCGCCGCGACCGCGGTGTCGCTGGTGTTTGGCAAATTGAATCAGCCGGCGACGGGATGCGCGGCGCGCTCGGCGCGCACCTCTTCTGCGGTGAATACCCAGCTATATTTGAGCCCTGCGCGCGCGAACGCCTCGACTGCACCCTCGCCTCGCTCGACCAGCGCGATTGCCGCGATCACGTTGCCGCCCGCCTCGCGCATCGCAGTCACCGCTTGCAGACTCGAGCCGCCGGTTGTGATCGTATCGTCGATCACGGCAGTCTTGAGGCCTGATTTGAATGCCCCCTCGACCATCTGTTGCAGACCATGCTGCTTGGTTTCCTTGCGCACAAAAAAGCCGCGAATATTGACGCCGTTGCGATGCGCCGCGGCCATTACCGCGTCCGTCACCGGCAACGCGCCCGCAGCCATTCCGCCGATTTGCTCGACGCCAGCAGCCTTTACGAGTTCAAGCACCGATTCTCCGGCGAGATACGCACCACGTGGCAGATATAGCGTGCGCTTACAATCGACGTAGTAGCTGGAGGCGCGTCCCGACGAGAGCGTGAGTTGACGCTCGAAATACGATTCCCGGGCGAGCATCGCCAGCAATTCGCTGCGTTCTTCGGATTTCATAATTGAAGGGATCTTAACGGATGCAGCGCGGGGCACAAGAGCGATATAATATTGGTCGCGCTGGTGATAGCGTCAAACATGCCCCAAGAGAACAATGGACCGCGCGTTGCGGTCTGCCGGGCACGAAAAGGAGAGATAGCGATTCGCCACGAGTCCCGCGACTCGGGCGCCACGCGAAATAAGTGATTAGCAACGATTCACCCCGTGTGATCGGAACCGGCACCGCTTTACCCGCCAACTACGTCGATCAAGAACAACTGACCTCGCGTCTCCGGGAGCTATGGGAGAAGCGCTGGTCGGATTTGCGCCGCTTCGACAAAATCCAGGGCGCGCTCGGAATCACCGGCCGTCATCTCGCGCTGCCGATCGAGGAATATATACCGCTCGACACCTTCGCCAAGACCAACGACGCGTGGCTGCGGGTTGCGCCCGAAGTCGGAACCGCGGCCGCCGAAATCGCACTCGAGCGGGCCGGCCTGAAGCCGCGCGAGGTCGACCATCTGTTCTTCGTCACCGTCACCGGCATCGCCGTGCCGAGCATCGACACTCGCGTGATCAGCGCGCTCGGGATGCGCAAGGAAATCAAGCGCACGCCAATCTTCGGGCTGGGATGCGTCGCGGGAGCAGCGGGGACGGCGCGCGCCGCCGACTACATCCGCGCGTTTCCGTCGGAAGTCGCGATGCTGCTGTCAGTCGAGTTGTGCTCGCTCACGTTGCAGCGCGAGGATCTGTCGATCGCGAACATCATCGCGTCGGGCCTCTTCGGTGATGGCGCCGCCGCAATGCTCATAGGCGGCAATGCACAACCAAAGTCGACGGGTCCGCAGGTAATCGCGACGCGCTCGCTGGTTTTTCCGAACACCGAAGAAATTCTCGGCTGGGAAATCGTCGATAGCGGATTCAAAATCGTGCTGTCCTCGAAACTCACCGACCTCGTCCGCGCCAACATCCTGGACGAAGTTGATTCATTCCTGGCGAAGCAAAACATCGACCGCTCGCACATCAAGCACTGGATCGCGCACGCCGGCGGCCCCAAAGTGCTCGAGACCCTCGAAGGTGCGCTCGCTCTCCCAGAGGGCGCGCTGGCGCGTTCGTGGAGCTCGCTGCAATCGGTCGGAAACCTCTCTTCGGCATCTGTGATGTTTATCCTCGACGAACTGCTCGAGGATCACGTGGCGGCGCCTGGAGAGTACGGCATGATTATCGGGATGGGTCCCGGGTTCTCGGTCGAGCTCGTACTGCTGAAGTGGTGACATCCCCGACGTGGTGATCTCGCTCCGCACTTATCTGATCATCCTGGCGATCCTGGTCGTCGAGCGAATCTTTGAATTGGATCGCGCGCGTCGTAATGCGCGTCGCGCCTTCGAGCATGGCGCGGTCGAAGTCGGGCAGGCGCATTACCGCGTGATGGTCGCGTTTCACGTGTTGTTCATCGTGTCTTGCGCCGTCGAAGCCACATTTTTCCCGCGCGCATTTCCGCCCATCGTCGCATGGCTCGCGCTATGCGCTGAAATCTTCGCGCAGGCGCTTCGCTACTGGGCAGTGACGACGCTCGGCGATCGATGGAATACGCGAATAATCGTAAGTCCCGACCGTGCGCCGGCAACCGACGGCCCGTATCGCTTCATGCGCCATCCGAACTACCTGGCGGTCGTGATCGAGATTGCCGCCGTGCCGATGATCGGCGGCGCGCTCTTCACCGCGATCGCATTCTCGATTGGCAACGCACTGATTCTTGCCGTGCGAATCCCGGCCGAAGAGCGCGCGATAGGCGGGCAGTACGCCGACGCGCTCGGCTCGCGCCGCCGTTTTTTCCCTGGCTTGCGACACGGCTAAGGTAGTTCGGTGTTCTTCGCACCGTTCCTCGCCTTCTACGCGATCGTCTTCTTCTTCGTCCTCGCGTTCTTTTTCATCCTGCTCGAAATTCACGTCATCAACTACGCATTCGTGTCGCTCGGTCTGCCGCCCGAGTTCGCTTTCACAGCTCTACTGGTAAGCCTGATCGGCAGCTACATCAACATTCCCATCACGCGCGTTGCCGGCGGTCAGCCGCACCCCGCCGAGGTGGTCCGCAGTTTCGGTATTCGCTACCGGGTACCGACTCGCTACGTCACCGATTCGACGATCATCGCGGTGAATGTCGGCGGCGCAATCGTTCCGGTACTTATCTCGATTTAT
This sequence comes from Binatus sp. (SeqCode), assembly GCF_036522015.1. GTDB lineage: Bacteria > Desulfobacterota > Binatia > Binatales > Binataceae > Binatus. Next base: position 3,138 of record NZ_DATDGQ010000265.1, read on the forward strand.
TTGCTGATGCAGATGCCCGCGATAGTCGTGCCCGCTTTGATCGGCGTCGCCATCGTAACCGCAATCGTCCATCGATTCGCGATGCCGATTCCGGGGATGGGAATTGCGACGCCGATGCTGATTCCGCCAATCGTCGCAGCGCTGTGCGGCTACTTCCTCGGCTCCTCGCAGCACCATCGCGACGCCGTCGCATTCATCAGCGGGGTGATCGGTACGCTGATCGGCGCCGACCTGCTCAACCTGGGCAAGCTGCGCGACCTGGGCGCGCCGGTCGCTTCGATCGGCGGCGCGGGCACCTTCGACGGAATCTTCCTGACCGGAATCGTCGCCGTCCTGCTGGCGTAAAAATGGTATTTTGGTTTATGAGTGTAACTCTTTCGATCAAGAATGTTCCGGTTGAGTTGGTAAAACGACTCAAGCGCAAGGCCGCGATGCACAAGCGCTCGCTCCACGGTGAATTGATAGCCATTCTGGAAGAGGCTACGTCGCCAGGCCGTTTGACCGTTGAAGAACTTTGGCAGGAAGCCCGGCGACTCGGGCCTCCAACTCCCGGGGACAGCACGAAAATGATTCGCGAAGATCGAGATTCCCGATAAGGTAGTTGATGCCTCGGTGATAGCAGCGCTGGCGTTCCTGGAATCGCGGGCGGAGGAAGCCCGCGATTTGCTTGGTGACGCGATTCTTTTCGCGCCGGAAATACTCCCATACGAATTGGCGAGCGTGGCTTTGAAGAAAACCAAAATAGAGCCATCACGGCATTTCAAAATCGCAATGCGTCTGCGTCGAGCGCTTTCAACCCAGGTCAAATTGGTTCCAACGGCACCGCTTGATTTGCTCGAGTTGGCGCGCGAGACCAATCTCACGATTTATGATGCTGCCTACCTACAGGCCGCGCGTCGTCTTGGATACCCGTTCGTTACGTTCGACGCGAAACTCGCACGCCACGCGCGACGCATCACGCGGGCTTGAATTTCACCAGCGTGTGATCCGGAGTTACGTCGTCGAAGAAGACTTGCACCGGCATCTCGACGCGCACACTCTCCGGCGGCGCGACGATGTTGGTTGTCATGCGCGGTCCCTCGGCCAGCTCTACAATCGCGAGCACGTACGGCGCGTCGGCAAACGCGCGGCTCGACGCTCGCCGCACGACTGTGTAGCTGTACACCTTGCCGCGTCCGCTCACGCGCTCCCACGTCAGCTTGTCCGCGAAACATTTCGGGCATCGATCGCGCGGATAGTAGATGTACTCGCGGCACGCGCCGCATCGCTGGATCGTTAGCTCGTGGCGTCGCGCGGCCTCCCAGAATGGGCGGCTGGTTGGCGATGGCTTTGGAAGCGGTTTGTAGTATTCGCTCATGATCTGCGCTCCAGCACGAGACTTGCCTGCTCGCTCATGATTCCGCCGTTGCCGTTGACGTAGCCGAGCGCGGCATTTTTAACCTGCCGCTCGCCGCCGCGCCCCATCAACTGTCTTATCGCTTCGGTCACGTGACTCATCCCGCCCGCCAGCCCCGGCTGGCCGAACGACAGTTGCCCGCCGTGCGTGTTGCACGGAAAGTCGCCTGCGTAAGTCAGGTCATGCTCCGCGACGAACGGCCCGCCCTGCCCCTTCGCGCAGAAGCCCGCGTCTTCGAGCGTGACGATCACGGTGATGGTGTAGCAGTCGTACGGACACACGAGGTCCATATCCTTCGGTTGCAGTCCCGCCATCTTGAACGCGTTCTCGGCGGCCGGCTTGATCGGCGATGTAGTGATCGACGGCGCATAAGTGATCGTCGAATGATTTGCAGCCTCGCCCGCGCCGAGCAGCCATATCGGCGGATGCTTGGCGCGCTTCGCCACTTCCGGCGACGCGACAATTATCGCTGCGCCGCCGCTCACCGGGCTCACGATTTCATATAGATGTAGCGGATCGACAATCATGCGCGAGTTGAGCACGTCGTCGACGGTGAGCGGCTTGTCGTTGAAAGTCGCCAGCGGATTCTTGAGCGCATTGGTCCGCTGATCGACCGCGACCTTTGCCATCTGGCGCGCCGTGGTGCCGTACTCATGCATATGGCGATGGGCGATCATCGCGTAGCCGCAGTTCGCGCCGATATTTCCGTAGGGCGCTTCGAACTCGCGCTGTACCGATACGACCGGCGGGCGCTGGTCGCCGGTCTTGTTCAAATCGGCGACGATGCACAGCACGGCGCTGCACATCCCCGCGTCGATCGCTGCCGCCGCGCGCCAGATCATCCCGGCCGGACTCGCGCCACCGATATCGACCTGGTTCAGCATCCGCACGTTGAGTCCCAGCACTTCGGCCGCGCTCGCCGGATAAATCATCCCCGGATCGGAGAACGGCACGCCGACCAGGAAGCCGTCGATATCTTTTTTCTCGAGCGCGGCGTCCGCGATCGCCTCGGCCGCGACGCGCGCCATCAGGCCGAGCGCGATCAGGTCGCCGGGTTCCTTGACCGGTTTGAGTTCTCCAATTCCAATCGCCGCGGCTTTTCCTTTCAGACTCATTGCATCGACTCCCGCGTTCAAGTTGCTCGATTACGATTACCACAAATCGCATCCGGCGCGACTCCGCCGCGAAGCGGTTCAATTCAACGAAAAAATCTTATAGCTTGATCCGTTCGAGGTGCTTTTAACGAAATGGCATTTATCATCTGTGACGACCACAACCTTGATGTCGAAGCCGACGGGATCGAGAATCCCGTCGCGAAGCAACTGATGCTCACCGACGCAAAGCCGGACGCAAGCCCGCTCGAAAAAGAGATCATCGAATTCGGCCGAGTTCATCGCCACTGCAACATCCGGATTCTCGCCGGCTAGTTTTTCAGTTCCGCAACGCGATCACGAATTCGCTCGAGATCGTCGCTCTCACACGCCCGCGCGCATTTTACGCCTTCGATGTTGACCGGCTGACCAACCGGCAGATACACTGCCGAAGCGGGGTGGAGCAGTCTGGTAGCTCGCCGGGCTCATAACCCGGAGGTCGAAGGTTCAAATCCTTCCCCCGCAACCATTAAGCTCAATTTCCCTCGATCAAATCTGCTTGCCCCACGTGTCCAGGTACGCGAGCTGCTCGACGGTTCGCCTTATCAGCGGGCCGTGTCCGCGGCCGACGGGATAACCGATCGGAATTGCTGCGGCGGTGTACCATGGATCTGGTATCGCCAGCAGCTTGCGCACTTCCGGCTCGCATTCGCATAGCAGCGTCGTCAGCACACAGCCGAGTCCTTCGGCGCGGCACGCGAGCAACAGGTTCTCGACCGCCGTGTAGACCGATCCACCGCCAACCACTGAGACGCGGGACTGCTTTGCGTCCGTGATAGCCATGTTTTTCGGATTGAAGCAGAACACGGCGACGACCGGCGTCTCACCGAAATGCGCACCCAGGTAGTCGCCCGCCGCCAGCGTGCGTTCGGCCCGTGCACGAACTTCCGCGGGAGCGCTCGCGGGAATTGCGCCGCGGTATTGCTTCGAATACGCGACCCATCGCTCATTGTAGAGCTTGCCGAGCGGCTCCTTCTGCGCGCGATCTTTCACGACTACGATCCGCCACGGCTGCACGTTGCCGCCGGTCGGCGCCCAGGTCGCCGCTTCGAGCACGCGATGCAGTACGTCGTCCGGTATCGCGCCTGGCCGTAATCGCCTGACGGCGCGCAGCGTGCGCATCGTTTCGTAAATTCCCATTTCCGCCATGCTGATTTCTCCTTCCTTGCGTGCGCGTTCATCGCACCAGGTGCAACACTCCGATTGCTGCCATCACGAACAGCGCGACGTCCATCGATGCATGCGCGATAATTGACGCCTCCAGCCCTCGCCGCAAATACAGGCGCCCAAACACGACGCCTTCCCACGTCTGCGGCATCACCAATCCTCCGAGCAGGAGTCGCCACGAGCTATGGAACAGCGTCCCTGCCAGCGGCGCCAGGTGAATCAATCCGAACAGGTAGCCCTGCGCCAGCGTTACCATCCACAGCGCGCGGCGTCCCGGATGGCCCCGCGAGTCGCGCGACATCAGCCTTGCGATCCGTCCGAAGATCGCGAACAGCACAAGTCGAAACTGGATTTCTTCGCTGACCGCGGCAGCGATCGCGACCGAAGCTCCGACGAATGCTATCCGGCCCGGCGCCAAAGTGAGCATCGGCGTGTTCGGAAGCGTGAGACCCGGGCCGCCGTGCTGAATGAGCATCAGCGGCACGATCACCATCGCCAGCACGCTCCCGCCGGCGATCGCCGCAAGAAACGCGTAGCCAATCGAGACGCGCAGCAGGCTGCGAATCGAGAAGTATAGTTTCTCGCCGGCGAGCTTGGCGGCGACCAATGGCGCACCGGGCAATCCGAGCTCGCCGCTGAGTCGAAGCGACAACGGTATCAGTGCCGCAAGCACGATCGTGACGCCGAGGAACGGCAGTGCGCGGACCAGTTCCGATCGGTCGAGCGACTTCAGCGCGAACGCTAGCGGATACTCGACTATCGCGCCGGTTATCGCCAGCGCCGCCAGCAGCGCGGACTCGCGCCGCCGCACCGCGCGCTCCGCCGCTATGCGAACCGCCGGCGCGTCGCCAAAGCCGTCTGCGACCGGCGCGCTCACTTTATCGTCGGGATAAATTCGGGCACATCCTTCGACGGCTTCATCTTCCACTTCGGCTTGCGCTTCTCGACGAACGCGCTCACGCCCTCGTACGCGTCCGGCTGCTTGCCCGCCCACACGAACGCGCGAGTATCTTCTTTCTGCGCCTTCTCCGCCTCGGGCTCGGCGAGCAGGCTGTAGATCAGCCGCTTGGTAATCGCGACCGACACCGGCGCGGTGTTCTGCGCAATGTCGAGCGCCATCTCGCGCACCTTCGTCATGAACTCCGCGTCGGGCCAGACGTGACTTACGATTCCAAATTCGAGCGCCTCGCGCGCGCTGATAATCCGCCCGGTCATCAGCAGTTCGTTGGCTTTCGCCACTCCGATCATGCGCGGGACCGTCCACAGGCTGAGCGCCTCCGGCACGACTCCGCGCCGCACAAACACGAATCCGATTCGCGCGCT
>NZ_DATDGQ010000266.1:0-5800 GCF_036522015.1 Binatus sp. (SeqCode)
AGGAAGCCGAGCTGAAGGCGACTCCGCGACAACAGACCCTGGAGTCGAAGACGGTGCAGAATTTTGCGCTGCAGCAATTAAAGCCGCAGATGCTTTCGCTCGAGACCCAGCGCGCAGAGCTGCTCAGCCGCTACCAGCCGGGCAGTCAGCGAATCCGCGAGATCGACGCCAAGCTAAAGGCCGGCCATGACATCCTGGCGCGCGAAAAGCAGAGCACCGTCCAGGAGACGACGACCGACGTCAATCCGACGTGGCAGACGCTCGACGGCGAATTGGCCAAGGCTCGCGCCCAAGCCGCATCGTACAAGGCGGCACAGACGACAGAGGCCGCGCAAGTTTCGACGCTGCGCGATCAGCTCAAGACGATGACCACTGACGGCGTCTCGATCGAGCGGCTCGAGCGGCAGGTCGAGAGCGACAAGGAAGCCTACCTCTCTTATGTGCGCAAGGGTGAAGAAGCGCGCGCGGCCGAGGCGCTCAATCAGAGCCGGATCCTCAACGTCAGCGTCGTTCAGGCGCCGACCATGCCGATCGAACCGGTCTCTCCGCGAATCATGTTGAACCTGATTACGGGGCTGCTGTTCGCGCTGATCCTGGCAGCCGCGGTGGCGCACTGGTCTGAGGAATACGATCCCAGGATTTGTTCGACGGCTTCGATTTTCAAAGACACCGGCCTGAACACGGTCGCGATCCTCGACGACAGGATGTAGCCGATATGTATTACGAACACTTCGGGCTAAGCGGCGCACCTTTCGAGTTCAATCCTTCCGCCTCGGTGCTCTTCATGAGCGCAGGGCATCGCGAGGGCTTGGCGGCGCTCGAATGGGGCCTGCGCGAGCCGAGTGGATTCACGATGCTGGTCGGCGAAATCGGAGCCGGCAAGACAACCCTCATCTACTCGCTGCTCGCGGCGCGGCACCAGGGAGTCAGCAGTGCATGGGTGGCGAATCCACGGCTTAGCTTCACTGAGATGCTGCGCCAGATCCTTGGTCAGCTCGGCGTCAGCCAATCGCAAGCGTCGGACAAACTGACTTTGCTGCAGGCGTTCGACGCGCAGCTCGCGAAGCTCGGCCCCGATGAATGCGTCGCGGTAATTATCGACGAGGCGCAGGACCTGAGCGATGACGCGCTCGAGGACTTGCGGCTGTTGTCCAACTTTCAATCACTCGAGCGCAGACGGCTGCAGATCGTGCTGGTGGGCCAAATCGAGCTCGCCCGGCGTCTATCCGCACCGCAACTGCGTCAACTGAATCAGCGGATAGGCGCGCGCGCGCTGTTGCCAGTCCTGCAGGGCAAAGAGATCTACGACTACGTCGAGTACCGGCTGCGGTCGCGCGGCGGAGACATCGAGCGGCTATTTACGCGCGGCGCTTTGCGGGAACTGATGCGCTCAAGCGGCGGTATTCCACGGCGAATCAACGTGCTCTGCCACAATGCCCTGATGCTCGCGTACGCGGACGGTGAAGAGTCCGCGACGGTGCAACACTTGCGAGACGCCGCGCACGACTACGACCGCCTGCTGGCGAGCAAGGCGTCGGCGCCGGTGCAGATGGCGGCGTCGGTGAGTGAGGCGATCAGATCGGTGTCGGCGGGATTCGGGCGGCCGGCCACGCGGGCGGCCTCGCACAGGCCGACGCTTCGCGCGGCGGCTAAAGGTGCCGTCGCGGCGCTGTGTTTGATCGCGATCGTGGGAGCGGGAATTTCCATGCTGCGGCCGTTTCGCGAGACTCTTACGGCGCTCTCCGCGCGATACGCATCGCAAGACAAGCGGACGCAAGCGCAAGTGCTGGCGCAGTGGACTCCAGCGCAATTCAAGACCCGATCCGACGAGGCCACGAAACCGGCGCCGAAGCCGATAGACATCGCCCCACTCAATGCGCATGACGGTTCCGCCGGAAGCGCGAATGAATTGTTCATGCCTGGAGCTGCTGGGGGAACTGAAACGGTCCCGCCGGTTCCAGAACAACCGAAACCAGGAACAAGCCCGGCGAATGTCATTGCGGTGAAGCTGTCTTCGCCCGGAAAAATTTCGGCGCCCGCAAAAGCTTCGGCGGACGAAGGCGACCAGGGTCCCCGACAGGGCGAGACCGTAGTCGTCGGGACCGGCGATACGATCTACAAAATAGCGAAGAGATTTTATGGTTCGTTCGGAACCGATGAACTTGGCCGATTGACTGCGGCGAATCCCGAAATCAAGGACATGAATCTCATCTTTCCCGGACAATCCATCCGGGTGAGTCAAACCGGAAAATGATCACCGAGAGGCACTAGTAATGAGCAGATATTTCCAGGCAATGGAGCGCCGCAAGACAGGATTGGTTCCTTACATCGAATCCAGAACCAAGCCGCTCACCGAAGTTGTTGCGCGCACTAAGCCGATGGCGCTGGTTCCGATCCTGGAGGCGCAAGGACTGCTCGATTCGATCGCGTCCAGCCGCTCGATCCGCAACTTGAGCGAGCAGTTGGGAGCCGCAAGCGCGTATAACGGTCCGGCCCGGATACTGATGACCGGATGCAGGCCGGGCGACGGCGTGTCCACGGTGGCTGCCGCGATGGCGCTGGACATGAGTCAGCGCCTGGCGGCGCGCACAGTACTGGTGGAAGGGCAGTCGCGCGTCAACACGATGCATCCGCTCTTCGGGCGCCCAGTCGTGCCGACTCCGACAACTGCAATCAGTACATCGATAGCAGTGCAGGGGACGGGATGGCCGCGGCTCGAAACGGCGCGGCCGGAACAGATGGAGCTGGGAGATCATCCGGCGCAAATGCTCGAGGACATGGACGAATTGCTGGCGCGCTATCGGCTGGCGGTGATCGACCTCGGCGTCGTTCGGCTGGATCCACGAATGCTGGCGTTGGCGCGTCCCAACGATTCGATCCTGGTCGTCGCGCGGCATCTGCGGACGGATCGGGCGGAAATGATCGCCACTGTAAATCTACTGCGCAACACAGGTCATCCCGTCGCTGGGGTGATTCTCAATGGATACAAGTCGCCGCTGCCGGCGCTGGTACGGCGATTGATTGGAATGGAGGCTTAGTGATGGAAGACATTTCTCTCAACGGTAACCTGGCCGGTTCAAGCAACGGCTTTCACCTGCCCTCGAAGATTCTCGCCGCCTCAACTCGTCGCCAGATGCGCGGGATTGCGATCGTGGGGCTCGGCTATTGGGGACCGAACTGGGTGCGAAACTTTTCGCAGGCACAGGGAATCGAGCGGGTAGTCTGTTGCGACTTCATCAATGAACGTCTCGATCAGATCAAGAGCCGTTACCCGTCGGTCGTGGTAACCGAAAGTCTTGACCAGGTGCTGAACGATCCGAAGGTCGACGCGGTGGTGGTGGCGACGCCGGTAAACACTCATTTTGAAATCGCGAGCCGTTGCCTGAAAGCGGGCAAGTCGACGCTGGTCGAGAAGCCGCTCGCCACCTCGTGCGAGCAGGCCGAGGTGCTGATCCGGATGGCGCGTGAGCGCGATCTGAGATTGATGTCGGGGCACACCTTCGAGTACAGCGCGCCGGTGATAAAAATTCGCGAGCTGATCGACAGCGGCGAGCTGGGCGACGTTCTCTATATCAACTCGGTGCGCGCGAATCTCGGGATGTTTCGCCGCGACGTCAACGTGGCCTGGGACCTCGCCACTCACGACATCTCTATCATCCTGATGTTGCTCGGCGAGATGCCGATCGAAGTGAGCTGCCAGGGCGAGAGCCACTATCACGATCACGTCGAGGACGTTGCGCGTCTCACACTGCACTTTGCCAACAACGTGATCGCCTTCGTGCAAGCGAGCTGGCTAGACCCGAACAAGATTCGCAAGACGACGATCATCGGATCGCGAAAGATGCTGGTGTACGACGACACGGCGCCGAATGAAAAGGTTCGCGTGTACGACAAGGGCGTGACCAAGCATCCTTACCTCGACACCTTCGGCGATTTTCAGCTCTAGTATCGCGATGGCGACGTGAATATCCCCCGTATCGACGAATCCGAACCGCTCAAGGTGGAGTGCGATCACTTCGTCGATTGCGTCAAGCGCGGCATCTCGCCGAACAGCGACGGTCACAGCGGACTGCGGGTCGTGAGAGTTCTGGAAGCAGCGGACCGCTCGCTCAAAAGTCACGGGCAGGCGATGCCGATCACGCCAAGCTTGAGGATCTGAGCCGTACCACGAGGATTGAGAATGTCACTTCGCGAACTACCATTGAACGTGTGCGCCTCGCCCGACGTGATTTTAGGCGAGGGCGTAAAGTTCGGACCGTTCGTAAACCTTTACGGATGCAGCGTCGGAGACGCGTCGCAATTGGGCGCCTTCGTCGAGGTTCAGCGCGACGCGCATATCGGCAAGCGCTGCAAGATCTCGAGTCACACGTTCGTATGTTCCGGGGTCACGATCGAAGACGAAGTTTTCATCGGCCATGGCGTGATGTTCATCAACGATCGGCATCCGCGCGCGACCAACGCCGATGGCTCACCGAAAAAGACCGCAGATTGGGTGATGGAACGCACGTACGTGCGGCGCGGCGCCACAATCGGGAGCGGCGCGATCATCATGTGCGGGGTCGAAATTGGCGCTGGGGCGATGGTCGCCGCCGGCGCGTTAGTGACCAGCGATGTTCCTGAGCGAGCAACCGTCATGGGCATCCCGGCGCGTCTGTATTCCAGCCGCCGCTCCGCGCAACTCCAGGGAGTCGAACGAGAATGACAATCAAATTTCTAGACCTCGCGGCGCAGAACCGCGAAATCATGTCGCAGGTCGAACGCGGGTTCGAGGAGATCCACGAAAAGACTTCGTACGTGGGAGGGCCGCAGGTTGCGGCGTTCGAAAATGAATTCGCCAATTTTCTCGGCGCGCGTCACGTAGTCAGCGTGTCGAGTGGAACCGACGCGCTCAGGCTTGCCCTGCTCGCGATCGGAATCGGACCGGGCGACGAAGTTATCACGACACCGATGACGTTTATCGCGACTGCCGAAGCGATCGTGCAGACCGGCGCGCGACCCGCATTAGTGGATATCGATCCGAACACCGGCAATCTGAGCGTTCCGGAGATCGCGCGGTATCTCGAGCGCGCGCGCTTCACATCGCCCAACGGCCCCCGCGCGATACTTCCGGTGCATCTCTATGGACTGCCGGCCGCCATGATCGAATTGCGCGATCTCGCGCAAGCGTGCGACCTGAAGATCGTCGAGGATGCGTGCCAGGCGCATGGCGCCCGGCTCAACCACCAGGGGCAATCGCACTACGCCGGCACTATCGGAGTGGCGGGATGTTTCAGCTTTTATCCCGGCAAGAATCTAGGTGCATGGGGCGAAGGCGGCGCGGTCGCGACAAATGACGACGAGTTGGCCGCGCAGATACGCACGCTCCGCGATCACGGCCGGCTGTCGCACTACGCCCACAGCGCGTACGGATACAACGCGCGACTCGACACGATCCAGGCGGCGGTGTTGCGTCCCAAGCTGGAGCGCCTCGAGGAATGGAACTCACGGCGTCGGCGGCTCGCCAATATTTATCGTGACGCTCTGCCCCACGACGGCTTGAGCCTGCTCTCTGAACCCGAGGGGAGCGAATCGTGTTATCACCTGTTCGTCATCCGCAGCGAGCGGCGCGACGTAATTCGGACTGCGCTGCTGCGCGAACAGATCGAATGCGGCATCCACTACCCGGTCCCGCTTCATCTGCAGCCTGCCTGCCGCGAACTCGGATACAGCCACGGAAATTTTCCGCACGCCGAGGCGATGGCTGACAGCGTGCTCTCATTGCCGATGCATCCGTTTCTCACCGAGCGCGAGGTGATGACGG
>NZ_DATDGQ010000267.1:0-4136 GCF_036522015.1 Binatus sp. (SeqCode)
AATATAAATCGAGCACCGCCTGCGACTCGTGGATTGCGGCCATCTCCATCACGCTCGCGACCAGCTTCTGGTTCTGCGCGCGATTTACCTGGCTGAAAAGATCGGCGTCCACCTCGATCGAAAGTCCGGGTTCGAGCTCGATTGCGATCGCCGCATCGCCGACAGTCGCGCGACTGGTGCCCGATCGCAGCACGATTCCCGCAATCTCGCTGTCCGATTCGAGCACGTTGCGCGCGCGCCTCAGCTCCTCTTCGGTGGCCGGCTTCTTGAGCTGTGCGACCTGCACTTCGCGCGCGCCGTCGCGCACGACCTCGATCTCTTCGACGCGCTTGCCGAGCGAGCGCGCCAGGTGCAGCGGCATCCGGATGCCCGCTTCGGCGACCATGCATGAATCGATCTCGACAATCGTGTTGCTGCCGGCCTCGTAGAATCCAAGCGCGCCCTTGGCGCCGACCCTCAGCCGGATTCTCGACCGATAGCCGAACTCGGCCGGCGCCGGTTCGACGAGTCCCGCCGGATCGATCGCGATTCCCAGTGCGTGATTCAGCTCGCGCGCGACGACCTCGCCCTTGAACCGCACTTGCGCGCTATAGTCGATGTGCTGCCAGTCACATCCACCGCATCGCGGCAGATAAGGACACGGCGCCACGCGGCGTTCAGCGCTTGCGCGGACGATCTCGTGAATTTTCGCGACGGCAAAGTCGCGGCGCTCCGATACTATCTCGACCTCGACGCGGTCTCCCGCCACTGCGCCGGGAACCATCACGGCCTTGCCGTCGTGACGGCCGACTCCGTACGGCCCAAACGTCATCGCGGTGATATCTATCTCGGTCACTCGCGATTGAGTTTATCCCCACTACGCAATTCGTGCGACGCGACTTATAATGATGCTCGCGTGCCCGCACCATCTCATCTACGCACTCACCGGTGACACCTTGGCGATCGAGACTGAACTCCGCGAACTAATCGACAGGAATCTTCCCGCTGATTCCGCACCCGCAGTGGCCGCCTTTGCCGCGCGGCTGTTTGCGCGCGAGTCCGCCGACAATCGCGAGCGCGTCCCGGCCAAGCGGCGGCTCGCGCTCGTGCAGTCGGCCTTTGATTTCTTTTCCGTCCGCACCGAGCCGGTAATCGCGCGCGTCGAATCGGTCCCGGGTGACGACAACGACACGCTCACCGTCGTCGAGACCGTGACTACCGATTGCCCCTTCATCGTCGACAGCCTGCTCGAATATTTCCATCATCTCGGCGCGAACGTGCGCACGGTGCTACATCCGATCTTCAAAGTCACTCGCGACCGGGAGGGGCGGATCGCATCGTTCGAGCAGTCCTCATCCACCGAGCGCGGCGAGTCGTTCTTGCACGCGGAACTCGAGCTGATGCCCACCCTCGAACAGGCGCAACAGATCGAGCGCGATGTCATCTCGATTCTGACCGAGGTCCAGGAGGCGACCGGCGATTTTGAGGAGATGACCGGCCGCGCGCTGCAGATCTGCGAGGAAACCGCAGCCATGCGCGAGCTGGTCGAAGTCCGCGACCTCATGCGCTGGCTGGTCAACGGCGGCTTCGTATTTCTCGGCTTTCGCCGCTACCTCGTGAGCCGCGACGACGGCGCCGGCAGGTTCGTGCTCGATCCGGGAACCGAACTCGGCATCATGCGCGAGCACGACGAGTCGCGATTCCGCACTTCGGTCCCGCTCGAAGAACTCGCACCAGCGCGCCGCAAGCTTTTCTTCGAAGGACCGCCGCTGGTCGTCGGCAAGTCTCCCGCCGAGTCGCACCTGCATCGCCGCCGCCCGATGGACAGCGTCTCGATTCGCCGCGCCGACGCATTGGGCCGAGTCGTTGCGTTCGACAATTTTGTCGGACTGTTCACCTCGAAAGCCTATGCGGAGGAAGCGCAACACATTCCCGTGCTGCGCGCGAAGTTGCGCGAGGTGCTCGAGTCCGAGGGCGCCGCGCCGGGCTCCCACGACTACAAGGAAATCATTTCCGCCTTCAACAGCTTCCCCAAGGACGAACTCTTTCGCGCACCGGTCGCGGAATTGCGCGCGCAGTTGCGGCTCATCCTCGACGTCAAGAGCGAGGCCGCGGTGCGGCTCTTCGTTGCGCCCGATCTGCGTCACGGCAACGTGATCGCGCTGGTCGTGATGCCGCGCGAGGCGGGCTCCGCCGAGCTCAGCCGGCGCATTCAGGATACTCTCGCAATCGCCCTTCATGGTTCGCTGGTTTATTTCTACCTGGCGCTCGGCGAGGGCTACACGGCGCGCCTGCATTTTTGTTTCGTGGCCGATCCACCCAAGGTCTCGGTCATCCGCGGGCTCGAGGCCTCCATCGCCGAACTCGCCAGGCGATGGGACGATCGCTTGCACGAGCGGTTGATCGAAAAGCTCGGACCTAAGCGCGGACGCTCGCTCGCCGAGCGATGGACCGGCGCGTTCAGCGCCGAATACCAGGCCGCGATCGACGTGGCGCGCGCGGTCGCCGACATCGAGGACGTCGAAACATTGCTCGCCAGCGGCCGCGATTTCATCGTCGAGGCCGGCGTCCACACATCGGACGGCGATGGCGGCGGCGGTCGCAGCGACATTCGGATTGTCGGCCTCGGCGACGCTCCGATGCTCTCCGACCTGATGCCCACGTTGCAGAACTTCGCCATCGAGGTGCTGTCCGAGGACGCTCACGAGCTCCGCCCTCGCACCGGCGGCAAAGTCACGCGCGCGTACCTGCAGGTTTTTTCCGTGAATGGACCCAACTCGCAGCCGTTCGCGACACTGCCGGGCGCCGCGCTGGTTGCCGCCGCGATCGCGGCGGTGCGCGACGGCCTTACTGCCGACGATGCGCTCAATGCGGTCACTCTGACCGCGGGTCTGACGTGGCGCGAAGTCGCTCTCCTGCGCGCGTATCTCGTTGCCGCATTCCAGATGCGTCTGGCGCCCGCTCGGCTCAGCTTGCAGCGCGTGCTGTTGCTATATCCCGACGTGGCCCGCCTGCTGTTCGAACTGTTTACTGCGCGCCTCTCGTTCGATAGTCCTGCCAAGCCGGAAAAAATCGCGGAGTTGCGCGAGGCGTATTTCGCTCGTCTCGGATCGATCGAGAATATTGTCGACGATCGCATCGCGCGTGCGCTGCTCTCGCTGGTCGAAGAGACCGTGCGCACCAATTTTTTCTGCGAGGCGCCCGCGCCTGACCCGTACATCGCGCTGAAGTTCGAAAGCGCGCGCATCACCGCGCTGCCCGATACCGCGCCGCTCTACGAGATTCACGTCAATAGTCCGCGCATGGAAGGATGCCATCTGCGGCACGGACGCTTCGCGCGCGGCGGCATCCGCTTCAGCGACAGGGCCGACGACTACCGCACCGAGATTCTCGATCTGATGAAGACGCAGACCGTGAAGAACGCGATCATCGTCCCGCGCGGCGCCAAGGGTGGCTTCATCGTCAAGTCGCGCGCGCGCCATCAGCCGAACCCGCGCGACGGCATTGAAGCGTACAAGACGCTGATGAACGCGATACTCGATCTGACCGACAACCTCACCGCGGCCGGCCCGGTGCATCCGGTGCGCGTCAGGGTGCTCGACAACGACGGACCGTATCTCGTCGTCGCCGCCGACAAGGGCACGGCGAGTTTCTCTGACGTCGCCAATGGGATCGCGATCGAGCGCGGCTTCTGGCTCGGCGACGCGTTCGCGTCCGGCGGCGAGCATGGCTACGACCACAAGAAGATGGCGATCACGGCGCGCGGTGCGTGGGAATCCGCGCGTCGCCATCTGCGCGAGATGGGCCGCGACCCCGACCGCGGCGCTCCCGTCACGATGATTGGCATCGGCGACATGTCTGGCGACGTGTTCGGCAACGGCCTGCTGCGCTCGCGCAACTTGAAGCTCATAGCGGCGTTCGACCATCGAGACATCTTTATCGATCCCGATCCCGACCCCGCCGTGAGCTTCGACGAACGCAAGCGCCTCTTCGATCTGCCGCGCTCGAGTTGGGCCGACTACAATCCCGCGCTCATCAGTCCCGGCGGCGGCGTCTTCCGCCGCGGACAGAAACGAATCGAGCTGAGCCCGCAAGCGCGCGCCGTGCTCGGCTGCGATTCCGACGCGCTCGACGGCGAGTCCTTGATTCAATGCATC
>NZ_DATDGQ010000268.1:0-12466 GCF_036522015.1 Binatus sp. (SeqCode)
GGTCGCGCTGATTCGTGGCGCGGTTATCTCGCCGTCCGCCGTGCCTTTGACTACAAGCCCGTTGATTACGTCGCCGGGCGGCCGGGTCGCGAAGATCTGTGCGAGTTTCACCGAATCGGCCTTCAGGGCGTAGTTCGCAGCGAGGGGACTTAGTGTTTCGATTCGCCCTTCGAGACTCGCATGCGCGGAACCGAGCGTGAAACTCGTCAGCTCGACATCTCCGCGTCCATCAGCGAAATGAATTGTGCCGTTCAGATCGCTGACTCCGCTCTGCCAGGACGGCCCCGGCTTCAGCGCAACCTGTTTCAACGTCACCGATCCATCGATGCCCGGCGCGTTGTTACCGAGCTTCACGGTGCCATGAATCGCGCTCATGCCCGCCGCATCGTAACCGGCCGCAACAGGTATCATCGGACCAAGATTGGCAAGGTTGAAACTGTTGGTATCGATTTGCGCACTCAACGGTTGCGCTCCGCCGCCCGAAAACCTGCTCGCCGTCATTTCGAGATCGGACAGCTTCAGGCTGATGCTCGCAATTTCGAGCTGTTCGCTCCAGGTGCCGTTCGCATTCACCGTCATCGCAGTGCCGGCCGGCTTGTCGAAAAGCTTTGCGTACGAGATCCGGTTCCCGGTCAAATCGGTGCTGAGCGCAACTGCGAGCTTGCCGAGCGAGCCGCGCGCCGTCCCGCTTACAGATAGCGGATCGGCAATCGAAAGCGCCGGCGAGATGTGCGATCCGATGTCCGCCAAAGGCCTGACGCTGTCGAGCAGGATCGAATCGAGCTTCAAGTTCAGATCGACCGGAATGCCGGACGCGTCCAGCACGCCTTGCTCGAGCAGCGGTCCGAGCTTTCCCGACGCCTCGACGTTCTGCTCGTCGCCGGGAAAAGCGAATTTCGTCTCGAGGTCGAAGGCCGAGGCGGCGTTGAAATTTGTCACATCGAAATCCAGATGACGGACGTGAATCGGCGCCATCTTCTCGCCAAGATCGTTGAAGTAGATGGCGCCGTCCTCGATGCTCAGCGCGACGATCGCCAGGTCGGCCAGCGACGAGCGCTTCTTTGCGCGCCCGTTCCGCGCTGTCTCAGCCTTTCGGCGCGCTTCATCGGGACTGGCGCCAAGCGAGCTCACATTCAGGTCGCCGCGCGCATTCATCACGATCCGGATGTCGGGTTTGATCAGTTCGAGTCTGATGACCTTCGCCTCGCCGCGCAGCAGTGGAAAAAACTCGACGTCCACGGACACATCGCTGGCGGCGAGAAACGGTTTTTCAGAAAATGCACTATCGTCGGCGATCTTGAGACCGGCGATCTCGACCGACACGCCCCATCCCATCTCTGCCTGTATCTTTCCGACTTCGATTCGGCGGCCAAGCGCGTCGCTAACGCGCGTTACGATTCGCTTCTCATTGTGCGCGACGATCGAACTCAAGTTGAAGAACGCGTAAGCGGTCAGCCCGGCCGCGATCAGTACAACCGCGCCAACCACGGCGCCGGAGATGAGTAGTATCCTGCGCACAGCGCGAGACTAGCCATTTGGCGCGACTAAGTAGAAGCGTGTGCCGCAAATCGTCAGGTGGTCGGCGGAAATGCTGCGCCCGCGGCGCTCCGCGGCGGAATTCAGCCGCGCGCGATCTGCAACGACCATGTCGATCCCTGACAAGCCCTCTCCGCGCCCGTCAGTCGCTTCGACGAAGCGCACGCTCGCATTGTCGAGCGGCACTTCGAGGCGGCCGCGCGCGTCCTTGCGAACTGGTATGCCCGCGATCTTGCTCCATCGCTCGGCCAGGCCGGCGGGATCGGGCGACTGCAATTCCACCGCCGAGTATCCGCTGATTGTCTCGGTGCGCTTCGCTTTGCGCCATCCGCTTCCGCCGGCCGGCTCCCAATTACCCTCGGGCTCGCCCTTCGCGTCCCAATCGATCTCGAAAAATGAGCCGCCGGTGTCCGCCGGATGCAACTGCATCACGTGATAACCGTCGCTCTCGCGCTCCCACGCGATTCGAATGCCCATCGCCCGCGCGCGCTCGCGCCGCTCGAGTTGCGCGGCGTGACTGTCGCATTGGCAGATGACCATGTAACCGCCGTCGCCGCCGCGGCGCTTCAGGTAGCGGCCACCCGCGGTTCCTTCCTTGATAGGCGCAACCACTTCGATGAAGTTGTTGCCGACCGGCAGCAGCGAATTTTCCAGCCCGAACACTCCAACCCCGGGATCGATGTAACAGACCTCGAGTCCGAACACGGCCTTCAGATCGTCGACCACCGGCGCGAGCTTGTTGGCGACCAGCGCAATCTGGCGAAGTCGAATCGACATGGCTAACCTCCTGCAATTCAAGCGTTAGTGCGGGTGAAATGATCAGCGATCACTTTCGCCACGCAGCAAGTCACCTTTTTCGCGGTCGGGATGTGCAGGAACTCGTTGGGCCCGTGCGCGTTGGCGTGAGGTCCGAGCACTCCTGTGATCAGAAATTGCGATTGCGGGAAGCGCTCGCCCAACATCCCCATAAATGGAATCGTGCCGCCTTCACCCATGTAGGCAGTCGGTTTGCCGAAGTAATCATTCGAGGCCGCGTCGAGGCTGCGCTCGAGCCACGGCGACAGTTCCGGCGCATTCCATCCGGCGGCGCCCCAGTTCGGCTGGAAAGTCACCTTGCATCCGTACGGTGGATCATTCTCTAAAATGCTTTTCAGCTTTCGCGACGCGACTTTCGGATCGACCGTCGGCGGCAATCTTAGCGACAGGCTCACTGCCGTGCCCGGGCGGAGCACGTTGCCCGCGTTGCCGGTTGCCGGCAATCCGTCGGCGCCGATGATCGAGAGCGCCGGCCGCCACGCGCGATTGAGGATCAGCTCTGCCGGATCGTTGCTCACCGGGCGCGTGTGCTCGATGAATGGAAACTTTGTGCTGATGTCGTCGCCGAGCACCGCGGCCGTCGCGGCAGCCTGCTTCACGCGGGCGTCGGGGATCGTCGCGTAGAACTCGGGCGCGAGCACCTTGCCAGTCGCCTCGTCCTCGATCCGGCTCAGCAACTGGCGCACGATGCGGAAGCTGTCGGGCACGACGCCGCCGGCGTCGCCGGAGTGGACGCCTTCGGTGAGCACCTCGACCTGGAGCTTCCCGCCGACCAGGCCGCGCAGCGAAGTCGTCAGCCAGAGTGAATCGTAATTGCCGCATCCGGAGTCGAGCGCGATGCACAGGCTCGGCTGCCCGATGCGGGGCGCGAGGTGCGCTATATAATGAGGGAGATCGAAGCTCCCGCTTTCTTCGCAAGCTTCGATGATCACGACGCATCGGGCGTGTCGAATCGAGTTCGCCTGCAGCGCGCTGATCGCACTGAGGCACGCGAACGTCGCGTAACCGTCGTCGGCGCTGCCACGGCCGTACAAACGATCGCCCTCGAGCACCGGATTCCACGGGCCAAGCCCTTCGCGCCATCCCGACATCTCGGGCTGCTTGTCCATGTGCCCGTAAAGCAGCACGCAATCTTTCGAGTCGCCGGGGATTTCCATGAACAGCAGCGGGGTGCGTCCTTCAAGCCGCACGACCTCCAACTTCATGCCGCGAATCGGCTGGCGGCGCGCCCAATCTTCGAAGCGCGCGACGACACGGTCCGTGTGGCCGTGTGCTTTCCAGTCGCGATCGAACGCGACCGACTTGTTGGGGATACGAATGTACTCGACCAATTCGGCGACGATGGATTCATCCCAAAGCCGCTCGACGTGAGTTCGGATGGCTGACTTGTCCATGATGCGAGCCTACGCGAGACGGGTGTCGATTGGCAAAATGTCGATTCGGCAGCGCGGTTCCAATACAAACTTGGAGGCCAACCGATGGATGCCACGCCCGCGACCGCAAATTCAAACGCCCTCGCACACCGCGACTTTCGCCGGTTTCTGGTCGCGGCGTTCCTCGCGATTCTCGCTACCCAGATACAGTCGGTCGCGGTCGGCTGGCAAATTTACAGTATCGCGCGCACTCCGCTCGCGCTCGGATACGCCGGGCTCTTTCAGTTTCTGCCGATGATGGCATGCACGATTCCCGCCGGGCACCTGGCGGATCGTTTCGATCGCAGAATGATCCTGGTGGTCAGCAATCTGTGCTCCGGAATCGCAAGCGGCGGTTTTCTAATCCTTGCGTTGATTGGGACCACCACTATCTGGCCGTTTTATGTAGTGCTCGCGCTGTTCGGCGCGGCGCGCGCATTTGCGGGACCGGCGTCGCAGTCGTTCGTGCCGCTGCTGGTGCCACAAGACCAGTTTCCGCAAGCCGTCGCGTGGGCGTCTTCGACGTCGCAGGTGGCGGTGATCGCGGGCCCGGCAATCGGCGGTGCGATCTACATCCTGGGTCCGGCCGTGGACTACGGCGTATGCATGACCCTGTTTGTGACTATCGCAATCGTGATGATGGGCATCAGGAGCCGCAGCGCGCGCTACGAAGCGCAGCCCGATACGACGGTGTTCGAGCGGATCACCGCTGGAATTGCGTACGTGTGGCGCAAACCGCTGATCCTCGGCGCCCTCTCATTGGATTTGTTCGCGGTCCTGCTCGGTGGCGCGACCGCGTTGTTGCCGGTCTATGCGCGCGATATTTTGCATGTCGGGCCGCTCGGACTTGGAGTATTGCGCAGCGCGCCCGCCCTGGGAGCGGCGATGCTCGGGATAGCGCTCGGCCAGCGCGCGCTGTCACGGCGCGCGGGACGCGCGATGTTCGCGTGCGTGGCGATTTTCGGAATCGCGACGATCGTCTTCGGCGTGTCGCAAAACATCCTGCTTTCGCTCGCAGCGCTGTTCGTGCTCGGCGCTTCCGACATGGTGAGCGTTTACGTGCGCACCACTCTCACCCAGCTTGCGACGCCCGACGCAATGCGCGGGCGCGTGAGCGCTGTCAACCGCCTTTTCGTCGGCGCATCGAACGAGCTGGGCGAGTTCGAATCCGGCGTGACCGCGACGTGGTTCGGTACCGTGCCGGCGGTGGTGATCGGCGGCGTCGGCACGTTGGTCATCGTCGCGGTGTGGTACCGGATGTTCCCGAGCCTGCGCGAAGTGGATCGATTGTCAGAAGTGACGCCATGAAAATCCTGATCTCTCCTCGGACAAGGAGAGGTTAGGATCAGGACGACATGCTTTGGATTAAAAGATTCAACGCGGCGGCGGCGAACGTGCGCATATTCGCGACGCGATCTGCGCTGCCGGTTTCGACAGTTAGCGACTTCTCGACCGGACCTGCGACTGCGATGCAGCTGTGGCCGGCGGCGTCGCCGTAGCGATTGCCGGTGGGGCCGCTTGCGCCGATCTCTGCGATGCTCCAGGTGACTGCGAAGCGCGTGCGAGCGGCGCGTGCGAGGATCACCGCGCCTTCTTCGGTGACCGATTTGATCCCGGCGAAGGCCGAGTCGGGAATTTCGAGCATCGCGCGGCGCGCCTTGAGCGTGTAAACGACGGCGCCGCCGATGAAGTATGCCGACGCGCCAGGGACGCTCAAAAGCGCGGCTGAGATAAGGCCGCCCGTGGTCGACTCGGCGACCGCGACGTTCTCGTGCCGGTCTTTGAGCATCACTGCGATTTTTTCCGCGAGCGGCAGCAGATTCTGCATGCGGGGGCCTCTTCGAGTTTTTTGTCGAGCTGATGTTATCGCGCGCCGCATCCGTCGAGGAAGATCGACGTGACGATATCGGCCGCGTGATCGGGCGTCGTGTATTCGCGGCCGTAGCGGTTGATGCCGCGCACCATGCCGAGCAGCGCTTCGGCCGCGATGCGAGTATCGAAACCGGGCCGCATCGCGCCGCGCCGGACGGCTTCGTCGAGAACTCCGCTGATCAAGCGCGACAAGTCGTTGCGCTGAGCGCGATACTGGCGTTCCTGCGAGGGCGGTAGCGCTTTGGGGTCGCGCAGCAACGCGAAGAACTGGCGCCGGGTCCAGAAGAATCGGACGGTGTGCCGCACGATCGTCGCGATCTGCTCGCGCATCGAAGTGCATCCCGCCAGCGCCGTGCGAATTTCGCGCTGCAGTTCCGCGAATCCGTCGATCACCGCCGCCGCGTACAGCTCCTCTTTCGATTTGAACTGGCGGTAAACGCTGCCCTTGCCGACGCCGGCGTGCGCGGCGACCTCGTCGATCAACACGAGATCGAATTCCCGGTCGGCAAAGAGTTCCGCGGCGCTTTGGAGTATTCTTTCGCGCAGGAAGGGTGTGGACGGCCGGCCGCGACCGTCTTTGCGGCGAATCGGCGGCGAAACCGGTAGTCGCTTGACGCTCAAGATTGGAAACCTGCAATCATCGGATTCGTAGTCTCTAGGGTTGGGGTCCGCAGATCCGCCGTTACGCTCAGCACACATCTGAAATATGGACTGACGAGTCCATAATTGCAACAATAGATCCGGGATCGGCATTTGCTAGGTTGGATACGAGTGCTACGGAGAACATGATGGATTCGAACGGCCCGACGACCGGAAACCCTAACGCCACGCGATTTGTGCAGGATGCCGAAGTGCGCCCCTGGACGGACAAAATCAAGGATCGATGGAAGACGTGGCTGGTCGTTCTGATCGTCGCGATCGTTGGAATTCACTACCTGTCGGGGCGCAACGGCACCGATTCCGCAGCGGTGTCTCCGGCCATGGCGCATCCGACCGTTCCGGTGGCAGCGGTGCCGGCCAAACTGGGCGATTTGAATCAGTACATATCCGCGATCGGAACGGTGACGCCTTACAACACGGTCACCGTAAAAAGCCGCGTCGACGGACAGCTCGTGAAAGTAAATTTTACCGAGGGGCAAATTGTGAAGGCCGGCGATTTGCTGGCTGAAATCGATCCGCGTCCCTACCAGGTACAGCTCACGCAGGCCGAAGGCACGCTCGCCAAGGATCTCGCATCGCTCGAGAACAACAAGATTCTGCTGGCGCGCGACAAAGAACTTTACGACCAGAAAATCATCGCGCGGCAGGACCTCGACAATCAGCAATCGTTGGTCGGACAGTTCGCCGGCTCGATCGAAAGTGACAAGGGTGTGGTCGACAACGCCAAGCTTCAACTGACTTACAGCCGCATCACCTCGCCGATCACCGGGCGGGTCGGGCTGCGGCTGCTGGACGCCGGCAATATCATTCACGCGACCGACGCGACGGGACTCGCGGTGATCACGCAACTGCAGCCGATCGCGGTCGATTTCTCCATTCCTGAGGACGATCTGCCGAGCCTCGAGACCGCGATGAAGGCGAATCCGCAGTTGCCGGTGGCGGCTCTCGATCGTGACCTCAAACACAAGCTGGCGGATGGAACGCTGCTCACGACCGACAACCAGATCGATCAGTCCACCGGCACGATCAAGCTCAAGGCGGCTTTCCCCAATGTCGACAACGCGCTGTTCCCGAATCAGTTCGTCAACGCGCGGCTGCTGGTCAGCACTATTCCCAGTGCGATTCTGATCCCGGCGGCCGGTCTCCAGCGCAGTCAGCAAGGCTCGTTCGTTTACGTCGTCAAGCCGGATAAAACTGTCGAGATGCGCCCGGTGACCGTGGGCGCGACGCAGGGCGACGTGATCGCGATCAGCAAGGGTCTTGCGGTCGGCGACGTGGTCGTGACCGACGGCGTGGACAAGCTGCAACAAGGCGCGCATGTCAGCGTGCAGACCGCGGCGATTCCGCCCGGGAGCGCCACCCCTTGAACCTTTCGCGCCCGTTCATACTGCGGCCGGTCGCGACTTCTCTGCTGATGGTCGGCCTCATGCTCGCCGGCCTCGTCGCTTATGAGCAACTGCCCGTGTCGGCTCTGCCGCAGGTGGATTATCCGACGATTCAGGTCATGACATTCTATCCAGGCGCGAGTCCGGACGTTATGGCGTCATCGGTGACGGCGCCGCTCGAGCGGCAATTCGGCGAGGTGCCCGGGCTCACCCAGATGACCTCGAACAGCTCGTTCGGCGCCTCGGTCATTACGCTGCAGTTCGATCTCAACTTGAACATCGACATTGCCGAGCAGGAGGTGCAGGCGGCGATCAATGCGGCCGCGACATACCTGCCGGCGGATCTGCCGAATCCGCCCGTTTACAGCAAGACGAACCCGGCTGATGCGCCAATCCTCACGCTTGCGCTGACCTCGAAGGAATTGCCGCTCGACCAGGTCGAAGATCTGGCGGACACTCGCCTGGCCGAAAAAATCTCGCAGCTCCCCGGCGTTGGCCTGGTGAGTATCGGCGGCGGGCAGAAACCTTCGGTACGCATCCAGGCCAATCCGACCTCGCTCGCTTCCTACGGAATCACGCTCGAGGATTTGCGCACTGCTATCGCCGGCGCCAACGTCAATGAGGCGAAGGGCAACTTCGACGGCAAGCAGCAGGCGTACACCATCGGCGCCAACGACCAGTTGCTCACCGCCAAGGATTACCTGCCGCTGATTGTCGCGTACCACAACGGCGCGCCGGTCAAGCTCTCCGACGTCGCCGACGCGATCGACGACGCCGAGAATGTCAAGGCCGCGGCCTGGATGAATCTCACGCCGGCGGTGATCGTCAACGTGCAGCGCCAGCCCGGCGCCAACATCATCGCGGTCGTGGACCGCATCAAGGCGCTGATGCCGCGCTTGCAGGCTTCGCTGCCCGCGTCGGTGAAAGTGCAGATTCTTACAGATCGCACCACCACGATTCGCGCCTCGGTGTCCGACGTCCAGTTCGAGCTGATGCTGACGGTGGCGCTCGTCGTCATGGTCATCTTCCTCTTCTTGCGCAGCCTGTCAGCGACGATCATTCCGAGTATCGCGGTCCCGCTCTCGCTGATCGGAACGTTCGGCGTGATGTACCTGCTTGGCTACAGCCTGGACAACCTGTCGCTGATGGCGCTGACGATTTCGACCGGCTTCGTCGTTGACGACGCGATCGTCATGATCGAAAACATCTCGCGCTTCATCGAGGAAGGCGACAAGCCGCTCGAGGCCGCGCTCAAGGGCGCCGAGCAGATCGGCTTTACGATCCTGTCGCTGACCATCTCTCTGATCGCGGTGCTGATCCCGCTGCTGTTCATGGGCGATATCGTCGGCCGCTTGTTCCGCGAGTTCGCGGTCACGCTGGCAGTGACGATCCTGATGTCGGCGGTCGTCTCGCTGACGCTGACGCCGATGATGAGCGCGAAGCTGCTCAAGTATACGCCCAAGGATCAGCAGACCTGGTTCTATCGCAAGTCCGAGAAAGTATTCGAAGACACGATCGCGTTTTACGGCCGCACGCTCGAATGGGTCCTCGACCACGAATGGGAAACGCTGATGGTTGCGATCGGCACGCTGGTGCTGACGATCGTGCTCTACATCGTTGTGCCCAAGGGATTTTTTCCGGTGCAGGACACCGGCGTAATCCAGGGCGTTTCCGAAGCGCCGCAGAACGTGTCGTTCGCCGCGATGGCCCGCGGGCAGCTGGATTTGGCGCGGATTATCTTGCAGGACCCGGCGGTCGAGAGCCTCTCGTCATTCGTCGGCATTGACGGCACCAACACCACCGTCAACAGCGGACGGATACTGATCAACCTGAAGCCGCTCGACGTGCGCAAGGTCGATATCACCACGGTGATCAACCGCCTGCAGCCAAAATTGGTCGCCGCCAACGGCCTGACGCTCTACTTGCAGCCGGTGCAGGATCTCACGGTCGAGGACCGCGTCAGCCGCACGCAGTATCAGTACAGCCTCGAAGATCCGAGCGCCACTGAGTTAAACCTCTGGACGGGGAAACTCGTCGACCAGCTCAAGACCATTCCCGCGCTGCGCAACGTCGCAACCGATCAGCAGAACGACGGCTGGGAGGAACATATCGTAATCGATCGGCTGACGGCTTCGCGCCTCGGTATCACGCCGAACCTGATCGACAACACGCTGTACGACGCCTTCGGGCAGCGCCAGGTGTCGACCATGTTCACGCAGCTCAATCAGTATCACGTGGTGCTCGAAGTGGCGCCGCAATTTCAGCGCAATCCGCATGCGCTCGACGAAATCTATATTCGCTCGAACACCGGCGGCGAGGTGCCGCTGAGCGCCTTCACCCATTTCGTGCCGGGTGCGTCGCCGCTGGCGGTCAATCATCAGGGACAATTTCCGGCGGTGACTATCTCGTTCGATCTTGCGCCGGGCTACTCGCTGGGCGACGCGGTTACCGCGATCGACAATGCGCGCCAGCAAATCGGGATGCCCGCCAGCATCGAGGCTTCGTTCCAGGGCACCGCCGCGGCGTTCCGCGCGTCGCTGACCAACGAGCCGCTGTTGATCCTCGCGGCGCTCATCACCGTGTACATCGTGCTCGGAGTTCTCTACGAGAGTTACATCCACCCGGTCACGATTCTCTCGACGCTGCCGTCGGCGGGCGTCGGCGCAATCCTGGCCCTGATGATCTGCGGTCAGGATCTAAGCGTGATCGCCCTCATCGGCATCATCCTGCTGATCGGTATCGTGAAGAAGAACGCGATCATGATGATCGATTTTGCGCTCGAAGCTCAGCGCAAGGAAGGTAAGCCGCCGCGCGAGGCGATCTACCAGGCCTGCCTGTTGCGCTTCCGGCCGATCATGATGACTACGATGGCGGCGCTGCTCGGCGGCTTGCCGCTCGCGCTTGGCACCGGAGTTGGCTCCGAGTTGCGCCGCCCGCTCGGTATTGCGATCGTCGGCGGCCTGCTCGTCAGCCAGGTGCTGACGCTTTACACGACGCCGGTAATCTTCCTGACCTTCGATCGCATGGCGACACGCTTTGCCAACTGGCGGGCAAGAGACGTCGTGCCTGAAACCGTTCCGGCGCAAGCGTCATGAGCATCTCCGAACCATTTATAAGAAAGCCGGTCGCGACCACGTTGCTGACGATCGCGCTCGCGCTTTCGGGCGTGATCGCGTTTCGGCTGCTGCCGGTTTCGCCGTTGCCGCAAGTCGAGTTCCCCACCATCCAGGTGCAGGCGAATTTGCCCGGCGGAAGTCCGGAAACGATGGCCTCGTCAGTGGCGACTCCGCTCGAGCGCCAGTTCGGCCGCATCGCAGGTCTGACGGAACTGACCTCGACCAGCTATCTCGGCGTCAGCAGCATCGTTTTGCAATTCGACTTGAACCGCGATATCAACGCCGCCGCGCGCGACGTGCAGGCCGCTATCAACGCCGCCGCCGGACAGCTGCCCGCGAATCTGCCAAGCAAGCCGACTTACAAGAAAGTTAATCCGGCCGATGCGCCGATCCTGATCCTCGCGCTCACCTCGACCTCCGTGCGCCCCGGCATGATGTACGACGCTGCAGATTCGATCCTCGAGCAGAAGCTCTCGCAAATAGAAGGCGTCGGCCAGGTCACCGTCGGCGGAAGTGCGTTGCCCGGCGTTCGCGTCGAGCTGAATCCAACCCAGATGAGCAACCTCGGCATCGGTCTCGAGGACGTGCGCACCGCACTGGCCGGCGCCAATGCGAACCGGCCCAAGGGCGAACTGGCCGACGACAATCAGACGTGGGGGCTGAGCACTACCGATCAGCTACTCAAGGCCGAAGACTACCAGCCGCTGATCGTTCGTTATGCCAGCGCTTCGGGCGCCGCGGTCCAACTTTCCGACATTGCGTGGGTCAGGGATTCAGTCGAGAACGTCCGCGCGGCCGGGATGGTCGATGGCAAGCCGGCGGTGTTGATCATCGTCTTTCGCCAGCCGGGCGCGAACATCATCGATACTGTTGATCGCGTTTACGCCGCGCTGCCACAACTGCGTGCCTCGATCTCGCCGGCGATCAACCTCCTGGTCGTCATGGACCGGACGACCACCATCCGCGCCTCGGTGCGCGACGTCGAGATAACCCTGCTGATTTCGATCGCGCTCGTTATCATGGTGGTGTTCCTGTTCCTGCGTAACCTGCGCGCCACGCTGATTCCCGGCATCGTCGTTCCGCTCTCGCTGATCGGAACGTTCGGCATCATGTACCTGCTCGGCTACAGCCTCGACAATCTTTCGCTGATGGCGCTGACGATTTGCACCGGCTTCGTGGTTGACGACGCGATCGTCGTCATCGAGAACATTTCCCGCTTCCGCGAAGAGGGAATGCCGCCGCTCGAAGCCGCCATCAAGGGCGCCGCCGGCATCGGCTTCACCGTGGTATCGATCAGCATCTCGCTGGTGGCGGTTTTCATTCCGATTTTGCTGATGTCGGGAATCGTCGGCCGGCTGTTCCGCGAATTCGCGGTAACCTTGTCGGCGGCCGTCATGGTTTCGCTGGTCATCTCGCTCACCACGACGCCGATGATGGCCGCGCAACTGCTCAAGCCGCACGATCAGGAGCAACACGGCCGCTTCTACATTGCTAGCGAGCGATTTTTCAAGGGCATGCTGGATCGCTACGAAAGCAGTCTCTTGTGGGTGCTCGATCATCAGCCGCTTACGCTGGCGGTCGCGCTAGGCACGCTCGCACTCAGCATTTTTCTGTTCATGTTCGTGCCGAAGGGATTTTTTCCGCAGCAGGACACCGGACGCCTGATGGG
>NZ_DATDGQ010000269.1:0-8789 GCF_036522015.1 Binatus sp. (SeqCode)
TGGGTTTCACGCTTCCTTGGGCAGGGGTGACCCCTGCACCCGGTATCAAGCGCAAAGTTGCGCGCAGAGCACTACTTTGCTCTCGGTCTTCGGACGGAGATTAGTCGGCGGCTTTTGCCGAGACTGATTTTTCTGATGACGACCTGGACTTCGACGGCTTGGATTCAGATGAGGAGGATTTGGATTCTGCCACCGGCTTGGATTCTGCTGCGGGCTTCGACGCGGAATCACTCGCTGCCGTGCTGCCGTTGGTTGCGGGTTTCTCAGTGGTCGAGGTTGATTCCGAGTCGGTGCTCGGGGTGCTCTTCTTGGCGTAGTCGGTCGCGTACCATCCGCTGCCTTTCAGGATGAACGAGCCGCGCGACATCTGTCGCTCGACCTTGCTCTTGCACGTCGGGCATTTCTTGAGCGGGGTTTCCTTGATTCCCTGCATCGCCTCGAAAACGCCGCATTTGTTGCACTTGTATTCGTAAATTGGCATTGCGAACCCGAGACTGCTAATCGAAAACCTACAGCCTCCACTCCTCTAGCTAACCACGAAAAGCAACGCAGTCAACTGAAACGCGGATTCTTCGCCGTCGATTCGCCTCGAACTGGTTGGCAGACGCTACTTTGGTTTGCTGATTTGTCTTAGCCGCGACGCGACCTTGGTGGCTTCGTGCGTCACGATTCTGATTGTCTTTCGCCGTGACGTTTCGCCGCGCACTATCATCAGGGCCGAGCGCGGCACGCGCGTTTCGCGGGCGAGATACTCGATCAGTTCGTCGTTCGCCTTGCCTTTTTCGGGTCTAGAATTGACGCCGATCACGAGACGCTCCCCAGTCACGCCGATGACGCCGCGGCGCGACGCACCGGGTCGCGCAGTCACTTCGACTATGACCTCGTCGACCGACACTCGCATCCAGGCCGAGTCAGGGGCAGGCGGATTTCCGCCCGGACTCACGCGTAGGCGGGGATCAGCATGTGTACTGCGCTCGGAATGACGACGCGCTGGATTAGCTGAATGCCGATGATCACGATCAGCGGCGAGAAATCGATCCCGCCCATCACCACCGGGATATGATTGCGGAACCAATCGAAGACCGGCTCGGTCACTGAGTAGAGGAAGCGGACGATCGGGTTGTACGGATTCGGCTCGATCCAGGTCATCAGCGCCGCGATGATCACGACGTACAAATAGAGCGTCAGCAGACCGTCGAGCGTCTGCGCTATGAAAATAATCAGGTTGGTCCAGGCGTACACGCGACCTCTCGCTAGTTGATTCCGCGGCCGAGCTCGCGCGAGCGATCGCTGGCGGCGTGCAATGCGGCAGCAACGATATCAGAAAATCCATGCTCGGCGAATCGGCGCAGCGCGGCCTCGGTGGTGCCGCCGGGCGAAGCGACGGCGCGAATCAAGTCGGCGACCTCGCGCTTCGACTCGCGCATCAAATGTTCGGCGCCGCGAATCGTCTTCAGCGCCATCCGGATCGCCAGCTCGCGCGGGATTCCTTCGCTCACCGCCGCATCCGCCATCGCCTTGGCGAACAGGTAAACATAAGCGGGACCGCTACCCGAAAGCGCAGTGACGACGTCGAGCAGTTTCTCGTCCTTGAGCGCGACCGCGTCGCCGACCGCGTTGAAAATTTTCAGCGCGAAAGCTTCGTCGGCTGGCGACGCGCCTCGAGCACGCACCATCGCCGCCATCCCGTGACCCACCATCGCCGGCGCATTCGGCATCACGCGAATCACTCGCGCGCGCTTGCCGAGCCCGCGGGTCAGGCGTTCGATTGTGATGCCGGCTGCGATCGAGATGAACAGCTTGCCGCTGCGGGCGGTTTTTTTGCCGGCTTTCGCCAGCTCGGCCGCGAGCTCCCCCATCACCGCGTCGATCGTCTGCGGCTTGACGGCGAGCAGTATTGCGGCGGACTCGCGCAGAACTTCGGTATTGTCGTCAGTAGTCGTCACCTTGAGCGCGCGCGCGAGTTTGCGCCGGCGTTCGGGCGCGACGTCGGACACCATCAGGTCGGCGGCCTTGAAGACCTTGTGGTGGATCAGGCCGTGGGCGAGCGCCTCAGCCATGTTGCCGCCGCCGATGAATCCAAGTTTCTTCACTTTTTGGTTTGTGTGTTCACTGAAAAACGTTCGCCGAAGACCGCGCGTCCGATCCGCACCATCGTCGCGCCTTCCTCGATCGCCACCTCGAAGTCGTCCGTCATCCCCATCGAGAGTTCGCTTAGCGCAAGGCCCGATTGTATCGCAAGGCGATCCCGCAACTCGCGCAGCCGCGCGAAATAGGGGCGTGCGGCCTCGGCGGTCGGGCTGGGCGGCGGAATCGTCATCAGACCGTCAACTTCGATCTTACCGCGAGCGGCGTCGAGGATTGCGATGGCCGAGTGAGGCGCAACTCCCGTCTTGCTCGCCTCGCCGCCAAGATTCACTTCGATCAGAGTGTGCACGCGCGGCGACGGTTGCGCGCGCGCGAGCGCCTCGGCCAGACGGACCGAATCGACGCTGTGGATGAGCGCGAAAGCGTTCGCGGCGGTCTTCGCCTTATTGGTTTGCAGATGGCCGATGAGATGCCATCGAATTTCGGTCAGGTCCGCCAGCTCCGCCCGCTTCGCGATCGCCTCCTGCACGTAGTTCTCGCCGAAATCGCGCGCGCCTGCGTGCCATGCGGCGCGAATCGCCTCGCTCGGTTGCGTCTTGCTCGCGAGCACGAGACGAATCGGAGCCGGATCGCGCTTCGCTTTGTAAGCAGCGGCGCCGATCCGTGCTTGCACGATCGTCAGCCGCTCTTCGAGTGCATGGTCAATCGCCATTTTGACTAAACCCGCTTCACCCCAAATCGCGCGAGCGCCGCGACCACGTGCTCCGTCGGCAGGCCCATCACGTTGTCGCGCGATCCTTCGACCTGCGAGATGAATCCGTTGCCGACGCCCTGGATTCCGTAGGCGCCGGCCTTGTCGTACGGCTCGTCGGTGGCGATGTAGGCGTCGATTTCAGCGTCGCCCAGTTTGCGAAATGTGACGCGGCTTTCCACTGGCGAACTCTCGAGGATGTTTCCGCCGCGCGCCAGCGCAAACGCCGTCACGACCGTGTGAGTGCGCCCGGAGAGCATCGCCAGCATCCGGCGCGCGTCGTTCGCATCGGCAGGCTTCTCCAGAATTTGTCCCTCGCAAACGACAATCGTATCCGCGCCAACCGCGATCGCATCGGGAAAGCGCGACGAAACCGCGGCGGCCTTGTCCCGCGCCATCCGAAGGGCATAGTCGCGCGGCGCTTCGCCCGCCGCATGCTGCTCGGGCACCATGCTCTCGATCACTTCGAATTGAATCCCCGCCGCAGCCAACAATTGACGACGCCGCGGCGACGCCGACGCAAGAATCACTTTGATCGAATCGCTCATCGCGTTCCCGACTGTTGCCAGACGCCGCCGCCGCCCGCAAGCACTACGTTTGTTATCCTGACGACGGGAGCGTTAGCGACGGAAGGAAAATGGCTTCTGGCTTCCGGACAGCTTCGCGCACGCGAAGCCGGTTCCGGTTTCCAAATCGCGAAGCGGTCCTTAAGAGGCACCCCCCAATTGAAGCCGCCCCGACCATGCGCTAACCAAGATCGGATGAAAACGCGATGGTGCTGCGCGGGTGCGCTCCTGGTGTTGTGTGTTGCGCTTGGGGGATGCGCCTCGGCGCAGGTTGCTCAACCTGTCCAAACCGCGCCCGCGACGCTGCCAGCCGCTCCTGTAGCCGCCCCCGTCGAGCCGCCCACCAACGGGCAGACCGCGTTCATAGACGGCTATCGCGCGTTCCAGAATCACGACTACTTGCGCGCGATTGACCGCCTCAAATTCGCCGCCGATAATTTTCCCGCACTCGGCGACTACGCGCTCACCTTTCTAGCTCTCGCACAATACGGGCAGAACGATCTGAACGGCTCGGTCGAAACCCTCGAGCGTCTCGTCAACACCTACCCGCAAAGCGTGACGATCGATCCCGGCGAGATGGGATTAGCGGACGCCTTGCTGAATCTCGGGCGAAACGCGGAGGCTTCCGCCGTCGCGGCGCGGTTGATCGCACGAGGACCAGAACCGCAGATAGAGCAGAAAGCGCGAATCACGGAAGCGCGCGCGCAGATCGCGCTCGGAAATCCGAAAGCGGCTTACGCACAACTGCTGGAACTGCGCGACAAGTATCCGCACTCCGACTCTGATGCCGAAGCGCGCCTTATCGTTCACGAGATCCTCGCGTCGCATCCCGAGGTCGCCGACGCGAACTCGCTCGCGTACCATCGCGAGGAATCCGAGTTGCTGCTGCGCGAAGGCGCCCTGTCAGAGGCTGACGAGCAGGCGAACGCGGGACTCGCGATGAGCCCGGAGCCTGCGGTTCGCGCGGAGTTGGTTTGGGTGACGGCGCGGGCGCTCAAGCCGGAGCCGGAACGCGCCAAGCGCGCGATCGTCGAGTATCTGCAAATCGCGCCGCGCGGACCGGATGCGCCTGCGGCGCTCGAAGCGCTGGCGCTGATCTACTGGCACGACGATCAAGATGATCTGGCGCGCGCTACTTTCAATCGGCTCGTCGCGAATTTCCCGGGGAGCGAGCTCGCGCCCGGTGCGATGCTTCGGATCGGCAAAATTTTCGAAGAACTGCATCAGCTCGATTCCGCCCGCGATCAATATCGACGGCTGACAGTGCGGTACCCCGGCAGCGACGCCGCTGAGGAAGCGCGGTTTCGCATTCCGTGGACGCTGTATCTCGCGCACAATTACCGCAGCGCAATTCCGGGATTCCAGAGCGGGGCGGCGGGCGCAAAAGATCCAATCGATCGCGATATGTGCGAGTACTGGCACGCGCGCGCGCTGGAAAAAGCCGGCGACGCCGAGGCCGCTCGCGCTATTTTCGAGAAATTGGCAGACAGCACCGATAGCAACTACTATCCCGAGCTCGCGAATCGTCGCGTCGCTGCGGCAAAACCGTATCTACCGGCCGCCTCGGCGCCCGAGCCGGAATATGCCGGAACCCCTGCTGCCACCGGCGTGGCCGAGTTCCACATGGCGCGGCTGCAAGCGCTGCGCGCGCTTGGCATCAAAGAACTTCAGCCCGATGAGTTGAAGGCGCTGGCCGAAGAGTCCGCTACGATTGAGATGCGCCGTTTCGTGCTCGCGGGATATGCGAGCGCCGACGCGTGGTACGCCGCGATCGTCGCCGCGACGCACATGGAAAAAAACGGGCAGCTCAGCCACGACGTCGCCGAGCGGGTTCGCTATCCGCGCGCCTACTGGGATCTCTTTTCATCGGCGTCCACCCGCCTCGCGCTCGATCCTTACCTGGTGCTCGCGCTTTCGCGGCAGGAGAGTCTTTTCAACCCGCGGGCCACGTCGAGTTCGAACGCACGCGGCCTGATGCAGTTGATTCCATCGACGGCGCGCAAGATGGCGTCGCAACAAGGCATGAATACTGAACAAATTCGGCTTTACGATCCGTCGGTGAACGTAAAGTTGGGGACGACGTACCTGAAAAATCTGTTCGAGATGTTCCACGGCGATGAATTCCACGCAGTCGCCGCATACAACGGAGGCGAGAACGCCGTCATGAAATGGCTTGCGAAGTCTCCCGGCCCCGATGACGAGTGGGTCGAAAATATCGCGTACAAAGAGACCCGCGACTACGTGAAAAAAGTGATCGGCGGCCGCCGCGAGTATTTGCTGCTGTATCAGGCGCGTCAGTAGCGCGCGCTTGACACTTCGGTCGGCATCTCTACACACTTCGGTTGGAAGTTCGGAAGATTCATTTGGCCTCGCGCGAATTCAAAGCGGTCTTTTTCGATCTCGACGGCACGCTCGTCGATATCCACGGGCCGTTGTATATCGCGGCGAAAAACGCGCTCGACGAGCTCGGCCATGAACCGTCGCTCACGCCTGCACGTTTTCGCGAAGCGCTTTCCGCCGACGACGTCTGGCTCGGAGTGCCGGAGCATCTGCGGCCCGAGTACGCCAAGCTCGCGTACGCGTACTTCCTGGCCGAGATCGACAAGACCGAGCGGCTCGAAGTGCTGCCTCACGTGCAGGACACGCTCGCCGAGCTTAAGCGGCGCGGCTACGCCACCGGCGTGATCACGAGCCGGCCGGGCGACTCGCAGCGGCTGGTCGAGAAGCTCGCGATGGTCGGGCTCGCGTCCTACCTGGACCAGGTCGTCACGCAGACCACGACTTCGCTGCGTGCGCTGGACAAGACCGAAAGCCTCAAACAGACCGCGATGAAGGCTGCGGTGCTTCCTCATGCCTGCATGTACGTCGGCGACGAGCCGCGCGACATCATGGCGGCTCTGGGAGCGGGTTTCGGCGCGTCGGTCGCCGTCGCAACCGGTGCGGCGTCGTTCAAATACTTGCAGACGCATCAGGCGTTCAAACCCGATTACGTGATTCACTCGATGGCTGAACTGATCGACCTGATCGACAACATGAAAACTGAAACGGTCGAGTAGCGATGGCGCGATTCGAGGACTACGAGGAACCGCCGCGCGCGCTCGAGGGTCTGAGGGTCGTCGAGCTACCGTGCCTCGACACGATGCCGTTCATGGCGGCGTCGATGGCGGCGAAGTCGTTCGCGGATTTCGGCGCCGAGGTCGTCAAGATCGAGCCGCCGCGAACGGGATCGAAGGAACGCTCACTCGGACCGTTCCGCGACGAGCTGCCCGACCCCGAAACCGGCGGGCTCCATCTTTATCTCAACACCAACAAGCTCGGCGTGACGATCGACCTGGAGAATCCGCGCGGTCGCGATCAGGTGTTCGATCTGCTCGCGTCGGCAGACATCGTATTCAATCCGAATCGGCCCGAAGTGAACGAGAAGCTCGGAATCGACTGGCGCACGCTCACCTCCCGATTTCCGAAACTGATCGTCGTGTCGATAACTTTCTTCGGCGCCGAGTCTGCATACCGGAATCTCCGCGGCGGCGACCTGATCGCTACGCACATGAGTGGCGTCGGCTACGAAACGCCGTGGCATCAGGTGACCGACCCCGAAAATCAGCCGCCGCTGAAGCTCGGCGGCAGGCAATCTGACTATTTGACTGGCTATACAGCGGCGGCGGCTGCAATGTGCGCACTGTATAGTCGAAAGAGTAATGGCGCAGGCCAGCATGTTGACATCGGGCAGTGGCTCTCGATGATCAGCATGGTTCGCCCCAACATCGGATTTTACTCTCACGAAGATAGAAATTCAGACTCGTTCCAGCGGCTCTACTCTCGTCAGAAAAGGGCCGCGCAGTGGGTCTATCCGTGCAAGGACGGATGGGTAAGTTTCAACGCCGGTACCGATCGTTTCTGGCGCGGGGCGAAGAAGGCGCTTGGTCATCCGGAGTGGATGGATACCGAGTTGTTCAACACAGTTTTAGGGCGCGCATCGAATATCGACGCGATCGAGGCCGGAGTAATCGACTGGCTATCTACGACTACGCGAACTGAGGCTTTCGAGAAGACCCAGGCCGAGCACGTGCCGTGCTTCCCGGTGCAATCGCCGGCCGAAGTAGCGGGCAATGAGCAATATAAGGCGCGCAGATTTTTCATCGACGTGGATCATCCCGCGGCGCGCGAGGTGCAGATGCCCGGTGCGCCGTGCAAATTCTCGCGGACGCCGTGGCGAATCGTGCGCGGCGCGCCGCGACTCGGCGAGCACAACGAAAAAATACTCCAGCAGCGTGTCGCCGCAGGCGGCGACCGCTCCGCTGGAAGCAATCACTTGAAAAGAACCCGCCCGCTGGAAGGAATTCGCGTCGCCGACTTCGGCTGGATCTTTGCTGTCCCACACGCGACCGCGTGGTTGGGCGCTCTGGGAGCCGACGTGATCAGGATCGAAACCTCTGGCGCTCCCGACCTGGTGCGATTTCTGACCGGCACCGACGGATCGATCGGCGCCAATCGCAGCGGAGTTTTCCATGCGATCAATTCGTCGCGCCGCAGTCTCGCGCTGAATCTTGCGATGCCTGAAGCACAGGAAATCGCGCGCACGATTATCCGGCAGAGCGATCTCGTCACCGAAAACTTCACCGTCGGCAACATGGCGAAATACAATCTCGCCTACGACGACCTGGTCAAAATCAAACCCGACATAATCATGCTGAGCGGCACTCCGCTCGGACAAGATGGTCCGTTCGCGCGTACCGTCGGTTTCGGGCCGACGACCCAGGCGTTCGCCGGGCTGTGTCACATTACCGGTTATCCCGATTCGTTTCCGTGCGGAATTGGCGGAACGTGGCCGGACTTCGCGGTGGGCACCGGCATGGTTTTTTTCCTGCTCGCGGCGCTGCACCATCGCGATCGCACGGGCCAAGGGCAGTACCTCGATCTGTCGATGGCCGAGATGGTTACGACGATGATGCCTGAGGCGATGATGGATTTTCTGATGAACGGGCGCGACCAGGGCGCAATCGGAAATCGCGACGAGTCGATGGCGCCGCACGGCGTGTTCCCGGCGGCTGGCGACGACAATTGGATCGCGATCGCAATTGCGAGCGACGACGAGTTCGCAAGACTTTGCGAAGCGCTGGAGATGCCTGCGATGTCGTCGGATTCGAAGTTCGCGCGCCTGCTCGGACGCCTCGACAACGTCGAGGAGCTCGAGCGCGAAATCGCAGCGCGCACGCGCGCGCATCGCCGGGACGATCTCGTGTCGAAACTTCGCGCGCGCGGTCTCGCCGCGGGGCCGGTATACAGCACTCCCGAACTGATGAAGGATCCAGTCTTCTCGGAATCGAGCATGCTGGTGAATTTGAAGCACGGCGAGGTCGGCGAGCGGGTCGTGCCGGGGTTAC
>NZ_DATDGQ010000270.1:0-2934 GCF_036522015.1 Binatus sp. (SeqCode)
GGAGTGCCCGTCGTACCAGGTTCGCCGGGAACGCTCGAGACCGAAGCGGAAGTTGCCGCGATCGCGAAGAAGATCGGCTTCCCGATTATGGTCAAGGCCGCGGCGGGTGGCGGCGGGAAGGGCCTGCGCTTCGTTGAGAACGCCAAGGACCTCGCGTCGGTGGTGCGCACGGTCGCGAGCGAGGCCAAGTCGTCATTCGGCGACGGCCGTTTTTACGTCGAGAAATTCCTCAAGCAGCCGCGCCATATCGAAGTGCAGGTGCTCGCCGACTCGCACGGCAACACCGTCCACGTCTTCGAGCGCGAATGCTCGATTCAGCGGCGCCATCAGAAGGTCGTCGAGGAATCGCCGTCGCCGTTTATCACACCGAAGATGCGGGCCGAGATGGGCGAGGTCGCGGTGCGCGCTGCCAAAGCCGTGAACTACGTCAGCGCCGGCACGATCGAATTCCTGGTTGACGCGGACCGCAATTTTTATTTCCTCGAGATGAACACCCGCATCCAGGTCGAGCATCCTGTGACCGAGCTGGTGTCGGGTATCGACCTCGTGCGCACGCAAATCGAAATCGCTGCGGGCGCGAAACTCCCGTTCAAACAAAAGGATCTCGCGCAGCGCGGTTGGGCAATCGAGTGCCGCATCTATGCGGAAGATCCCTCGGCCGGATTCGTACCGGCGCCGGGAAAAATCGAGACGCTGAGATTTCCCGACGGTCCCGGCGTCCGCAACGACGCGGGCGTTTATGCTGGCGCCGAAGTGCCGGTCTTTTACGATCCGATGATCTCGAAGCTGGCAGTGTGGGGCGCGGATCGCGACCAGGCAATCGACCGGATGCGCCGCGCGCTCGGCGAATTCGTTATCTCAGGAGAACTGCGCACGAATCTGGATTTCCATCGCTGGATCATGACGCATCCGAAGTTTCTAAAGGGCGACTTCGATACCAATTTCATCAACCGCGAATACCATCCGAATGAAAACGGCGCGGCGCCGCGCGGTGCGGAACTAGCCGCGATTTTTCTCGCCGCGATCGCCGCGCAGAAGAACACCAATCACAGCAACGGCGCCGGCACGCAGCCGGTGGCCGCGCCGAATACGTCTGCGTGGCGGATGCTCGGCCGGCTCGACATGCTGCGGAGATAGCTGGACACTTACAGATGCGCTACCTCGCGACGCTCGACGGCAAGGAACACGAAATCGAGATTGAAGAGC
The DNA here is from genome assembly GCF_036522015.1 of Binatus sp. (SeqCode). GTDB lineage: Bacteria > Desulfobacterota > Binatia > Binatales > Binataceae > Binatus. The sequence goes on from NZ_DATDGQ010000270.1 coordinate 1,207, forward strand.
TCGCCGCTGACTCGTTCTCGATTACTTTCGGCAAGAATCGTTTCGAGGCTGATTTGCGCAGGGTCGGGCCGGTGTCCTTTTCGGTGATCGTTGACAATCGCTCGTTCGATTTCGACGTGGCACGCGACGGCGACGAAACCGTGGTCGCTTCGCGGAGCGGCTCGACGCGGCTGACCATCGCCGACGCAGCCCGACGCACGGCGCGCGCGGCCGGCAAGCGGCGCGAGGTCAGCGGCCGCGTGGAAATAAAATCCGCGATGCCGGGACGGGTCGTCAACCTGCTGGTCGCGGCCGGCGACGAAGTCAAAGCGGGCCAGGGAATCATCGTCGTCGAAGCGATGAAGATGGAAAATGAAGTCAAAGCGCCCAAGGCTGGCAAAATCGTTGAAGTGAAAGTGGCCGCAGGTCAGGCGGTCGAGAAGGGCCAACTGATGATGGTTATCGAGTAGGAGACGCAGCGGTAGTATCTCAGTTTGAGAAAACCGATGAATTGTGAAGTCTATGATCGCTTGTGGAATGAGTTCGAGGAACGCAATCGCGAACACATCGCCGCTGCTGAGCGGAAGCGAATAACTCCAAGACCTTCGGAGGAATATGAAAAAGCGCGCGCGGACGAGCGGATGGCTTCGCGTCGTGAACGAAATGCGCTGAGGCGAGCGAACTTTCATGTCGCGGAGCACCGTTGCAACACTTCAAACTGAAACACTACCGACCCAGCGTATTCCACTGGTAGAGTGAAGGTACGATGCCTGACGACGATCGCAAAATCGCAGACGCCCGCAAAGATTGGGAGGAACGCAAACTCAATCCGTCGCTGAAGCGCGGGCCGGAGCGCAAAGATAAGTTCGTCACGAGCTCGGGAATCGACGTCAAGCGGGCGTACGATCCCGAAGACCTGAACGACTTCGATTTCGTCAACGACCTCGGTTTTCCCGGCGAGTATCCGTTTACGCGGGGCGTGCAGCCCACGATGTATCGCGGGCGGCTGTGGACAATGCGCCAGTACGCGGGCTTCGGCAGCGCGGAAGAATCAAACCGCCGCTACCGTTACCTGTTCGAGCAGGGTCAGACGGGACTCTCAGTTGCGTTCGATCTACCGACGCAGATGGGCCGCGATTCGGATCATCTGCTGGCCGACGGCGAGGTCGGTCGCGTGGGCGTGCCGATTTGTTCGCTGGCCGACATGGACGTACTGCTGGCTGAGCTGCCGCTCGACAAAATTTCAACCTCGATGACGATCAACGCGACCGCGTCGATCCTGCTGGCATTGTACCTGGTCGTCGCGGAGCGCCGCCGCGTCAGCTGGAGCAAGGTCAACGGCACGATCCAGAACGACGTGCTGAAGGAATACGTCGCGCGCGGGACGTACATCTATCCGCCGCGCGGCTCGATGCGGATCATCACCGACATTTTCAGTTTTGCGACGAAGGAAGTTCCGAACTGGAATACGATTTCGATTTCCGGCTACCACATCCGCGAGGCCGGCTCGACCGCCGCGCAGGAACTCGCGTTCACGATCGCCGACGGGATCGCATACGTCGATGCGGCGCTCAAGGCGGGGCTGCAGATCGACGCGTTCGCGAGCCGGCTGTCGTTTTTCTTCAACGTGCACAACAATTTCTTCGAAGAGATTGCGAAGTTCCGCGCGGCGCGCCGGATGTGGGCGCGCATCATGAAGGATCGCTTTGGCGCGAAGGACGAGCGCTCGATGATGATGCGCTTTCATGC
>NZ_DATDGQ010000271.1:0-1783 GCF_036522015.1 Binatus sp. (SeqCode)
CGACCGGCTCGCCGCGCGGATTGAAGCCGAGCCGAATTTCCTTGACCGCGCCGACCGGCACGCCTTCCATCTTCACGGACGCGCCGACCAGCAGACCGTTCACGCTGCCCGAAAAGTACATCACGTACTCGCGAGTCTTGCGGAACAGGCGGCCCGAACCAAGCGCGACGATCGCGATGACAATTATCGCGACCGCGCCAACCGCGAACGCTCCGACCAGCGCCGGACTCACGCGTCTACCCATCGGTCTGCGCCTCTGCGCGACTTTCGAAGTCAGGGCGAAGAAACTTTTGCACGGCGGGAATATCGCAATGGTCGCGCAGTTCGCGCGGATCGCCTTGCGCGATCATCCGGCGCGATATCCCGTCGAGAAACACGGAGTTGTTTGCGATCATGAAGATGCTCGCGAGGTCGTGCGTGACGACCATAATCGTCGCGCCCAGACTGTCCCGGAGCTCGATGATCAGCTCGTTGAGGAGCCGGGTGCTTATCGGATCAAGTCCCGCGGACGGCTCGTCAAAGAAGAGCACGTCCGGATCCAGCGCCATCGCCCGTGCCAGCGCCGCACGCTTCTGCATACCGCCACTGATCTGGCTCGGATAATAGTCTTCGAAACCTTTGAGTCCGACCAATGACAGTTTGAGCCTCGCGATTGCTCGAATTTCCCATTCGCTCAGATCAGTGAACTCGGCGAGCGGCAATGCGACATTCTCCGCGAGCGTCATCGAACTCCACAGCGCGCCGGACTGATAGGTTACGCCGAAGCGCCGCAGCATATGCTGGCGTTCCTCGGTTGATGCGCGGGTGAAGCTTTTTCCTTCGTACAGGATCTCGCCGCGTGCGGGCTCGAGCAGTCCGATCATGTGACGCAGCAGAGTGGACTTGCCACATCCGCTTCCACCCATCACCACGAGGATATCGCCGCGGCGCACGATGAAGTTCAGGTCGCGCATCACTACGAAGTCGCCGAACGCCATCGTGAGATCGCGCACTTCGATTCGCGCCTCGAAGGCGCCGGCGCGCGCGGGTCTCGCGCCTGCTTCGCTCGATTTCGTCATCCGCTACCCGGGTTCATATGCCCAGCGCGTGGTAGACGAACGCGAAGATGCCGCATGCAACGACGATCAGCACGATTCCGGTCGCTACCGCCGATGTGGTCGCCTCGCCGACCGCCGATGAACTGCTGCCACATTGAAATCCGCGCATGCATCCGGACAGAGCCACCAGCGCGCCATAGACGGTGGCCTTCACCAGTCCGCCAATTATGTAACCCGCGGTTATCGACCGTGCGGTCTCGTGCAAGTAGACGGTCAGCGAAATGCCGAGCATCAGCGATCCGATCGTTGCGCCGCCGAAGATGGCGATCAGATCCGAGTAGAGGCAGAGCAGCGGCATCATTAATATCAGCGCGATCATGCGTGGCAGCACTAGAAACTCGAGCGGCGAAATTCCCATCGTCGAGAGCGCGTCGATTTCCTCGGTTACCTTCATCGTGCCCAGCGCGGCCGCGAACGCTGCGCCGGTGCGGCCTGCCATGATGATCGCGGTCATCATCGCACCCATCTCACGGGTGACGCCGATTCCGACCAGGTCAGCGACGTAGATTTGAGCGCCGAACTGACTGAGTTGGATCGCGCCCATGAACGCCAGGATGATTCCGACCAGGTAGCTGATTAGCGCTACGATTCCGAGCGCGTCCGCGCCGCACTGCTGAATTGCGAGCATCAGGTCCGATCTGCGAAAGCGAGCCTGCCCGCGCATCATGCGGCCGAACGCAAGGATC
>NZ_DATDGQ010000272.1:0-14382 GCF_036522015.1 Binatus sp. (SeqCode)
CTTCGTGTATCGGCTCAGTACACGAAGCTGCTCGACGGTCAGTGCCGTGCCGCATCCAGCGACCGCTTCCTTGAACCCCGCTTGCCAGAGCGCAATCACGTCGAAGTAGCCCTCGACCAGGATTGCGCGATCTTTTCCTGACGACGCGCTCGACGAGATCGCCTGCCGCGCTTCGAACAGTCCGTATAAAGTGCGCGTCTTCGAATAGAGCGGCGACTCGGGCGAGTTGATGTACTTGGGCAGCCGCGCGTCGAGCACCCTGCCCCCGAATGCGATCGCGCGGCCCTGAGCGTCGCGAATCGGAAACATCACGCGCCCGCGAAACATATCGTAAGCGTCGTTGCCGTCTTTCCTAACGAGCCCTACTTTGATGCCCGCCTCGCGCAGACCGCGCTTCTCGAGCGCCTTCGCCAGCGAAGCAGGCCGGCTCGGGGCGTATCCGATCATGAACGCGCGCGCAGTCTTGACACTGATCCCGCGCGACTTCAGGTAGTCGCGCGCCATCGCGCCGTCGGTGGTGTTCCACAGCACATGCGCGAAGAACTCCGCCGCAACCTCGCTCGCTTTGAGCATCGCCTCGCGCTCGCCGGCGCCCGGGCCGGACACGTCGTGCTCGGGGAGCGTGACGCCGTACTTTTTCGCAAGTGACCGCACCGCTTCGGGAAACGTCAGACCTTCGACGCGCGTGATGAAATTGAAAACGCTGCCGCCAACGCCGCATCCAAAGCAATGAAAGAATCCGCGCTCGGCATTCACCGAGAACGACGGCGTCTTCTCATTGTGGAATGGGCACAGCCCGACAAAGTTGCGCCCCGCCCGGCGCAGTCGCACGTGCGCGCCGACAATCTCGACGATATCGGCCCGCGAACGGACTTCCTCGATTTTGTCGTCGCCGAAACGTCCCATCAGCCGCCCACCACCGTCCGCAACCGCTCGGGGTAATTAGTCATGATCCCGTCAACGCCGCACTCGGCGAGCGCGCGCATCCGCGCGTCCGCATCTACAGTCCAGGTGTACACCTTGAGGCCGCGCTCGTGCGCCGCCTTGCACAGGTCGGCCGTCACCATGTCCCAGCGCGGGTTGATCGCATGCGCGCGCATCGCCACGGCGTTCGTCATCAGGTCAACCGGCTTCTCTTCGGCCAGCAGAGCGATGCGAATATTGAAATGGAGCAGCTGAATGTTTTTCAGATATTCCCAATCGAAGCTCGACACGATGCTATCGCCGAATGCATTGCGCGCCTGCATGATCTGCGCTACCTGCTGCTCCACGCCGCCCGCCTTAAGCTCGATATTCAGCCCACATTTGCCACTGGTCATTGAAAAAACTTCGTCGAGCGTGGGAATCCGCTCGCCCTTCAGCACACCGCTCTTGAACTTCGCGCCCGCGTCCAGGCGCTTGAGCTCTTCGAGCGTCAGCTCCGCGACCTCGCCCTTGCCGTCCGTGGTACGCTCGACAGTATCGTCATGGATGACGACGACGTTGCCGTCACGCGTGAGCTGAACGTCGAGCTCGCACATGTCCGCGCCCGCGTCGATCGCGGCGCGAAAAGCGCTCAGGGTGTTCTCGGGAAAAGTACCGCTCGCCCCGCGATGGGCTATGTTCAGCACAGCCCGCCTCCACCACGTTGGAACAATTGAAGTCTAATAATGATGCGAGTTTACGCGTTCGTCGCGCACAGGCGCAAACGCGCCGACCCCGACCAGTGAACAATGCTCGCGCTTGTAAGGACCGCTTAGCGATCTCGGAAACCGGAACCGGCTTCGCTGGCGCGAAGCTGTCCGGAGACCCGCCCCGCGCGCGTTGCTCGCTTCGTCAGGCTGACAGAGGTATGCCAAACTCCAGCCCGACCACAATGCAACGCGCATCCGCATCCCGGCGAAGTTACACGAGAGCGATATTCCGCACGCACGCGCATCTTGCGGATGAGGCGGCGGGAATCCTCGTCGCGGGCGGCGCTATCGGATGCGCCGTAGCCGGGATGAAGCTGCCACACGCCCGCGAGCAGAAGACGGTTGCGCTCGAAGCGTACTTCGACGCCATTTCTGCCGCAGATCTGTCGCGACTCAAGCTCACGCTGGAGCAGGCCGGGATGCTCGCCGACGGTGCCGGCGACGACGGCACGAGACGAATCGTCGATCCCGGGTGGTCCACGCTTTGGATGCGGCGCTTCGGCCCGTTTCGCGTCGGACGCCGATTGCTGATCGTGCCGCCATGGAAGCGCGAGCGTGAGGCGGGCCGAATGACTCTCGTGGTACAGCCTGCCCAAGCTTTCGGCACCGGCCACCATCCCACAACAGCGGGCGCGCTGCGCGCGATCGAAACGATCGTTGGCGCGCACGCGCCGCGATCGATCCTCGATGCGGGCACAGGCTCCGGCATCCTGGCGATCGCGGCGGCACTGCTCGGCACGCGCGACGGCGAGATCATCGCGATCGACGTCGATCCGACGGCGCTGGAGAACGCGCGCGCCAATGCGCGCCTGAACGGCGTCGAGAAGTCGATTCGATTCTCGTCGGTGCCGCTCGTTTCGATCCATCGCCATTTCGATCTGATCATGGCGAATATCCTCAGCGGCACCTTGATCGAGCTCGCGCCGCATCTGAAGCGAATCGTCGCGCCCGGCGGACGCCTGGTCCTTGGCGGCTTCCTCGCCGACGAAGCCGACGACGTGTTGAGTCATTACCGGTCACCGCTGCGATGTATCACCCGCAAGACGCATCGCGGATGGACGACGATCGTGATGGCGCCAGCGCCCCGCTGATGGAAGCTGGAAGGCCGCCCCGTTTTTCGATCTCGCGTGCCCCGAATGCGACCGGCCTCGCGCATGTCGAGGGCGCCGAGCTGCATCACATGCGTATAGTCCTGAGGCTGGCGGTCGGTGCACGGGTGGCGATGCTCGATCCCGCGGGGGTAGAGCATCGCGGCGTGATCGAGCGTTACGAACGCGACCGCGCGATCGTGCGCATCGAATCATCATCAGCGCCAAGTGCCTGTGGTCAAATCATCCTGGCCGCCGCGATCATCAAGGGCCCGCGCATGGACTTCATCGTCGAGAAGGCCGCCGAGTTGGGCGCGTCCGAGCTTTGGCCACTAGTCTGTGCGCGCGGATTGGTTCGTTCGCCGGGGGCAGAGCGGCTCGCGCGGTGGGGCCGGCTCGCGCACGCAGCAGCCATGCAGAGCCAGTCTCCGTCCGCGATGGAAGTGCGCGCGCCCATCGGCATCGACGACATGATTCGTGGCGTGCCGCCTGAAACGCTCGGCGTGATCTGTGCGCAGGCAGGAGAGCCGCTTGGCGAGGTGATTCGACGCGTGCATCCGCGTGCGATATTGATAGCGGTCGGACCGGAGGGCGATTTCGACGTCGACGAGCGCGCTAAAGCGCGGGAGGCAGGATTCGTCGCGGCGGGCCTTGGGCCAAATCGCCTCAGGAGCGAGACAGCGGCTCTGGCGGCGGTCAGCATAGCGGCGGGGTTACTTTACGATGCGCAAGGATCAGGCGAAGATGCCGAAACAAAATAAGCCGGTGGCGCGAAAATTCGCGTTCATCATGGACCCGCTCGAGCGGGTGCTGGTCGACAAGGACACGACGTTCGTCTTCATGCTCGAGGCGCAATTCCGCGGCCACGAAATTTATTTTCTCGGACTGCGCGACCTCTACGTGCACGGCCGGCAAGTGATCGCGCGGGCGCGGCAGTGCGAGCTCACGCGACGCGGGACTCCGCATTACAAATTTCTCGACGACGGCGTCGAGTATCCGCTTGAACATTTCGACGCGGTCTTCATGCGCAAGGATCCGCCGGCCGACGCCGCCTATCTCTACGCCACGATGCTGCTCAGCCTCGCCGATGAACGGAAGACTTTCGTACTCAACAAGCCCGCGGGCCTGCGCGAGGCGAACGAGAAGCTCTACTCGCTGAATTTCCCCGACGCGATTCCGCCGACGCTGGTGACCTACGAAATCCCGCGGCTCAAGACATTTCTCGTCGAGCAGGGCGGCGAGATGATCGTCAAGCCACTGGATGGTCACGGCGGTGAGGGCGTGTTTCTCGCCGCCGCCAAAGATCGGAACCTCGGGGCGATTCTCGAAACGGTGACGCAATTCGAAACGCGGCTAATCATGGCGCAGCGCTATATCCCCGAGGCCCGCAAGGGCGACAAGCGGCTGATCGTGCTCGACGGCGAGCCGCTGGGATGCATGCTGCGGGTGCCGCGCGACGACGAGCATCGCGGCAATATCCATGTCGGTGGCAACTGCGTGAAGGCGCCGATCACGGCGCGCGATCGCGCCATCTGCCGGATGCTGAAGCCGCGGCTGGAACGCGACGGGCTGTACTTTGTCGGGCTGGACATCATCGGCGACTACCTGACCGAGGTGAACGTGACGAGTCCGACCGGAGTGCAGGAGATCGACCGGCTCGACGGCGCGAACCTGGAAGGCAAGGTGATCGATTTCGTCGAGTCGCGAGTGGCGACGCTCAAGCGATAAGGGGCGCCAAGGGGAAGCGCTATGGGGACGCAAGCAAACGATGAAGCGCAGATATTGCGCCTGGATAACGAGTGGAACGAGGCATATCGGCGCGCCGACCGCTCGCCGCTGGCGCACATCCTCGCGGATGACTTCACCGGTTGGACCGCCTTGAACGAACCCATCGCGAAGGCGATCCTGATGATCAACCCGCCGGGCGGGCGGCCTGGAATGGCGACATTCAGCGAGCAATACGTGCGGGTGTTCGGAGACACCGGTATCAGCCGGGGACGGCTGCAACTGGCGGACGACGGCCGCATCGTTGTCGACCAGCGTTTCCTGCGAGTCTTCGCCAAGCGGGACGGAATCTGGCAGGCGGTCTCGGTCGCGGTCACGCCCGTCGCCGGCTAGCCGTTGCAAGGCGCGGCAATCATCGGTACGAATGGAGGTTCGCCTCACCGCGCAAGCAGACACGGTGGGCAGGTAGCTCAGTCGGTAGAGCAAAGGACTGAAAATCCTTGTGTCGAGTGTTCGATTCACTCCCTGCCCACCAAAAAGCCAATGACTTTGCGAGAGAAGACGGGCGATAAGGTTTGGCTAAGGGGCGTCGGGCAAGTGATATGGAATGAAATCAAGGGGGAGTCGTACCGATTTCCACCGGTTTAACTCAAAGGAATCTTGGGGCGGAGGAAATCAAGGGGCCGGTTCGGCCCTTCAATCTCCTTAGGTATCTCCGTCCGGTCACGGTAAGCTGCGCTGTCGCCGTCCTCGCGATCGTCCACTACATCTGGTTGATCTTAATTCCACACAAGGTGCTGATCTGCTTCCTTGCAGATGACGCATTCTTCGAGCTTCAGATCGCGCGGCACTTCCTGAGCACAGGCAGGTGGTCATTCGACGGAGGGTTTACTACGACCACGGGCTTTCATCTTCTGAACGTATATCTAATGAGTCTTACTCCAAGGTTACTGGCCCATCCATGGTTGGCAATTAAATTCTGGATGGCGGTAGGCCTTGGTCTTTCAATCGTGAGCGCATTCACAGTCACAAACTTCGCGTATAAGAAATTCGGAGCTTTTGCCCTAGTTCCAACATTTCTGATTCTCACCGCCCCATCCTTTACGCTCATGAGTACCGGCTTGCTGGAATATCCCTACGTAGTACTGATCGCAGCTCTCTACACCAGCGCCATATTCCTATCGCACGGGGAGAGTCGGTCAATGCTTGTGGGCATCTTCCTGCTCGGCTTTGTCGGGAGTCTTGCACGTAGTGATTTCGGAGGGCTTCCCTTCGCTATCTTCCTGACATGTTCGATTGCATACCTTATGAAGCGCCATAAGGTATATCTGGTGAAGTCTCTTTGCGGCTTAATCGGCACGGCCGTCGGCGTTGGCGCGGTTTTCTTGCACAACTTTCTATTCAGTGGCCATTTTCTTTCTGACAGCGCAATGACGAAAGCCCTGTGGGGAAAGAGAGTAGGATACTCGGCGGGCCGGCCCATCGTGCTGGTGCTTGCTACACTAACGTCGTCGAATTGGGCATTCGTATCGATCGTCATGTGCCTTGTCCTTGTATTAGCTGCAAGGTATTAGCTGCAAGGCTTTACGGCCTCGCGGCCGGCAAGAACGATGACTCGCACATGAGGCTGAAGCCGAGGAAAATCGGCATCCGTGATCGCACATTGCTCACGAGCTGCGGATTGTGTGCGATTGTTCTATATCTGCTGGTCTACGGCGCCGTTCGCGATCCTCAGGTTTGGTATACCGTCAATTTCGTGATGCCTATGGTGCTGGTGCTGGGTTCCATCGGACGACTCGCCACTCGCTATCGGATAAAGCTTGCGTATGTCATCGGCGCGGTTGCGCTGCTTGTCAGCGTGAACGTTGCAAAAACCTACCAGCCGTTTTGGAAAAACCAGGGGTACGTCCTGGAAATGGCTGAATACTTGCGTGACCATCAATTTGCAGGCCGAATCGGAGGATGGAATTCAGGCATCCCCGGATATTTTACTGATGGGAGAATCATCAATCTCGACGGTCTGGTCAACGATCAGATTTATCCGTATGCCCTCAAAGGAGAGGTAGTGGAATACATCGACAGTGCCAAGATCAAATATGTCGTCGATTTTCCCCCCCTCATCGCAAATCAATGTAACTGGAAGATTCTCGGCTATGATGGTGAGAGCTTGGACGCACGCTTGACGCCCGTGCATAGGGCACTCAGCAAGGATCCCGGAGATCGGTGGCGTGAATTTACCCTATTTGAAGTTCAGGATAGTTCTTCTGAGCGCCGGGCGAACCCGACTTTGACAAGTGAGCCTTGTGGTCGGCCAGGCTGAGCCTGTTACGAGCACTGAAAGTCCTTGTGTCGAGTGTTCGATTCACTCCCTGCCCACCATAGATCCGCGGGTAAACCCTTCGCTTGCGCCAACTCTTAAGGCGGAGTAATTTTCGCGCATTCTTTGCGTTCATTGTGGGGGATTGTGAAGAGACTTGTCGTCTGTGCGCTTGCGGCCTGCTCATTGCTGGGCTCTTCATGCGCCACGATGCTGAAGGGGACCTCAGATGAGATCGCCGTAGTTTCGGATCCGCCGGGCGCCGAGGTAAGTGTGAACGACGCCGACAAGGGACCGACTCCTGTCACGTTCACCGTCCCGTCGAAGCAGGAGGTCCACATCACGGTTGCGAAAGCGGGCTACCAGCCGGAGGAACTGCAAGACCCCGTCAGCTTTCGCTGGGGCTATGAAGCCTGGGCTTTCCTTGCGTACATAATCCCGATGGTTGTTGATATGTCGGACGGCGCGGCCTGGGGACATGACCATCTGACGCTGACGGCGCATCTCGAGCCGAACTCGCAGCCAGCTTCAGCGGCGTCGGGAGCACCACCAGCGACAAGCGCGGCCTCCGAGGCCCAGGCGTCGCCCATCGCGGCCCCATCGCCGGCGGCTCAGATCGAAACCAGCGCGGCCGCGCCGGTTTCCGCAGCTGCCGCCTCCGTGCCGGTTGCCGCCCCTGCCGCAGCTCCGTCGGCTTCCGCCGGGACGCAAGCTGCCGTCACGGCGGCGCCCTCGATGCCGGTCGCTTCCACGCCTGAATAGGATCGGTGGTGATGGTGCAGGCGCGCCGAAATGCGCCGCTACCGTCTTATCCAGCGGCATAACCAACCGGTAAACCGCTCTTTGAAGAAACCTAATTGTCGGGGGTGCGCCGGTCTGTTAAACCTATCTATAGGTGCGGCAGAGCGCCGCATTGGAGCCAGATACGAGGATATCATGAAGATAAAGATCGGAACAATTGGAATCATCGCAGCGTTGGCTTTTGCTCTCGCGCCCGCTCAAACGTGTTTAGCGCTAGGTGGGTTCGCAGCTCCGAGTATAGGTCCGATGAGCGGGAGTCCGTCATACACTCGCGCCAGTCCTTATGTCGGTGACGTGCCTGGGGAACCGCAAGGACGGGAAGACAATCCGTGGGCCCGGCGGGCAGCGATGGAGAAGAAGACCGAGTTACATTTCGATCTCAGCCAGTGCCAGCAGGTCGAAGCCGGGTTGTACAGGTGTGCAGTCGCCGACAAGCCGATTTGCAATCCCGACTACAAGGGCCAGGCCGAATGCGTCCGTATCGGACCGAATGGCAGCGTGTTCGTGCTGAGCAGATTTGCCTACTAGGATGGGCGACTCGCGGGTTTGAGATTCGCGACCGACGCGACGAATATTTCGCACGCATTTTCACGGCCTCGTAGAAATATGTTACGACGACTGCATGCCAATACGACGGATGCAGACGACGATTTATTTCGTGGACGACTGGGATCCCGCGATCGGTTTCTATCGCGACGTGCTTGGGCTGAAAGAGGTTGTGAACTTTCCGAACCGCTGGGCGTTCTTCGCGGTTCCGGGCGGCGGGAGCATCGCGCTGCAGCCGCGATCAGGTGAGTCCGCCAATCACGTTTCGATCGAAGTGACGGGGATCAAGGATTTCGTCGCGGAGCTCAAGGCCAGGGGAGCCAAGGTGATCGGCGATGTCTGCCAGCAGGAGCACGGCGAAACGGCGCTGATCGAGGATTCGTCGGGCAATTTGATTGCACTGCTTGATACGGCGACCTCAAAGTTCCCGCACGACTAGCGACACCAAATCACTCCTGCGAGCGTCCTTCAGACAGGCAAATTTGTCGGTAGATATTTCCGAATCGGCTGCTGATTTCGGGATAATTGCTCGCGGAGAATGCTGATTTTTCGCGATTTTACGTGCCCCTGAAACTGGCATTGTCGATGCATCGTATTCAGTACGCGAGGCATCTTCTCGCTCACGATTGCATTTTTCAGGAGGTACCAGGAATGAAACTTCGAACAATTTTCACCGCTGCGGCGCTGACAGCGCTGTTTGCGGCTGCGCCAGCGGTTTCGCATGCGCGCGATCACGATGGTGATTGGGACGAGCATCACGAATGGCACGACGCACACTGGTGGCATGACAACCATCCGGGCTGGATCTACACGCATCATCCGGAATGGGTCCAGACGTACCCCGAGTGGCGCGTATATGACGGCGACTACGATGAAGCTCACGTGTGGCACGACCGCGGCTGGTGGTACAACCATCATCCCGAATGGGTCCGTGAGCATCATCATGACTGGGCACGATGGCGCGACTAACGAAAGTTAGTCCGTTTTCGTTTTGGGCGTTTTGAGTTTTGCGCGAGCGCGGGAACAGGCTGGAGCATCCGGGATAGTCCCGCGAATGCTTCAGCCTCGCGTCTCGCGCAAATTTTTGCTTCCAATCGGTTGCGCGAAATAATCTCCCAGTGAGATCGTAGCCGGCATGGGAAACCAGCCAGCGACGCCTGAATCGAGCCGGCCTTACATGCCCGGTTATGGAATCCTCGACGCAACCGGCGGCCGTGGTCTGCTGCCGTGGGATTGGGCGGTCGAGCGACTAACGAAATCGCGCAATTACTGGGTGGCGACAACATGCCCGGACGGCCGGCCGCATTGCGTGCCGGTGTGGGGGGTTTGGCTCGGCGATGCGTTCTACTTCAGCAGCGGCGCGAAGTCGCGCAAGGCGCGGAATCTCGCGGCGAATCCAAATTGCGTCGTGTGCCCTGAAGACGGAACGCAGGCGGTCTCACTCGAAGGTAGCGCGGAGAAGATCACCGATGCGGAGACAATTCGGCGGTTCGTCGAGGCCTACAATCCGAAGTATGAGTGGGACTTGAAAATCGAGACGGTGCTCGACATGGGGCCGATTTTCGCGGTGCGTCCGCGCAAGGTGATTGGCGTTGACGCGACGCCTGGTGAATTTCAGGGCAGCGCGACGCGTTGGCAGTTCGGACCGAACTGAAGCTGTCGTCACGAGCCGTGCGAGCGGACTGGACCGTGCGCGCGCACCCCGTTGGCGTGGCGCAGGCTCGACAGGGGACGATGCCGGCGCATCTGGTAGCGCCGCGACGGAAGGTCGCCGATGGTCAGGATCTGCAGGCGCGCGAGCAGGATTTGCGGCTCGATGCCAAGCGCCGCGCAAAGATTTTCGAAGCTGAAAATATCGCCGCGGCGGGCGCCGGCTCGAGCGCCTTCGAACCAGTTCCTGACCTCGATGAACTCGCGGCGGCGTTCGCCGTCTTTTACGTGCGCGTATCGCAGGTAGCATCGAATAGCGTCTTCCAAAACTGCCAGCAGAAGTTTCAGCTCACCTTCGATTACGTGATTACGCCTGACCAGGTCGGCGTACTGTCCCGGCAGCAGAAGCCCGGCGTCGATTGCTTTTTCATGCGGTGAAGTTCCGTCTGACATCAAATGCCCCCAATAATGGAAGGCGCGAGAATAAAGTTCGCGCCACGATCAAGGTACCAGACGAGTGTTGCGACAATATTAACGCGAAATGTCGAATATTCCTACAAAGTGAAGTGGCCGATGCTCAGGATCACTTCGAGCAGAATCAGCAGCACGACGATGACTTCGAGCAATACCAGGCGGCGATCGCGGGCGACGTCGAGCACGAGCACCAGCGAGTCCTGGATGCTCTGCAGTTTGCTGGTCAGCGCGGCGTAACGATCGACGAGATCGAATTCGTCGCGCAGGTCATCGTAGATGAGATCCATCGCAGGGTCCTCCCATGCTGCGTCGGGCTTGTCGAGCAGATGGAGGACGGCGAGGACTTCGGTGCGCGACGAAATTGCCTCGCCGATGAAGCGATGCAACGGGGTAACCCGATACGGCACCTTGCCGCGGGTAGCCATCCGATCGACCAACTGCGCGGTCCGTGCGAACAGGCCGTCCACGATGCGCTCGTAATACTCCATCGCGGCGCTCTGACCGACGGTCAGCGCGACAATTCCCGCGCGTTGCGGAGTGAGCTTGTCCACCCGCAGCATCCCGTCCGAAATTCCGATTGTCGCCGAAGAATCTTCGAACACTGAGTAATCTTCGCGGATGATGCGGGTGGTCAGCTTCGGAAGGACCTGGGTGAGGCGGCCGAAGATGCGTTCGCGCTGGTCTGCGGGAACGTCGTGGGTGACGATGGCGCCGAAGGGGAAAAAGTAGAGGCCGCCGTCGGACTCGATTGGCACGAACATCTCGAGCGGCGACGTCCTTGCTTCCGGGAATGCGGGCGCAATCTGGCGGAGCGAGAAGTTCTCCTCGAAAGCTACTGCGTAGAATTGATGAATCCGGCTCGGCATTCGCTACACCCAGCCAATAGTCCCAGCCCAATCGGCTCGATGAAAGCGGTTGCCGATGTCTCGAAAGCTGTCAATAGCGCGAGAAATTCCTCGTCTGTGGTATATGGATCGGACGCACCACAAGATTCCAAGGAGCGAGCAAATGATCGAAGAAGCAATCGAGATTCGCACACCAGACGGAACCGCCGACGGCTTGATCTTTCGAGCTGAAGGCGGTGAGCGCCGGCCCGGCGTCATCCACCTGACGGACATCGGCGGCATCCGGCAGTCGCATCGCGACATGGCGAAGCGGCTGGCCGGGAAAGGCTACACCGTGCTGATGCCCAATGTGTTCTATCGCACCGCCAAGCCGCCGGTTATGGACGTCAAGATTGAAATGGGGGATCCGCGCAGGATGCAGCGATTCGAGGAGCTGCGGGCGCCGATGACTCCTGAAGCGGTCGAGCGCGACGCGACCGCGTACGTCAATTTTCTTACCTCGCACAAAGCCGCGAACGGCGGATCGATCGGCGTCGTTGGCTACTGCTTCACTGGCGCCTTTGCGATGCGCACGGCCGCGGCGATGCCCGGCAAAGTTGCCGCGATGGCGTCATTCCACGGCGGCGGACTCTACACCGATGAGCCGACGAGCCCGCATCTCGTCCTGCCGCGCATCAAGGCGCGACTCTACTTCGGACATGCGACCAAGGATCGCAGCATGCCACCGGAGGCGATCGAAAAATTCGACGCGGCACTCGCCGCGTGGGGTGGAAAATATGAAAGCGAAGTTTACGATGGTGCGTTTCACGGCTGGACGACGGCGGACGCCCCGGTTTACAACCAGCCGCAGGCCGATCGCGCGTTTGAAAAGCTAGCCGAATTGTTCGCCGGTACGCTGAAGTAGCTGGGTGAAGACCGCGGCTACGTTCACAGCGCGTTTCACCTTCGCGACCGCGCTCATCATGGCGATCGCGGCGCCGGGGGGCGCCGAAACAGGGTCGGCGCCGGACCGCGCCTTCAAAGCGCAGGTGACGGAGTTTGTCCAGGCCGAGCTACGGCTTTACCCGGAACGCGCGACGCACCTGGGAGATCATCGTTTCGACGATCGGGTTGACGATGTGAGCGCTCAGGGCATCGACGAGACGATACGACATGCGAGAAAGTGGATCGCATTGTTTGGCGCTGACGATGCGAAATCTCTCTCGCCCGCAAACGAGGCGGATCGCGAATGGCTGATGGCGCATGCGGACGGCGAACTGCTGTGGACGGAACAAATCCGCAGCTACCAGCGCGATCCTGAGATCTATCTGCCGACGTCGGCGATAAACGCGCTGATCAAGCGCGAGTTCGCGCCACCCGAGATCAGGATGCGTTCGGTAACTGCGCGCGAGGTTGCGGCGCTTAAGAATCTCGACGCCGCGCGCAAAAACTTGAAGCCGGCCCTTACGCCGAAGGTGTTCGTCGATATTGCGCTGCAGCAAATGCCGGCGACGATTGGATTTTTCAAAAACGACGTTCCGCTCTCGTTCGCAAAGGTCGCCGACGGTCCCGACAAGCAGGCGTTCGCCAAGGCCAATGCGGACCTCGTCGCAGCAATCGACGATTACTCCAGGTGGCTGAAGAACGAGCTGATGCCGAAGGCGTCGGGCGACTACGCGATCGGCGCCGACGCGTATCGACGAATGCTCAACGATGCTGACATGGTCGATATGCCGCTCGATCAGCTGGAACAGGTGGGGGTCAAGGAACTGGCTCGGCTGCGGGATGAATTTCAGAAGACGGCGGCCTTGATCGACCCGAAGCAATCGCCGGCTGAAGTAATGGAATCGCTCTCGCGAGCGCATCCCGACGCGACGCAGGTGTTGCCGACCGTCGCGGCCGGACTTTCGAGCATTCGCGGGTACGTCATCGCGCATCATATCGCCACTATTCCGTCGGACGTGTTGCCGATGGTGCGTGAGACTCCGCCGTACGCGCGCGCGACGACATTCGCGTCGATGGATTCGCCGGGGCCGTTCGAAAAAACTCCCGAGGCATTTTATTACGTCACGCTGCCCGATCCGTCGTGGCCCGACGCGAAGAAGGAGCAACTGCTCGCTTTCTACTCTGCCCCAAGCATTTCGAACACCTCGGTGCACGAAGTTTTCCCCGGGCATTACGTGCAGTTCCTCAACAACCGGCAGAACCCGGATGTCGTTCGCCTGATTTATGGGTCGGGCGCGGACATCGAAGGATGGGGCCTGTACTGCGAGCAGATGATGCTCGACGAGGGCTTGCATGACGGCGATCCGAAATATCGCCTGGCGCAATTGCAGATGGCGCTGATGCGCGCGTGTCGGTACCTGGTCGGAATCAGGATGCACACGCAAGGTATGACGGTGGAGCAGGCAGCGAAGTTTTTCCAGGACAACGCTTATCAGACTCCGCACAATGCGATGGTCGAAGCGCTGCGAGGGACCGGCGATCCGGGCTACCTGCGCTATCAACTTGGCAAGCTGATGATTTTGAAATTGCGCGAGGATGTCCGCAAACAGCAGGGCGCCGCGTTCGACCTGGGCAAGTTTCACGACGCGTTTCTCAAGCAGGGCGCGGTTCCGATCAAGTTGATCAGGCGCGCGATGCTTGGGAACGACGGCCCCCTGCTCTAGCGGACGCTGGCGATGAACCGTCGCTGTTTACTCGCAGTTCTGATCTTGATCGCAGCTTCAGACCGAGGTTTCTGCGCTGAGGGCGACACCAGCACCGCTCTACTCGGTGAGCGTTATCGAGCAGGGCATGGCCGTGGCGGTTTGCGAGCGGAGCGTTGACAACTAACCTTGGCTTAGCGGACGGCCGCCGCGCGAGCCAACGTCAGCACACCGACGACCAGCAATACTGCGCTGAAATACAGGCGCGCGTGGCGCTCCGAGGGAAGCATCTGCGCGAGGCGTGGCCCGATCTGTCCGCCGATTACAACTCCCGGCACCGCCCAGATCGAGATCGCAACCATTTGCGACGCGTTGTGACGCAGCGCCGAGATGAGTGCGGGGCGCATCCGGCCAACAGTCGCGGCGAGACTGACGAAGAAAATAATCATGACCAGCGATCCGATTGCTGTGGCGGGCGAACGACTCGAGCGATGACGCAGCACCGATGGCATGGCCATGATTCCGATTCCAATCGAGATGAGCCCGGTGAGCGCGCCTCCCAGCAGCGCAATCGCGCCCGGGACGCGGTCGTGGCGTGAGTCGTCGCTGCGCATGCCGAGTGTGCGGCCGGCGATC
>NZ_DATDGQ010000273.1:0-4418 GCF_036522015.1 Binatus sp. (SeqCode)
GACAAAGTCGCCAGCCGCGGGAGAGGTAATTCCAGCCGCGACGTTCGAGAACTTAAGCGCCTGATTTTGAGAGGCGTCGCAATCGAGGCGGATTTGGGAGCGGGTCATTGTCGCGGCGGCATGCCACTTCGATAAATCGGCGCAGCTCGATGCGCAGTTCGCCGACGGCGAGGCCCATGTGCTCGTGCGGAATTGGATCGAGCTTGGCTGATGCCTTCTCGTACAGCGAGCGTGCGCCTTCGAGGTTTCCGCGCTGGGCATGCAGGATCGCGACGGCGGCCTGGATCAATCCCTGGTAGAAAAGCTTCACCTCGCCGTCGGAGCGCTTCCAGATTTCTTCCCACGCTTCGTGACACTCGAAGAAGCGTCCCTGGTTGAAGAGATCTATTCCGTGTTCGTAGAAATCTGTCTGGAGTTTCATCGCCTGAAGGAAGACCGTTACCTGCCGAGTCTGCTCTAGGCTAGTTTAATACGATGGAACTCAGATAGTGGAATCGCCGCCGAACGCCACGCAAGTAGCTGGACGCCTTCTGGCCTTGCGATGTGTCGTGACTCACGCCATAGGAACGCCGCTGCTTTCTGAGCTCGAGGATCGGACTGAAGCAGAGCGGCTTGAATTGGCAAATGCGCGCGACTCCCAATCGAAGCGCTTCTGGGATTCCGTGAACTCGTCGCCGATTTTTCCTTATCTGTCACTTTGGGAGCGCGAGTTCGCCACCAAAACGATGCTTACGATGTCCCTTCAGCAGCATCTCGACGGAATGTGGCGCCTGGAGGCCGCCCAGGTTCTCATGTGGGCGCTCCGCCTCGTCGCTCAGTTGCCTGAACCGGACGCGCAATCAGAGATCGACCTCCCGAAGCTTGAGATCTTGAAGCGCCCGACAAGCTTCTTAGACTCAGCAGCATTGCGGATCCAATCCGAGATCGCTCGCGCACGAAACCTGGCCGAGCTTTGGCATTGGCGCAGCCGCACGGAAGAGCTCATTCGCGAAGGGCGACCGTTTCCGGCGGGCGAGGCTATGCACCAGCAGGGACTGCGATCGTATCAGGACATCGTGCGACGAGCGGCGATTGCCGCACACGAAAGCGGCGATATCCACTTCCTGGTCGGCGACGACTTCGGGGTAAAGGGCAAATCTTACGCGGAGCTGAGCCCTGGGGAATGGTCAGAGGTACGATCGATCTCCGTCGAACGTCACTTCGCGCTAAATTGGCTCTGCGGCTATAGTCCGAACAACGAGTGGGACCAAACCCCCACAGACACGTAGCGTCACACGATGCGGTGTTCGGATGCGATTAGAAATGGGAACGGCAGCGCGAGGAATTTCGGCTCGTCAATTTTGACTGCGCGATACTCGTCGGTCTTGCCGGAGTCCCGTACCGCGTCAAAACTGTCGAACCACAGCTCCGCGACGCCGTCGTAACGGGGTGCGCGGCCGTCAGCATATGAGGAGGGCCGCACGTGGCATTGGATGTAGCGGCGCGCTTGCGGGATTTTCGCGGCTAGCGGGCCGTGATGCGTCCGCCAGTATGACTGGAAGGCTGCCACGTCGGTGCCGGGCTTGCGCGTCAGCAGTGAGAACATCTTCACCGCGTCGTCGGCGGGCCTTCCATCTTTCTGGACGATTTCGTCGACGATGATTGACCCCGTCGTGGACATATCGACGAACTTCGCGTCGTCCGCCGACGCGGCGCGGCGAGGGGCTGAGTTGGCGCTGGAACGGAGTGCGGCTTCGTCGTCGAACCACGCTTCTGAAATTCCGTCGTAGAGCGGTTCGCGATTGCGGTAGGCCGACGGCAGCGTGATCGACGCCACGTATCGGCGTAGTTCTGGTATCGCGCGAATGATTGCGGCGTGTTCGTTCAGCCAGCAGTTGCGGAAGTCGTCAATACTGAGTCCGGACTTGCGCTTGAAAAAGTTGAACGCCTTGATCATCCGCAAATCCGGCCGACTCAGGCACCTCTGCCGTGGCGCAGCAGCCGCCCTGCTGACGCGCCGGTCTGCTCGCCGTCGCGCATTGTGATCTCGCCGTTCACCATGATGTACCGATAGCCGTCGGCCTTGCGCACGCGCCGCCATTCGCCGCCAGGAAAGTCGTGCGCGATTTCGATCGGTCGCATCGCCAGTTTATCGTAATCGTAAACTACAACGTCGGCGGGAGCGCCCTCGCGGAGCACTCCGCGATCGCTGAACCCCGCGCACATCGCGGGCAGCGCGCTCAGCCGCCAGTGCGCGTCCTCGAGACTGAGCATTTTGTACTCGCGCACCAGCCACGCGAGGAATTCGGTCGGGTATTGTCCGCCGGTAAAGAATTTCGTATGCGCGCCGCCGTCGGAAACGCCGGGAATCAAGTATGGATCGTCGATCATCTCCTTCATGTAGTCCATGTTCTTATTGGGTCCCGGCGCGTAGAACTCGGTGCGAAGATCGTCCGCAACCGCCAGATCGAGCATCGCGTCCACCGGATGCTTGCCGGTGCGCGCGGCGAACTCGCGGAGCGTGAGCCCTTCGTGTTCCTTCATGTCGTCGCGCGCGACCTGCACAACGAAAATCTGATCGAACTCGTCGGTGATCACACGCGGGAGGCGGCTGCGCAGCGCCTCGCGCCGCGTGGGGTCAGCCAGCTTCGTCTTGCGTTCCGCCGCAGTGCCGGTGGTCGCGTCGCACCACGCCGGGCATTCGTCGAACAAGTTCCAGTCGACGAACGTGAACAGCATCCCGGTGTCACTGGTGACCGCCTGCCCGTAAACAGGAAGCCCGCGCTGCCGACAACTCTCGAGCCACTGCATTTGCCCGCGATGCACATACGGGTGCGAATCGCGCGGCTGTACGACGTTGTAGAGCACCGGCCGCCCGCTCAGCTCGGCGAGCTGCTCGAAGTGATTCAAGTCGTGCATCGGATCCGCGCTCACGAGCGTCATCTGGATGAACCCTTCGTTGCGCCGGCCGAGCACGCGCGCCAACGCGAGACAGGTTTCGTCTGCCATCAGGTCGCTTACCATCGGCGTACCGTCAAAGTCGCGCTGCACGCACGCGGGGCCGTTCGGATCGAGGCGCTGCGCCGACCATCCACATGCTCCGGCGTCCATCGCCTCGTCGAGCAGCCGGCAAATCTCGCGCGTCTCTTCTTCGGTAGGCGGCCGCGTCTTGGCCGCCTCAAGACCCATCACCCACGTCAGCAATGGCGAGACCGGAACGTACGGCAGAATGTTCACGGCCTTGGGACGGCGATCGACGCTGTCGAGAAATTCGGGGAACGTGATCCAATCCCACGGCATCCCGGCCTTCATCGACGCGTACGGAATCGCTTCGACGCGCGTCATCGTGAGCATCGCGCGATCGCGGCTCTCGGGACGCACCGGGGCGAAGCCGAACCCGCAGTTGCCGATCACGACTGACGTGACCCCGTGCCAGCTCGAGATGGAGCAGTACGGATCCCAGAATAGTTGGGCATCGTAGTGCGTATGCAGATCGACAAAGCCGGGCGCGACGATTAGTCCCGATGCCTCGATCGTCTGCGCGCCGTCGGTGGAGCGCAGGCGGCCGATTTTCGCGATGCGGCCGTCCTTGATACCGACATCGCCGCGAAAGCGCGGCATACGGGTTCCGTCCACCACCATTCCATCGCGAATGACAACGTCGAATTCCGCCATCGCTCAACCTCCTGGCAACTGACAGGTCGACTTAGCCGACTTCAAAAACAAGTCGCATCGACCTGACGCGATGTCAAATAAAAAAGTGCCGCGCAGCTATTGCTTTGTGGTGCCGGGCTCGAGCTCGACGCCGACCGGCACCAACACACGGACCACCATGTTGTAGAAGGCAACGTTCTGCACCAGTTCCATCAGGCGACGCGTGTCGAGAAACGTCTTCAGCGCGTTCCAGGTCGCGTCGGTGACGCGGACGTTGTTGGTCGCTTCGACGGCGTAGCGAATCACCGCGCGCTCGCTGTCGCTGAAGGTCGGGGATTTCTCCCAGTCGGCCAGCGCCTCGAGTTGCTCGCGCGGGACGCCGACGCGGCGCGCGATGTTCCAGTGATGCACAAATTCGTACTGCGCATCGGTGAGGCGTCCGACGGTACAGATGGCCAGTTCGCGGAGCTTTGGGTCGAGCTCTGTCTTGTTGCGAAGCTCGCTTCCTATCTGGCAGAAGCGTCGCAACAGGTTGGGCGTGTGCGCGAGTGCTTTGAAGATGTTGCCGACGGTGCCGCCGCGCTCTGCGGCGAGGTTGTCGAAGATCACGCGCTCGGCCTCGGGCAGGTCCTCGCGATTCAAATAGGGTACGCGTGCCGCCATGTGTGCATCTCCTTATTTCTCTCACAACCTCCGCATGTCAGGGAGCAGAGGCGGAATCTTGAATCGCGCACGAAGCGCACGCTGTATAAGGACCCTCACCTTCGATCCTCTCCCTTAAAGGG
>NZ_DATDGQ010000274.1:0-14351 GCF_036522015.1 Binatus sp. (SeqCode)
GAAATTGCGCAGTCCGGCGCCACGGCGAATTTCGAAGAAATTCGCCTCGGCAGCGTGCTCGCCGATTTGTGCAAGACCGACGAACCTTACACTGCACTCGAGGAATGGATCGCAGATAGGCTGACTACCGATGAACAGGGCCGCGTCAGCGAGTTCGCCGTCGGACCGCAGCAGGACGAGATCGAGGACGAAACCGCGAAAGTTTCCAACGATCTCGAGAAGTGCCGCGCGCTCGTCAACGACTACGTCGTTGCGCTCGAACGCCGCCGCCGCACGCGCGAAGTGGGTCGCCTCCGAGGGAGCGGCGCCGACGTCTCTGACGCGCAAGCCGTAATCGCTCTTCGACGCGAAGGCCGTGGCGGATGACCGAAAAACGCATGCCCATAAGTTTGACGAATGTTTAAGCGATCGCCCCTTAAGTCTGGTGCGCGAACTTGCTACCATCATAGCCACTTGATGCATCTGCGAGGGCCCATAGCTCAGCCAGGTTCAGAGCTGCCGGCTCATAACCGGCTGGTCCCAGGTTCAAATCCTGGTGGGCCCATCTCATTCGTGCCCGCGGCTCTGAGTGGCGGGCGGTTCTTATAATGCCGAAAAGAAACACTGAAATGAAACTTTGCGCGTCGCGCATAACTTTAGCGGAGAGACGAATTGCGTGAAGAGATAAACCGGCTGATGGACCTCCAGGTCATCGACCGGCAACTGAAAGAGTTGGAGCAATCGCTGACCTCGATTGCCGGGCGTGTCGACCAACTTCGCGATGAGAACCAGAGCCACCAAGCCGAGCTCGATCGCCTTACCGAACAAGACAAGGAAATAACCACGGCCCGCAAAAAGGCCGAGCGCGAACTCGCCGAGGGCGAAGTCCGAATCCGCAACAAGCGGATGCGGCTGACGCTGGTCCGCAACGACAAGGAACTGCAGGCGCTGACGCATGAGATCGAGTCGTTGAAGGATACCAATCAGCGCCTCGAGACCGAGTTGCTCACCTCGATGGAAGGCGCGGACGTGCGGACAGCGCGAATCAAGGAGCTGACCGAGGCGCTCGCCAAGGGCCGCGTCGATCTGGTCGCGGCGGAAAAGGAAATCGCCGCGGAGGTCGAGGAGCTCAAGGGCAACATCGGCAAGACGCGCAAGGCGCGCGAGAAAGTCGCCGAGAATGTCGACGCAGGCCTGCTCTCGCGCTACCAGATGATCTTCAGCCGTCGCGCAGGCGTTGCAGTTGCGAAGGCAACGGGCGGGACCTGCCAGGGATGCCGGATGCGTCTGCCGCCCCAGCTATACAACGAGATCCAGAAGCATCTGCAGATACACTTCTGCCCCAACTGCCAGCGCGTCCTGTACTACGAAGAGCCAGCAGCCGAAAAGGCGAGCTAGTATGGGAAGGGAGAGCGTTTTTATCGAATGGGGGACTGACGGAATAAATTCCGTCCTACGTTTCTGTTAGAGTAGGACGAAATTATTTCGTCGACTATCCCTCGGGCGAGATCGTCCAGTCGTCCCCTTCGCGAATCAGCTTGAACACTGCCGGCATCGGGATCGATTCCCAGAACGCGTAGCCAACGCTCGGTTTGAACGCATTGAGCGCCAGCGCGATCAGATTGCCATGACTCGCGAGGATCACCGTGCCTGCCGTATAGCGAGTCGCAAGTGTATCGAGGACCCGCACGACCCTCGCTTGCGCCTCACGGCTGGTCTCTCCTCCCGGCGGCGCATAGTCGAAGTCTTCCCATGAGCGCTTGAGATGCGCTCGCCATTCCGGCAAATCTAACGGCGATAATAAACGCTCCCGGAGATCATCGACGGTCTCGATGCTGAGCCCGCGCGCTTGTGCGATCGGCTCGATCGTCTGATGCGCGCGCAAGTAGGGACTCGAGTAGGCGGCGTCGATGCGCGCAGATGCAAGCGCGTCGCACAGTTGTTGCGCGTCGCGCATTCCTTTTGCGGTGAGCGGACGAGTGTATTCATCGAGGCCCGAGATTCCTGGTGCGACTGATTCCGCATGGCGGATCAGTAGCACGGAGAGTGATCGATTAGCGTCGCGCATGTTCTAAATTCCCTCGCCCGCTGCCTGATCCCTCGCCCGTTATTTTACGGGAGAGGCGGCCGGCCGCAACGCGGCCGGTAGGTGAGGGTGCTGCGGTTCAAGCTGGAAGCGTGCATCGGTTGGGCTCTTTTCTACGATCCTTTTCTCTCGTCATTCTGAGCGAAAGCTGCTGTAGCGAAGAATCTCGCCGGGCGCTCCTGCGGCTGGCGTACGCGCTTCGCGCGAGATCCTTCGCTGCGCTCAGGATGACGGAAAAAAACGGGCGCCAAGCATCGGAACCTACCCCTAACCCTTTCCCATAGTGGGAATGGGGACCGGACCGTCTGAATTCAATGCGTCAGTACTGCTCTGAACCGCACTTTGCCGGTTATCATGCGCTCGTACCCCTCCGCCGCGCGCTCGATCGGGAATGTCTCGATCATCGCGCGCACTCCCGTCTGCGCCGCAAACTTGAGCGTGTCCTCGGAGTCCTTCGACGTCCCCGACGGCCACCCGGTGATCGTGTGCTGTGCGCCAATCAACTGGAACGACGAGACTGCGAACGGGTCGGCACTTGCCCCGACGATAACCAATCTGCCGCGCACGCCGAGACCATCCACCAGCGCGCCGATCGCTTTCGGATCGGGCGCGGTGACTAGAATCACGGCGGCGACTCCTTCCTTGTTCAACTCCGCCGTCACGTCCTGCCTGCCGCTGTCGATATAGCGCCGAGCACCGAGCTTCAGCGCGAGCGTCTGCTTGTCTTCGCCGCGCCCAATCGCGACGACGTCGTAACCAGACTTGGCCGCCCACTGGATTCCCAAATGCCCGAGGCCGCCGATCCCCTGGATACCCACTAGGTCGCCCGGCCCCGCGCCGCTATGCCGCAGCGCGTTGAAGGTAGTGATCCCCGCGCACATCAGCGGCGCTGCCTCTTCCGGCCGCAATATGTCGGGAATATGCGCGAGCGCCTCGACCGGCGCAATTACATGCGCGGCGTAACCACCGTCATAGCTGATGCCAGGAATCTTCAGAAACCGGCAATTGACAAAATCGCCGCGGCGGCACGGATCGCATCGAAAGCAGTTTCCACCATGCCACCCGACACCGACTCGATCCCCGACTTTCCATTCACCGGCGTCCTCACCGAGCGCCTCGATCACTCCGGCGATTTCATGCCCCGGCGATCGCGGATAGCTGATCCCCGGCCACGCTCCCTCTTTGGTAAATAAGTCGCTATGACAAACCCCACACGCCTGCACCTTGATCCGAACCTGTCCGCGCGCAGGCTCGACGATTTTTTCGTCAATCAGCTTGAAGGGACCTTTGGCTTGTTCGACTCGAATTGATTTCATGTTGTTGTCTCCACATGTTCGAGTATCGGATGTGATCAGAATTACGCCCGAATCCATCTTGAGTCACTGCCATTTTAGCCGCCTCGCAAGTTATTCGTTCTCTTTCCCGCTTCCATTCTTGTGTCATCCCGAGCGCAGTCCGCGGAGCGAAGGATCTCGCGCGCGTTAGCGCGTCTGCCGGCAGGAGCCGAACGCAGGAGTGTTCGTCGAGATTCTTCGCTACGGCAGCCTCCGCTCAGAATCACACAAGTACGAGGCGAGACCGGATCCAAAAGATGCTACTCTTACACCGCCGGAGTGAGTCGGGCGCTCGCTTCCCTTAAATGGGAAGAGGAAAGTCCGGGCTCCATAGGGCAGGATGGCCGTTAACGGCGGCGCGAGGCGACTCGCGGAAAGTGGCACAGAAAATACACCGCCCGAAAGGGTAAGGGTGAAATGGTGGGGTAAGAGCCCACCGGCGCGCGAGTGATCGTGCGCGCATGCCAAACCCCATCCGGAGCAAGACCAAATAGGAGGCTGAGCGGCCCGCTCTTAAGGCCTCGGGTATGGTCGCATGAGCCGTCGAGCAATCGACGGCCTAGAGGAATGAGCGCCACCCGCAAGGGACACAGAACCCGGCTTACAGACTCACTCCGGTTTTTTCAGTGAACGTGCAATGTGCCGGCGTCGTGCATGCCGCCGGCCAATTCCCTCCTCCAACAAGGGAGGAGGGTTAGGGTGTAGGACATCTGTGCGGCGCGATTGTCCGCCGCGCCGCACACTCCGTGTCGGCATCGCAAACACGCAAGCATGAAAATTCCGGACCCCTTGGAGGTTCCGCTCGTGAAGACGTTACTTCCAACAATCCGCTCCCCCTTCCCGCTCGGGAAGGGGTTAGGGGTTAGGTTTGCTTGACGCCATCACAGTGCGCGCAGAATTTTCTAACGGTTTCAGGATCGTCGCGGCTGATAGCAGATAGCCGGATACTCTCGACAGTGCGGCGAGGTCGCGGACGCCGGCTTCGATTTCGGGGGCGATCGCGAGCTTCACCCTCTTCGGCAATTCGCGCGCGAACGCCGCCACCCGCTCGATCTCCTCGAGCGTCCGCTCACGATACTCCTCAAAATGATGCAGCAGGCGGCCGAAGCCGTTCGTTTCAGCACCATCCTTCGCCATCGAGGCCCTCAGTTCCGAAATTTCCGCCAGATGGCTCAGCGGACGCGCCGCCGATTCCGCGACCGCTGAACCTTCCTGCGCCACCCGCGCGGTTTCCTGAAAAGTCCGCTCGTCGAGGAATCGATTGATCACTATCGCCGACAGCTTGAGTCCCTCGGCGTCCATCTGCGACAACAGTTCGCGCGCCTGCCGGATGCGGTCAGGCTCCGCCGTGGTTACCATCACGAATTTAACCGCCGGCGAATGCAGCAGCGCTTCTGTCTTCTGCAGGCGGTCGATAATCGCGTCCATACGCTCGGCCATCGCCGCGAAAAAGTCCGTGATAGTCGAGAGCACGTTGCTGCCGGCGAAACGTTCGAGCTCGCGCACGACAAATCGCGCCGCCTCGCTGGCGACCTTCATCGCAATTCGGCCCGCAGAGAGCGACGGCGTGAATAGCCATCGCGCGGTGCGCGAATCGAGCAGGCGAATCATCTTCGCCGGCGTTTGCAGGAATTCAAACGAATGCGACGCTGGCGGCGTGTCCACCACTTCGAGCTCGAATGCTCCGGTCTGATGGAGATCGTACAACCGTTGCAGCGCGGCGAACGCTTCGGAGCCGGCGAACTCTGCCGTCAGGCTTTTGTAAAACGGATTGTCGAAAATTTTCTGACGCGTCGCCGCGTCCGTTACGAACCGCTTGATGACCGCGTCCCATTCGCCAGAAACGTCGAGCATCATCGCGGAAAGCCGAAGACGGTTGTCGAGGCCGGCAGCGGTGAGCTGTCGCGCGCCGATTTGCGTCGGCTCACCGCCAAGATGTGCGAGGCCGAGCGCGTCGCGCAGCCGCTCCGACGGATCGACGGTGATCACCGCAGTGTTGAGACCTCCCAAGGCCCCCGCCAGCCCCAGCGCCGCGGCAATAGTAGTCTTCCCGACGCCCCCCGTCCCCAGCAAAATCGTAATCGACCCTTTAGTAAGAAGCCCTTTCAACGATCATCTCCGCCCGGAAGCTAAAACATAGCAGCCCCACTCATGAGTCAGTAGGACGGAATTCATTCCGTCAGATCCCTCTCTCTGACGGAGCCGACAACCGTTGTCATCCCTCCACGCTAAGATATGAACGGTGAAAACGTGTGTTCGACGCCGTCGCTATCGAGGGTTAGAATCGATGGCGGATGGCGTGGAGGTGGTTTGATGGAGTTGGAAACGGTTGTGGCGGCGTTGGCCGTTCTGAGCGTCCTGTCGATTGCGGGGACTGTTGTCGTAATCCGCAAGCTGCGCGCGCTTCCCGCAAATGATTCCTTCGCGCGACTGGACGAGCGGCTCGATTCGATCGCGCGGAGTCTCGACGAAAAATTGACTCAGACGCGCACCGACCTCGCCGGCCGCCTCCAGCAGGCACAGGGCGATCTAAGTCTCGCAACCGCCGATCGGCTGTCGGAAGGATTTCTCGGCCTGAACGCAGCCCTGGAGCAGCATCTGTCGGCGGGGCGGCAAGAGCAGGCGAACTCGCTCAAGCTGGAAATTGCGGCGCTGACTACGCAGACCAGGGAAAGCATCGAGGGGATTCGCTCGGACGTCGGCGAGAAGCTCGCGGTGATCACGAATACCGTTGAGGTGAAGCTGGATCAGAATATCAAGGACGGCTTCGCGCAGTTCGAAAAAGTTCAGAATCATCTCAACGAAGCGCAGGAGCAACTGAAGAATCTCGGCGTGATCGGCGAGTCGATCAACGACCTGAACAATCTGCTCAAGATGCCGCATCTGCGCGGGCGATTTGGCGAGCAGGGCCTGGAGCGGCTGCTCGAAGATTTCCTGCCGCGTCACATGTACGATTTGCAGGCGTCGCCCGGCGGCGAAGGCTCGGGCCGCGTCGATGCGCTCATCAAGTTTCCTGACCGGGTGCTGCCGATCGACGCGAAGTTTCCGCGCGAGCAGGTACTTGCGCTGTTTGAAACCAACGATCCGCAGGCGCTCGATGCTGCGCGCGCCGAGTTCGAGCGCGTGATGAAAGAACAGGCCAAACGAATCGCGGGATATATCAGGCCCGAAGCGGGCACCACCGACATGGCGCTGATGTATCTGCCGAGCGAGACGCTCTACATGGAAGCGGTGATCAACGCGGAGCTGAGCGACTGGCTCAACAAGCGGCGGGTGTATCCGGTTTCGCCGAACACGCTAATCGTTACGCTGCAATCGATCCAGATGGTTTTCAAAATGTACGAGTACGCGAAGGGGCACGAACGCGCGACCGAGGAATTGAAAAAGGCGCAGAACGCATTCGGGCATTTCGAGAATCAGTTCGAGGCGCTCGGGAAGTCGTTGTCGAAAGCACAGGACGCATTCGAAGTCGCCAAGGGGCATCTGACCCGCTATCGCAATCGCGTCACGAATCTTACTGGCGAGCCGGCCCCCGAGCTTGAGTTTCCGCCGCCGCCGACCAACCTGCGCGAAATCGCATAACCTCTACTCTGACTCCTGATCCGACGGTGGCGGCGGCTTCAGTTGGCTGCGTTCCTTTCCTGCGACGATCCATCGCTCTACTTCGTGGCGCTCGCGCTTCAGGAATCCAGCAATCGCGCGTTTTAGGTCGGGATTTGAGACGTAGTGGATGCTTCTGGTCAGGGCGGGGTCGAAGCCGCGCAGCCATTTGTATTCGCCGCCGGCGCCGGGCTCGTAGCGCTGGATGCCGTGCAGGATCGAGTGCTCGATGCCGGCGTAGTAGCAGACGTTGAAGTGCAGGAAGCGGACCTCGCGGAAGCATCCCCAATAGCGGCCGTACATCACGTTGGCTTTCGCGAGATTAACCGCGCCGGCAATCAGTTCGCGGCCTGAATACGCTCCGATGAAAACCATGTTGCGTTTGAACGACCTGCGGATCAGGTCGAAAAAATCCGCGGTGAGATACTGACGGCCCCAGTAAAGCTTCTCGATCGTCGAGCAATAGATTCGGTACATCTCGGCGAAGGTCCGGTCGGAGATTTCCTCGCCCGCCGTTACGCGGATGTGAACGCCCTGGTCGTCCATCGCGGCGCGTTCGTGGCGGACCGCCGTGCGGCGCTTGTGCTTGAGCCGGTTCAGGTAGTCGTCGAAAGTCGCGAAGCCCGCGTTGTGCCAATGGTACTGGTAGCCTAGCCGCTCCATGAAGCCGATTGGTGCCAGTGCGGCGGCTTCGTCGGGTTCGCAGAAATTTACGTGCACGCTCGACAGCTTATTGTCTTCGCAGATCGAAGTTAGCGCGAGGCCAAGAAGATTTATCAGACGCGCTCGATCGCTACCCGGCGCAGTCAGGAATCGGCGCCCCGAGTGGGGGGTGAAAGGCACGCCGACCATTATCTTGGGGAAGTAGCGGAGGCCTGCGCGTTCGGCCGCGTCGGCCCATCCGTGGTCGAAGACGAATTCGCCCATGCTGTGGGTCTTCAGGTAAAGCGGGCAAGCAGCGACGATTTGTTTTTTTGGACCCTGGCGGACGATCAGATGATACGGCGCCCATCCGGTGTCACGCGCGGCCGAGCCGGATTGCTCCATCGCACGCAGCCAGTCCCATTCGACGAACGGGGAGTCGTCGGGGGCGAGCAGACTGTCCCACGCGTCGCGGGAAATCTTCCCAATTCCCTCGACGATTGCGACTTCCAATCGTGGCGCAGAGTCATTCACCGCAAACTTTCAATCCTTTCGATAACAACGGACAAAATTTCAGCCTTATCGCAACTGAACTGATTTTCGCCGGATGCTCACTAGGCATCGGCGAATTTGTTATTATATTTAGCAGACGGGGCGAGGCGCTCCGAGCGACAGAGGTGCGATGGCGGATTTCGTGCGCAAAATTTCGGCGCGAATCACCGACGGCGACGGCAATGGCGACGGCCGTAACGGCGATGGCGATACCGTCACCGAGCGCAAGACCCGCACCAAGTCGAAGACCGCCAAGCCGCCGCTCTACAAGGTGATTTTACTCAATGACGATTACACGCCGATGGAGTTTGTGGTCGAAGTTTTGAAAGCCGTATTTCACAAGCCGCATGCCGACGCGACGCGAATCATGTTGCATGTGCATCAGAACGGCATGGGCGTTGCCGGCGTGTATCCATTCGAAGTCGCGGAGACCAAGACGCATACCGTCGAGGAACTCGCGCGGCAGGCCGAGTATCCGCTCAAATGCGTGATGGAAAAGGAGTAACTAGCCATAGCTGCAATGCCTCCGTCCAATAACAACATTATGATCAGCCGCGAATTGCAGGTAACCCTGCAACTCGCGATGACGGAAGCCGTTAACCGGCGCCACGAGTTCGTGTGTCTCGAGCATCTGCTGTTCGCGATGCTGCATGACGTGACGACGACCACGATTCTGAAAAGCTGCGGCGCGGATTTGGAAGCGCTGCGGCGCAAGCTCGCGCATTACCTCGATAAGCAAGTCGAGCGGATGCCCAAGGGCGAGGAAGTGTCGCCGCGCTATGCGCTCGGAGTGCAGCGGGCGCTGCAGCGCGCGGCGCTGCACGTGCAATCAGCGGGGCGCCAGGAAATCACGGGTGGCAACGTGCTGGTTGCGATGTTCCATGAAACCGAATCGCCGGCGATTTTCTTTCTGCAGGAGCAAGGCGTCACGCGCTTCGACGTAATCAATTTTATCTCGCACGGGGTGTCGAAGGCGGGCGCGGAAGACGACGAGGACGGCGAGGAATCCGACGGCAAGGATTCAATCGAGGGCGACGGTCACGAACATGAAGGCGGTGACGAAGGCGGCGAGCGGAAAATGTCGCCCTCGAAGGCGCTCAACACTTACGCGATCAATCTGGCCAAGCGCGCGGCGGATGGAAAGATCGATCCGCTGGTCGGCCGCAAGAAGGAACTCGAGCGCGCCGTCCACGTGCTGCTGCGCCGGCGCAAGAACAATCCCGTATTCGTCGGTGAGGCTGGAGTCGGCAAGACGGCGCTGGCCGAGGGGCTCGCGCTCGCGATTCACAAGGGCGACGTGCCTGAGGCGTTGAAGGGCGTCGAGATTTACGCGCTCGACATGGGCGCGCTGCTTGCGGGCACTCGATTTCGCGGCGACTTCGAACAGCGGCTGAAAGCGGTTATCAAGGCTGTAGTCGGCGACTCGAAGCGAATTTTGTTCATCGACGAGATACACACTATCGTCGGCGCCGGAGCGGCGTCGGGCGGGACGATGGATGCGTCGAACCTGCTCAAGCCGGCGCTCGCGTCGGGCGATTTGCGCTGTATCGGATCCACGACCTACCAGGAATACAAGCGCTCGTTCGACAAGGACAAGGCGCTCGCGCGGCGCTTCCAGCGAATCGACGTGGTCGAGCCGACGCAGGACGAGGCGGTACAGATTCTCAACGGCATCAAGTCGTACTACGAGAAGCATCATAACGTCCGCTACACGAATTCCGCGATCAGATTGTCGGTCGAGCTGTCGGCGCGCTACGTCAACGACCGCTTCCTGCCCGACAAGGCGATCGACGTGATGGACGAGGCCGGTGTCGCGGGACATTTACGCGGCACGGGCACGACCGAGCCGGTGACAGTCGGTACGCGCGACGTCGAGCGCACGGTCGCGCGAATGGCGAAGATTCCCGAGCGCACGGTGTCGGCGACGGATCGCGGACGGCTGCAGACGCTCGACGAGGATATGAAGCAGGCGGTGTTCGGCCAGGACGAGGCGATCAACTCGGTCGCTCGCGCGATCAAGCTCGCGCGCTCAGGCCTGAGTCATCCCGACAAACCGGTGGGCGCGTTCCTGTTCGCGGGACCGACGGGCGTCGGCAAGACCGAAGTCGCGCGCCAGCTCGCGAAAGTGATGGGCGTCGAGTTCATCCGCTTCGACATGAGCGAGTACATGGAGCGGCACACGGTGTCGCGCTTGATTGGCGCGCCGCCGGGATACGTCGGTTTCGACCAGGGCGGCTTGCTCACCGACGCGATCAATAAGACTCCGCACTGCGTGCTGTTACTGGACGAAATTGAAAAGGCGCATCCAGACCTGTTCAACATCCTGTTGCAGGTGATGGATCACGCGACGCTGACCGACAATAACGGGCGCAAGGCGGACTTCCGCAACGTGATCCTCGTGATGACGACGAACGCGGGCGCGCAGGAACTGTCGCGTGCGATGATCGGTTTCCACGGCGGCCTGGGGCAAGGCAATCCCAAGGGCGTGCTCGAGAAGATGTTTGCGCCGGAGTTTCGTAACCGCTTATCGGCGACGATCGAATTCGCGCCGCTCAGTCCGGCGACGATGGAACGCGTGGTGGATAAGTTCATCGCGGAGCTGCAGGAGCGCCTCGACAAGCAGAAGGTCACCCTGACGGTGACACCAGCCGCGAAGAAATGGCTCGCAGAACACGGTCACGATCCACGCTTCGGCGCGCGCCCGCTAGGACGCCTGATCGAAAACGAGATCGCGCGCGAGCTCGCCGACCAGGTGCTATTCGGCAAACTGACCAAGGGCGGCAAGGCGACCGCGGACCTCGACGGCGACAAGCTCGCATTCTCGTACGAGCCAAATCCCGCAAGGCAACCAGCACCCGTCGCGTGATCTGATTCCCTCCTCCCACGAGGGAGGAGGGTTAGGGTGGAGGACAATTTTGCGGCGCGATTGGCTGCCGCGCCGCACTCTGCCGAACATACGCATATGGCTTACGAGCCAACCCTCCCGCGCGATACAGCTCGCAGACTGCGCACCAACGCCACGGAAGCTGAACAGAAGTTGTGGTCACAGTTGCGCAAAAGGCAGCTCTACGGATTCCAATTTCGTAGGCAGTACTCAATCGGCCCATTCTTTGTCGATCTCATTTGTCTGGAAGCGAGACTGATTATCGAAGTTGATGGTGCACAGCACGCAGATCAGAAAGAGCAGGACCAAAGCCGGAGCGAGTTCTTGCACGCCTGTGGATATAATGTGCTGCGATTCTGGAACTTCGAGGTACTGAGCGATGTCGATTCAGTTGTTGAACGGATCGCGGTGGTGCTCCGACAAACGCAGCGCAGAGGTGAGCAGGAGAAATAATGCTTGCGGCGCACACAGACAATTGCGCCGCAATGGTCCTCCACCCTAACCCTCCTCCCACGTGGGAGGAAGGAATCAGATCGTGAGATTCGCGGCGGTTAGGCGTTGTTCGAGAATCGGGAGGCGGTCGTGTCCCCAGAACGGTTCGCCTTCGAACAAGAATAGCGGGACGCCGAAGACGTGGTCGGCGGCGGCTTCGTCCTGCGCACGTTGGTAGGCTTGGGCGCCATCACCTGACAGATATTTTCGATAGTCGCCGGCGGACATGCCGAGATTTGCGATCACATTCGCGACGGCATCAGCATCGTCGGCTTCCAGCTCGCGTTTGAAGAACATCTCGTACACCTTGCGGCTGTAATCGAGCAGGCGGCCTTGCTGCTCCGCAAAGAGACCGCCGATTAGCGCGGGCGTCGTATCGTAAACTTTCAGCGGGCCGCGAATTATCAAGCCGCGTGGCTTGGCCCATCGGCGCGCGTCGAGATACGAGTAGCGCGCCTTGTGCTCCGAGTAGAGACTGCGCTCACCTTTGCCCTTGATTCGTAGCTGGAACGGAATCCATCGCAGGCGAATGCGATAGCGCTGCTCGAGCGCGAACGCCGGATCGAATGCGAGGTAAGCGAACGGACTCTTGTAGTCCGAGTACATTTTCACTGTTTTCAGTGAATTCATGCCAAGAATTTTAGATCTGTCCCGCGGGTTTTTGCAGCACCGTGGGGTGCACAAATTCAGCGCCGCCAGTTTCGGGATGATCGATGTTGTAGTGCAGGCCTCGCGATTCGCGCCGGCTCATCGCAGATCGTACGACCAGCTCCGCGACCTTCGCCAGGTTGCGCAACTCGATCGTGTCGGCGTCGAGCAGATGGTCCCAGTAGTAGCTGTGAATCTCGTCCTTGACCATCAGGATTCGGCGCAGCGCGCGCTCTAGGCGCCGGTCGCTGCGCACGATGCCGACGTAGTTCCACATCAGGCGGCGAATCTCGTCCCAGCTCTGCGTGATCATCACGCGCTCTTCGCTGCGAATCGCGCGCCCTGGATCCCATTCGGGAAACTCCGGCGGTGCTCCGCCTCCCGACATGACGATTTCGCGCGCCGAGGCGAATCCGCGACGGCCCATCACTGCGGCTTCGAGCAGCGAGTTCGACGCGAGCCGGTTGGCGCCGTGCAGTCCGGTCATCGCGACTTCGCCGGCTGCGTACAGGCGCGGAATCGAGGTGCGTCCGTCGAGATCGGTCTGCACGCCGCCGCACATATAATGAGCGGCCGGCACCACCGGAATCGGCCCTTTGGTCAGGTCATAACCGAAGCTTAAGCATCGCTTGAAGATATTTGGAAACCGCCGTTTGATGAAATCGGCCTCGCGATGGCTCAAATCGAGGTACACGAAGTCGAGCCCGTGACGCTTCATCTCGGAATCGATCGCACGCGCCACCACGTCGCGCGGCGCCAGCTCGGCGTCGGGATGGTAGCGCTTCATGAACGCGGTGCCGTCGGGCAATTTCAGAATCGCGCCCTCGCCGCGCAGCGCCTCGGAAATCAGAAACGACTTGGCGGCGGGATGATACAGGCAGGTCGGATGGAACTGGTAGAACTCGAGGTTCGCGACCGACGCGCCCGCGCGATACGCCATCGCGACGCCGTCGCCCGACGCGATGTCGGGATTGGTCGTGTAGAGATAGACCTTGCCAGCGCCGCCCGTCGCGAGCATCGTCGCGCGCGAAATCACTTTGCGGATCTCGTGCGTGTTGCGATCGAGCGCATAGACGCCCCAGCATGCGCCGGGCCTGCCCGCGCTCGGAGTCTCGACCAGCAGATTGATCGCGACGTGATTTTCCAGCGTGCGTATATTAGGCCGCGCAGCCGCCGCCTCGGTCAGCGCGCGCATTATCTCCCGGCCGGTGAGATCCTGCGCGTGAAGTACGCGGCGATGGCTATGTCCGCCTTCCTGGCCGAGGTCGTATTCGAGCTCGTTGTCGTCGGGACCGCCGGCCTCGACGCGCGTGAAGCGAGTGCCGAGGCGGATCAGCTCGCGCACCGCCTCGGGACCTTCGCGCACGATCGTCTCGACCGCGCCGCGATCGCACAGTCCGGCGCCCGCGCGCAGCGTATCCTCTATATGCGATTCGAATGAGTCGTCGACGCTCCAGACGCTCGCGATGCCGCCCTGCGCGTACGCGGTGTTGGCCTCGGAGCTGCCGGCCTTGGTCAGCACCGTGACGCTGCCGACCTCCGACGCCTTGAGCGCGAAGGTCAGGCCCGCGATGCCGCCGCCGATTACCAGGAAGTCGCTGAACAGTTGCGCGTTATGCCTCATCAGGTGGCCTCAGTCTTTGCCCGCGGTGAATCGCGGAACAGCGTTGTGTCAATTTGACGCTACTCGGTCTGCGCGCGGCCAGTCAAGGCGATCGAGCGCTTGCGATTTGCCCCCTCCAGCCGATTCAAATATTCTTGAGGACGCGGATCGAAACGAAAAAACCTGAGATTCGTCTAGAAGCTGAGGCCAAAATCTCGTGCCGATGACGCCGCCAAATATTGTCACGCTGTTCCGGATCGCCACCGCACCGTTCCTGATCTGGATCCTGATGCATACCGGGCCGACCGCGTCCTGGCTCGCGGCGGGCGTGTTCTTCATCGCGACCATCAGCGATTTTTTCGATGGCTACCTCGCACGCAGCTACGACTACGTCACCACGCTGGGCAAATTTCTCGATCCGATGGCCGACAAGCTGGTCGTCACGACTGCGCTGATCATGCTCGCCGGGATGGCGCGATCGCCGCACGTGCCAGCCTGGATGGTGGTGGTGCTGGTGTCGCGCGAAATAAT
>NZ_DATDGQ010000275.1:0-1630 GCF_036522015.1 Binatus sp. (SeqCode)
AATCAGCTCGCGCGTGTTCGAGCTCTGGAGCCGCTCGCCGCCGATTTCGAGCCAAATGTCGAGCGCGTGCGGATCCGCAATTTCATCCGCCGTCGCGATCCACGGGCCCATGGGCGCGAACGTATCGAAGGTCTTGCCCATCAGCCATTGCGACGTCGCCAACTGAAAATCGCGGGCGCTCACGTCGTTGACGATGGTATAGCCGAACACATGTTCCATCGCGCGCGCGCGCGCAATGTGGCGTCCGCCGCGGCCGATCACAAAGGCGAGCTCGGCTTCGTAATCGGGCCGCGCAGAAGCTTTGGGCAGAACAATCGGCACGCCCGGGCCGATGACGACGTTCGAAAATTTGCTGAAGATAGTGGGGACCGTGGGAATCTCCATGCCCACCTCCGCCGCGTGATCGCGATAGTTCAGTCCGGCGCAGATCAGCTTGGGAGGGTGTGGAATGGGCGCGAGGAGTTGCACGTCCGCAATTTTAAAAGACGGTCCGCCCGATTTCGCGCCCGACGCGATTACCGACAACATGTCCGAGCCGAGTCCGGTTACGGTTTCTCCGGAGATGACGCCGGCTTCGGGAGCGCCGCCCGGCCGGCGGAAGGTGACGAGTCGCATAAGCGTGTAAGAATATCATTTCATGCCTCGCATTCATCGCGCTCTGATGAGCGTCACCGACAAAACCGGAATCGTCGAATTCGCGCGCGCGCTTGCCGCGCTCGACATCAAGATTGTGTCGACGGGCGGGACGTTCCGCGTCCTGAACGAAGCCGGTGTCGCGCCGCTCGCTGACGTCGAGAGCGTCACCGGATTTCCGGAAATGCTGGACGGCCGAGTGAAGACCATCCATCCGCGCATCGCGGGCGGAATCCTGGCGATACGCTCGCGGGCTGCGCATATGCGCGCGCTCGAGGAATACGAAATTCCGGCGATTGACCTGGTGTGCGTGAATCTCTATGAATTCGAAAAAATCGCGACGCGGCCGGACGCGACGCTCGAGGAGCTTATCGAAAACATCGACATCGGCGGACCGACCATGATCCGCGCGGCGGCCAAGAACTGGCAGGACGTCGCCGTCGTGACCTCGCCGGCCGACTACGCTGAAATCGTCGCCGAACTCCAATCGGGCGGAGCGCTATCGGAAGAAACGCACTGGCGCCTGGCGAAAAAAGCTTTCGCGGCGACGGCCGCCTACGATCGCGCGATCTCGCTCCGCCTTGCCGAGATTCCGCCGACCGGCGACGCGGTACCCGCCACGCTCGACATCCGCGCGCCGCGTCGCCTGGCGCTGCGTTACGGCGAAAATCCGCACCAGTCGGCCGCACTCTATGCCTCCGGCGTCGCGGGTGTCGCGGGCGCGGAGCAGCTCCAGGGCAGGGAGCTTTCCTACAACAACCTGGTGGACCTGGACGCGGCCTGGCAGTTGACCGGCGAGTTCGACGCGGCCGCCGCGGCAGTGATCAAGCACACCAATCCGTGCGGCTGCGCGGAAAGCGCGACGGTCGGCCAAAGTTATCGCCGCGCGTTTGAAGCCGACCCGGTGTCGGCCTACGGCGGCGTTCTGGCGTTCAACCGGCCGGTGGATGAAGAAACTGCGGACGAGATCGCCAAGACGTTCATCGAAGCCATTGCC
>NZ_DATDGQ010000276.1:0-11219 GCF_036522015.1 Binatus sp. (SeqCode)
TTTTGGTGTTTTTGCCAATATGGATCATCTTGGTCCCGGTATCGGCCTGCTGATAGTTGTTAGTCAGCGCCACGGAGTAGAACTCACCGACGGAATTCTCACCTTGCAGAATGCAGCTCGGATACTTATAAGTTTGCGCGCTTCAACCTTGTCGCCCATCCGCTCGATCGCTTCGGGCGGCGGTCCGATCCAGGTGAGGCCGGCTTTCTGCACCGCGCGTGCAAATGCGGCTCGCTCGGAAAAAAAACCGTAGCCCGGATGCACCGCGTCGGCCTTGAGACGTTTCGCGGCTTCAAGAATTTTGGCGGTATTGAGATAGCTCTCAGCCGCCGGCGCCGGACCAACCGGGTACGCGTGATCGGCTTCGCGCACATGCAGCGCGGCGCGATCGGCGTCGGAGTAAACGGCGATCGATTCGATTCCCAACTCGCGGCAGGCGCGGATGATCCGCACGGCAATTTCTCCGCGGTTGGCGATTAGAATCCGTTTGAACATCAATCTTTCAAGGCTTCCCAGATTTTATACTGAATCCAGCCGGTACTGCTCTGTCAAAGTGGAATGTTGCCGTGTTTGCGCGGCGGATTTTTTTCGCGCTTGTTTGCGAGCGCCTTCAGCGCGCCGATCAGCTTGGGACGCGTGTCGTGCGGCATGATCACTTCATCTATATAGCCAAGCTCGGCGGCCTTGAATGGGTTCGCGAAAGTTTTGCGATAATCGTCCGCCAGCCGCTTGCGCTCGGCGACCGCATCTTTGGCGTTGGCGAGCTCGTTACGAAAAACGATGTTGATCGCCTGCTCGGGTCCCATCACCGCGATCTCGGCGCTCGGATAGGCGAAGTTGAAATCGCCGCGAATGTTCTTCGACGACATTACATCGTACGCGCCGCCGTAAGCCTTGCGCGTGATCACCGTGACCTTCGGCACAGTCGCCTCGCAGAACGCGTAGAGCAGTTTCGCGCCATGTCGAATAATTCCGGCGAACTCCTGCTGCGTGCCGGGCAGGAACCCAGGCACATCGACGAACGTGACGAGTGGAATGTTGAACGCGTCGCAGAAGCGCACGAACCGGGCGCCTTTGACCGACGCGTCAATGTCGAGCGCTCCCGCGAGGAACGACGGCTGGTTCGCGACGATTCCAACCGAGTAGCCGCCCATCCGCGCAAACCCAATCAGCATGTTCTGCGCATAGTCCTTCTGCACCTCCAGCAAGTGACCGTCATCGACAACGCGCCGGATGATGTCGCCCATGTCGTAGGGCTTGTTGGGGCTTTCGGGAACGATCGAATCGAGGGCGGCGTCGATTCGTGCAGGATCGTCGCTGCTTGCGATGAACGGCGGATCTTCGACGTTGTTCGACGGCATGTAGGAGAACAGTTCGCGGACCATCGCGAGCGCGCCCGAGTCGTCGTCGGCCTCGAGATGACAGACGCCGGACTTCTGGCTATGCGCGTCGGCGCCGCCCAGCTCCTGCATCGTGACTTCCTCGTGGGTGGCGGCTCTGATCACGTCGGGACCGGTGAGGAACATGTACGAGGTGTCGCGGACCATCACGATGAAATCGGTAATCGCCGGCGAATAGACCGCGCCGCCCGCGCATGGTCCCATGATTACGGAAATTTGCGGGATAACTCCCGACGACATCACGTTGCGCAGAAAAATATCCGCGTAGCCCGCCAGCGACACGACCCCTTCCTGGATGCGCGCGCCGCTGCCGTCGTTGAGGCCGATCACCGGGCATCCGGTTTTCGTCGCGAGGTCCATCACCTTGCAGACTTTTTCCGCGAAGGCGCCCGACAGGCTGCCGCCGAAAACGGTGAAGTCGTGGCTGAAGAGGCATACCTGGCGGCCGTCGATGGTGCCGTAGCCGGTCACGACGCCGTCGCCGGGGATTTTTTTATCGGCCATCTCGAAGTCAGTGATTCGATGCGTCTTGAACTTATCGAGCTCGACGAACGAGCCCCGGTCGAGCAGAAACTCGACCCGCTCGCGTGCGGTCATGCGTCCTTGCGCGCGCTGTTTCTTGACCCGATCCGCGCCGCCGGCGGCCTCGGCCTCGCGCGTTAGCTGCTGAAGTCGTTCGAGATTTTCTTTAAGTCCCATTTGTCACAACCGCGAGCAAGCTGGATAGACGGCAAACAAAAAGGCGCCCGTCACGCGCCACCGGCAAGATAGATACCGCATGTCGGCGAATGGTTAAAGCGCCCGATTATTCCGAGGCGTGAGGGTAGAAATTCAGAAACTGGAATCGGTCGCCCGGTTTGATTCCGTTTTTTGCGCAGAAACCGCCGTTCACTTCGAGTACATACTCCGAGGCGCCCTCGACACCGCGCAAGGTATCAGTCTGGGGGGCCGCGTTGGCGACGATTCCGGTCACCCGGAACGATGAGTCCGCGAAAATCATGTCGAGCGGAATGTCCGTGTTGTGCATCCAGAAATTCCGCGGCGCCGCATCCGGGAAGACGAAGATCATTCCCGCATCGTCGTCCAGATGCCTGCGAAACATCAGGCCGCGCTCGCGTTGCTCGTTAGTGTTTGCCAATTCGATCGCAACTGTGGCGCGGGTCGTGCCGTCCGGCGCGACTATCGTGACGCACGGACCGCGTGCGCATCCGAGCAAGGCGAGCAGGACGACCACGAACGAGAACGGTAGCCGGATGCGGCGATGTACGGTTCCTGTCATGGCTCGCCGCTAATCTAGCGCGTCGATGAGTCGCGGGAAATCAGGTCACGTTTGCTTCGGGCGAGATCTCTTCGAGTTCGCGGCCCGAGGTCTCCGGCAGGAACCACATGATCATCGGCGAGATTATCCAGAAGACGGTCAGGTAGCAGACTGCTCGCGCGTGCGAGCCGGTGAGATTGTATAGCACGCCCTCAAAGAACAGCCCGAGTGCGCCGCCGGTCGTGCCTGCGACCGCGAGCGCGCTGCCCGCCGTCGAGCGATATGAGGTCGGGAATAACTCCGCGCTGTAGGCATTCAGGATAGTACCCGCCGCGATGTCGAAAAATACTTCCAGGATCCAGGCCGGCACAATCGACCAACCCGTCGCCGTGTACATCCAGATGGTCAACAGGGGCGACAGGAACAGGAACGCCGCGCCCATCACGCGGCGCCCGTGCCGATCGCTCAGCCGGCCCGCGACGATCGAGCCCATTATTCCTAGAGCTCCTCCGAACAGAAATAACGACGACACGTTGCCCGGCGACCAATGATGCGTCTCCTGCAGAAACTTCGGAAACAGAAAGCCGGCTGCGTTGCCGCCCATCGAGTTCAGGAATGCGATCGAGAGCATCGTGATGAGCCGTCCCGGGTATGCGTTGTACAGCTGGGCGAGCGGCTCCCAGATTTTCACTGGCCGCAGTCCCTCGAGTTTTTCTTTTTCGAAGCGCGCGCTCTCTGGCAGCGTGCGGCGTAGCGGGATGATCAATATGAGCGGCAGCAGCGCAATCGCGTACAGCCCGCGCCATCCGTAAGGAATTACATTGATGAACGCGAAAACGATCGCCGCGAGGCCGTAGCCGACCGACGAAACTCCACCGAGCAGGCCGATCGCCCATCCGCGATGCGCCGCGTCAACTTCCTCCGCCACTATCACCATCGCGATCGCGGCTTCAGCGCCGGCGAACGCGCGCGCAATTATTTCAAACACGACGAAGGTCCGCTCACCCGGCGCGATCGCGATAAGGCCGGTGAAAATCGTGTAGCCGAAGACCGTGTAGAGCAGCAGGCGGCGGCGTCCGAAGACGTCGGCAAACGGCGTCATCAGCAATGACAGCAAGTAGCCGAGCCGGACTATCGAGAGCATCGCGCCAAGGTGCGACTCGGCGATCTTGAGCCCGGTCTGGATTTGCTTGAGCGCGAGACTCAGCAGCGCGCGATCATACTGGTCGAAAAATCCCGCCGTCGACGCGATAAAGAAAACCCGGCGCTGCCGCTTGGTGAATGGTGGCGTCCTGCCCAACATCCCAAGGTGAATACTCTTGCGGTCCGCGTCCTCGGCCTCCGGGCCGGCTTCGGGCGTCAATTCGAGGTTTATGGCGGGATCGGTCATCGGATTTAATCGATTGCCATCGGCAAGGAGCCGAGGCCGCGCAGAAAGTACGATCCTTTGTAGGTAGGTTTCATTGCGGGATCTTTAAGTCTGAGCCGCGGAAATCGCTCGAGCATCACCTCGAACGCGATCCTTGCTTCCATGCGCGCCAACGGTGCGCCGATGCAGAAATGGATTCCCTCGCCGAAGGCGACGTGTTCGTTGGGATCGCGCGTGATGTCGAATTTTTCCGGATCTTTGAATTGCGCAGGATCGCGATCTGCCGCGGCGACGATCATCATTGCAAATGCGCCTGCGGGAATCTCAGTTCCTCCGAGCTGCACGGGTACCTTGGTGAATCGCACCGTCGATTGCACCGGGCCGTCGTAGCGCAGCATTTCTTCGATCGCGCGCGGTAGCATCGAAGGATCACGTTTGAGCGCATCGAATTGATCCGGATGGCGTCCGAGCGCAAGCATACCGTTGCCGATGAGATTGGTCGTCGTCTCGTTGCCCGCGACCAGCAGCAGCGTCACGAAGCTCAACAGATCCGCCGCTGACATTACTTCACCTTCGTCGTGCGCAGCGACCAGCGCGCTGACCAGGTCGGGTCCCGGATTCGAGCGGCGCTTTTCGATCGCGGCCGTGAAGTAGTCGCCCAGTTCATCGATCGCGCGAATCGATTCAGGCGGCTGCGGCGCGCCGGGAACATTATTGTCGCCGCCAATGATCGTGTCGGACCAACTCTTGAACTTCTCGTTCAAGTCCGGCGGCACGCCAAGCATCTCCGCAATCACGGTGACCGGAAGCACGTTGGCGAGGTCCGCCATCACATCGAAGGACCCTTTTGCCTCGACCTTGTCGAGCTGCTCGTTTGCGATCTCGCGGATCCGAGGCTCGAGTTCGCGGATTCGGCGCGGCGTGAAATCGCGCGATACCAAGCGGCGCAGGCGCGAGTGCTGAGGCGGATCGGATCCCAGCATATTGCGCGAGCCCGCGAAGCGGCCTTGATACGCCTGCGGCGGTGGCGGCGGCCCGACGCTGGAGAAGTGCTCATGGTCGCGAAGCGCAGCAGTGACATCTTTGTAGCGCGCCACCAGCGCAAACGTCATCGGCCCCATCGCGAGGATAGGCGGGGGACCCGCCAGCAGCGGCGCGTAGTGCGGATATGGATTGGCCCGAAATTCGGGATCCCAGATGTTGAAATAAACTTCCGCCGCCATGCTCGATTGCCCCCTCAGTCAGTTGCCATTGTGAGAGACGCCAATCCGCGAAGGAAGTAGGAACCTTTGTAGGTCACCGGCGTCGCGGGATCCTGGAGACGCAAGCGCGGGAACCGCTCGAGCATCGCGCCGATCGCGATCGCACCTTCCATCCGCGCCAACGGTGCGCCGATGCAGAAGTGGATGCCCTCGCCCAGCGCGACGTGATCGCGTGGCGCGCGCGTGATGTCGAAGCGATCGGGATCTTCGAACTGCGCCGGGTCCCGATTCGCCGCGGCCAGTACTATGAAGCATGCTTGATTGGCCGGCAGATCGGTCCCGCCGAGATTTATATCTTCCTTGGTGAAGCGAATCGTCGATTGCACCGGTCCGTCGTAGCGCAGGATCTCCTCGACCGCGCGCGGCATCAGATCGGGAGTTTGGCGAAGCAGATCCATCTGCGCGGGATTGCGCCCGAGCGCGAGCATCCCGTTGCCGATCAAATTCGTCGTCGTCTCGTTGCCGGCGAGCAGGAGGAGGAGCACGAATGCAAGCAATTCGTCGGCGTTCATCGCTTCGGCATCGTCGTGCGCGGCGACCAGAGCGCTCACCAGGTCGGTGCCGGGATTTTTGCGGCGTCGGTCGATCTCATCGGCGAAATAGTTGCGCAGCGCTTTCGTCGCCGCATGAAACTCATCAGGCAACGGAGTCCCAGGCAGAGTGTTGTCACCCGTCACGACCGTGTCGGACCAGTGCTTGAACTGCTGGTAGTGATCCGGCGGCACGCCGAGCATCTCCGCGATAACCATCACTGGCAGTGCGTTCGCAATCCCGTGCATAACCTCGAGCTCGCCTTTGTGTTGCGCGGCGTCGATAAGGGTTTTCGCGATCTCGCGGATTCGCGGCTCGAGGTCGCGGATTCGCCGCGGCGTGAAATCGCGCGAGACCAGGCGTCGCAGCCGGGTGTGCAGCGGCGGATCGGAAAACAGCATCGTGCGCGCGCCGGCGAACGGTCCCTCGTCGTTGGGCTCGTTGGGATCGCGCGGGCGGACGCTCGAGAAATGCGCATGGTCGCGCAGCGCGATGGTGACGTCGGCGTAGCGCGCGACCATCGCAGTCGGGCCGAAGAGATCGAGAATCCGCGGCGGGCCGGCGAGCAAGGGCTTATAGTGAGGATATGGATTG
The DNA here is from genome assembly GCF_036522015.1 of Binatus sp. (SeqCode). GTDB lineage: Bacteria > Desulfobacterota > Binatia > Binatales > Binataceae > Binatus. The sequence goes on from NZ_DATDGQ010000276.1 coordinate 6,415, forward strand.
GCGCGAAACGCGGGATCCCACGGGTTGAAATAGATATTCTCAGCGGCCTGGTTCATGTTCAGACTTCCTCTTCGTAAGCTTCAGTTTTGCCGGAGCGGCATCGCTCGCACTGCACCACCTGCGGATGCGCACTTAAGAGCAATCGCAGTGCCACCACGCGGATCTATGCGATCACGCGGGTTTTCATCGCGCCGACATGCATCAATGCGACTGCGCGCAGTCCCGCGATGTCACTTCAGCGCCATTTCGAGACGGCTCAGCCCGCGCAGCGCATAGGAGCCTTTGTAAGTCACCGCGGCGTCGGGATTTTTGAGCCGAAGATGTGGGAATCGCTCGAGCGCACTCCCAATCGCGATCGAACCTTCCATGCGCGCCAGCGGCGCGCCGATACAGAAATGGATTCCCTCGCCAAACGCCACGTGATCGTTCGGCGCGCGCGTGATGTCGAATTTCTCAGGATCTTTGAACTGCGCCGGGTCGCGATTCGCCGCCGCGATGATCACGAACGCGCCCATCCCCGAATTGATCGGCGTACCTCCCACTACGGTGTCCTTCGTCGCGGTGCCGAAGGTCGCTTGCACCGGGCCATCGTATCGCAGCATCTCCTCGATCGCGCCGCGCATCAGCTCGGGCTTCGAGCGCAGCGCAGCCATCGCGGCGGGATTGCGTCCGAGCGCCAGCATCCCGTTGCCGATCAGATTGGTCGTCGTCTCGTTGCCGGCGAGTAACAGCAGCACGAGGAATTGCAGCAGCTCGTCAGCGTTAAGGGCCTCGGATTCGTCGTGCGCCGCGACCAGCGCGCTCACCAGGTCGGTGCCGGGATTCTTGCGGCGGCGCGCGATTTCCGCGACGAAGGACGACCTTAGCTCGGTGAAGGCGTTCTTGATCTCGTCGGGTATCGGCATCCCGGGGAGCGTGTTGTCTGCTTCGACTATCTTGTCCGACCAATTCTTGAATTGCTGGTATTCCTCGGGCGGCACGCCGAGCAAATCGCTGATCACCATCACCGGGAGCGGATTGGCGAGGTCCGCCATCACGTCGAACTCGCCCTTGCGCTCGGCGGCGTCGATCAGATTTTTCGCGATCTCGCGGATACGCGGTTCGAGATCGCGGATTCGGCGCGGCGTGAAGTCGCGCGAGACCAGTCTGCGCAGGCGCGTTTGGGTCGGGGGGTCCGAGCCGAGCATCGTCGGAGCATCGCCGAATATTTTCGTCTGCTCGTCGAATCCCATCCCCTTCGGCAGCACGCTCGAGAACGTGGCATGGTCCATCAGAATCGCGCGCACGTCAGCGTAGCGAGCGGCGAGCGCTAATTTGTAGCCCATATCGAGAACCCGAGGCGGTCCCGCGAGCAGTGGGCGATAGTGCGGATACGGATCGGCGCGAAAGTTCTCGTCCCACGGATTGAAGTAGAAATCCTGCGGCGTCTGAGCCGCGACTGCCTCGCTCATTGTCAGAGCACCTCCCGCTTCTCGATTCGTTCCGAGGATTCCAGTTCGCGTACAATCGCGGCGCTGGCCCTCTTGGCTGTTTCCAAACCGCGCACAAATTCCGGCGGATCGATCTCGCCCGGCGCGAACAGCACGCGCTCGAGCGCCATCGCCTCGAGCCGTCCGAATACGATGCTGATCAAATCTTCAAGCTTGTCTTCCCGATCGGTCGGCCAATCGAGCAGCGTCGCGAGACCGATGCGAAAGCCTTCGCCGAAACGAACGCTCGCCGCGCGCACCGCGTCGTTCAGCGCAGGATCGGTACGGCTTGCGACCACCAGCTCGAGCCATGCATAGAATGTCGGCCCTTTGAACCCCGGCCATATCGTGTCAATCATGACGGCCAGGCGATGCTCGCGGCTGCCGGACGGCCGCTCCGCGATAGCGGCGCTCATTTCGCTCAGCCGCAGCTCGAAAACGTACTCGAGCGCGCTCACAACGAGCTCGTCTTTCCTCGGAAAATGATGCAATTGCGCGCCGCGCGAAACTCCTGCGCGGCTGGCGATCTCGGTGGTCGTCGTGCCGGCGTATCCGCGCTCGAAAAGGCATGCGACGGTGGCATCGAGCAACCGGCGCCGAGTTTCCGCGCTCCGTTCTTCTTGTAGCGCCGACATTTTAACTCCCTTGCTAAGCAGTTCAGGGTAGATGGAAGTAACATACAGGGTTGATTGTTACAAGCAGGCGCGACTGTTTGCTTGGACCTGCTCAATTCGACGCTTGAACCCGATTGAAACTCCGCTATTCTCCAAAAGTGATCGAACGCGATTCCGCGATGAACACAGTCCCCCACATTGTTAATGTCGCCGACCAGTTGAAATGCTCGCATCCGCGCGCCGAAGGGATCCTGCGTGCTGTGCTGCATGCGTTGCGCGACGGTCTAGACGTCGACGAAGCCGCCACGATTGAATCGTCGCTCCCTGCAAATATCCGGACGATGTGGCCTCGAGCGGCCGGTAAACATCCAGGACTCGCCGACCTCGGCGACGTCGGCTTCCTCGGCCGCGTCCATGAACTCGCGGCGAGCCCTGGCGATGACGAAACCAAGCGGATGGTTCACGTCGTAATGTCCGTCTTGATGACCGCGATGGCGATTCCCGGCGACGATCGGCATGCCGCATGGTCGGCGCTGACGCATCTGCCACGCGCGAGCAAGATGGTCTGGATGAAGCTGTTCCGCGCCGCGTGCTTTCCGGTCGAACTTTACGCTAGCGACCCTTGAAAACTGGCCGGCGCTTTTCCAGGAACGCGCGGACGCCCTCGCGATAATCCTCGCTGTCGAAGCATCGCGCGACCATCGTCGAGACAGCCTTCGCATCCCGTTCCTCGCGATCTTTCAGGCTCTCGCGAATGGCCAGCTTGGCGGCCGCCATCGTCAGCGGCGCGTTGGTCGCCATTTTGAGCACGTAGTCGCGCACGTTTTCTTCGAGCTTCTCGGGATCGACGACGCGGTTGACGAGACCCATCTGCATCGCCTCCTCCGCATCGAACAGGCGCGCCGACAGCAGGATGTCGCGCGCGTTGGCGGGGCCGACCGTATGCGCGAGCATGTTGACGCCCTCCAGCGGATACGCGAGTCCCAGCCGCGCCGCGGGAACCCCGAAGCGCGTGCCGCGCGCCGCAATCCGGATGTCGCAGGCGAGTGCGACTTGCACGCCGCCGCCGATGCATACGCCGGAGATCATCGCGATGACCGGCTTGCGGCATTCGATCAGCGCACCGATCGCGCTATTGGGTGCGTCACGATAGGCACGCGCCTGCGCCGCGTCGGCGCGCATCGCGGGAAACTCCGAGATGTCCGCGCCCGCGATAAACGCCTGCGGTGTGCCGCCGCGCATGACGATCACGCGAATCGCGTCATCGCTCGCCAATTCGACGACGCCTTCCGCAATCCTCTGCCAGGTCCTAAGATTGAGCGCGTTGCGAACTTGCGGCCGGTTGAGCACCAGCCATCCAATCGGCGCCTCGTGAGTGACTATCAACGGATCGACTGAAGTTTCATCCTTCACGGATAACGTACCTCTGGCGAGATTTATGACGATAATCGAGCGGGCTTCCAGTGGGGATTTTGAGCACATTTGTGCGCTGGACGAAACTGTCCATGGAAAACCCGCGCGACGCAGATTAATCGAGACGGCCTGCGCGAGCGGCCATATCTCGGTGGCGCGCGTCGACGACGTCATCCGCGGCTTCGTGATCGCAGATGAAAGCTTCTTTGGACAATTTTACGTGCGCCTGCTGATGGTGCAGGCCGATTTCCGGCACCGCGGACTCGCGACCGCGCTGATGCGCGCGGCCGAGCTCAATTGTCAGACCGGCAAGCTGTTCACCTCGACCAACCAGTCGAACATTCCGATGCAGCGGCTGTGCGCTCGATTGGGCTTCGTAAAAAGCGGCTACATCGAAAATCTCGACGAGGGCGATCCGGAACTGATTTATGTAAAGCTGCTCGCGCCCCAGGAACCTAACCTCTAACCCCTTCTCTTGAGGGAAGGGAACAATCGCGAGAGGGTCGCTCTCCCCGAACCCCGGAGCGAAATGTCGTCCTCGACATTTCGCGATTTCTCCCCACACTGGGTGCAGGGGTCACCCCTGCCCAAGGAAGTGTGAAACCCAAGGTGGGTTTCACATTCAACTAAGTTCTCCCAAGTTCTATATCTTCGCGATCACGTCGTCGTGCAGCTTTTCGAGGCCGCGCGTCAGGCCCTCCGCGTCGAACGCGGGCGGCGCGATCACAACTCGTGACACTCCTATCGCCGCGAGCGCCTTCAACTCATCGACGCGCGGGCGCCCCATGCATGACAGCTCGATCTTCTTCGGATCGCGCCCCGCTTTCTCAGCCTCCGACGTCATCATCGCGAACAGTTCCTTGAGCTTGGGAATCTCCGCGAGCGCCCGGAAAGAAGCCGTCGCCGTAGCGTCCTGCGCGTTTCGCCGCCGCCGACGAATGGCCGCCGACATGAATCGGCACTCCGCCCTTTTGCACCGGCTTGGGATAGCACTTGACCGGGCCGAAGTTGAAATGCTTGCCGTGAAATGACGCCGCGTCGTCGCTCCACAATGCGCGCAGCGATTTGATCGCCTCGTCGGTGCGCGCGCCGCGCGTATGGAAGTCGAGACCGAGCGAGGTGAATTCCTCCTCGAGCCATCCGCTGCCGATTCCGAGTATGGCGCGCCCATTCGACAGCACGTCGAGCGTGGCCAACTCCTTGGCGACGTACAGCGGATGCCGCTGCGGAAGAATCAGCACGCCCGTCGCGAGCTTGATTTTTTTCGTCACGGCCGCCGCGAACGCCAGCGGCAGCAGCGGATCGGGAA
>NZ_DATDGQ010000277.1:0-13065 GCF_036522015.1 Binatus sp. (SeqCode)
GATGTTCTTGAGCACGGCCTGGGCGCCGGCGCCGTACATCTGTTGGAGGGTGGCGCGCAGTTGGTTAGCTTCGCGATCGACTTGGTCGCCAAGTATCTTCTGCCCGTTGACGGTCGCGATGGGATGGATGCTGCCGAACAGGCCTGCGCCGAAACCCCAAAAAGCCATGATAATCCCCAGCAAGACGAACGGCACTTGTACTTGCCAGGAGTACTGGTAACGGCGGATTCCTTCCAACATTGAATCCGCATCATACTTTAGTGCCTTTTCGGTTCGCAATTGCGCCTGGTTGCTTGCTTGGCTCGTCAGTCGCTGTTAGCCTGTCGCGCAGCGGTTAAGTTTGACGGACCCAAACGTCTCCGCCATAGAATTCTTCAACATTTGGGCCGCGTCTTTGGGGTGGTCGAGCCGGGGCTTGGTACCGGCATTAGTCTGAACCGGGCAGGCGAGGGGAGAAATTCGTGGTCCTTAATTCTATTTTCGGTTGGTTTTCCAACGATCTGGCGATCGATCTCGGCACCGCCAACACGCTCATCTATGTGAAGGGCGAAGGCATCGTGTGCAATGAGCCGTCGGTCGTCGCGGTGCAAAAAGATTCGCGCGGTTCGCGGCGCGTGCTGGCGATTGGCTCCGAGGCAAAGAAAATGCTCGGACGCACGCCCGGTTCGATCGTCGCGATTCGGCCTCTGAAGGACGGCGTCATCGCCGACTTCGAGATCACCGAGAACATGCTGCGCTACTTCATCCAGAAAATTCATTCGGGCAAGACGCTCGTGCGTCCGCGCCCGCGCATCGTCATCTGCGTGCCGTTCGGAATCACCGCGGTCGAGAAACGCGCGGTGCGCGAATCCGCGGAATCGGCGGGCGCGCGTGAGGTCTATCTGATCGAAGAGCCGATGGCGGCCGCGATTGGCGCCGGACTTCCGATCACCGAGCCGGCCGGCAACATGATTGTCGATATCGGCGGCGGCACCACCGAGGTCGCCGTCATCTCGCTGGCGGGAGTCGTCTTCTCGCGCTCGGTTCGAGTGGCGGGCGACAAGATGGACGAGGCGATCATTCAGCACATCAAGCGCAAGTACAATTTGCTGATTGGCGAGCGCACCGCCGAGCTGATCAAGATCACCATTGGATCGGCCTACCCCGGCAACGAGATCCAGACGATGGAGATCAAGGGCCGCGACCTGGTTGCAGGCGTGCCCAAGATTATTGAAATCACCGACGAGGAGATTCGCGAGGCGCTGATGGAACCGGTGCGCCAGGTAGTGGAGTCGGTGCGAATCGCGCTCGAGCGCACGCCGCCGGAACTCGCGTCGGATATCGTGGACAAGGGCATCGTGCTCGCGGGAGGAGGCGCGCTGCTGCGCAACCTCGACGTGCTGCTGCGCGAGGAGACCGGGCTTCCGGTCACGCTCGCCGACGATCCGTTGACCGCGGTCGTGATGGGTGCGGGCAAGGTGTTGGACGAACTGTCGCTGCTGCGCGACGTGACCGTTGAGTGATCGACTCGCGGCAGATTTTCTGAAACTTGAGCCGGCGCGTCGGGCTGGATTGACGTGAGAGGCAGCTTTCTCTGGCGCAACCGTGTGCTGCTCGCGAGCGGCGCACTGCTAATTCTGTCGCTTCATCTGATCTCGACAGGCGTACATCCCGGCGACCTCGCGGCCCGTCCGCAATCCGCATTTCTCGAAGTCATCAGCCCCGTTACCGGCGCGTTCACCCATCTCAGTGACGGCGCTTCGTCGATCACGCGCGATTACCTCGAGCTGGTTCATGTGCGCGACGAAAACGCGCATCTGCGCGCCGAGCTCGCGCGCGTCAAGAGCGATCAAGCTCGGCTGGCTGAGCTCGAGGTCGAAAATCAACACCTCGGCGAACTGCTCGAGCTCAAGAACGCACTTGGCACCAACGCGGTCGCCGCCAACGTGATCGGCAGCGACGCCAACGGCATCTCGCGCACCCTGGTTCTCGCCTCGGGCACAGACAACGGGCTTCGTCCCGGCATGGCGGTGCTGGCGAACCAGGGCGTGGTCGGCAAGATCATCGCCGTCAGTCCGAAGGCCTCGCGCGTACTGTTGGTCAACGATCACAACTCCGCGCTCGACGGTTTCGATCAACGCTCACGGGCGCGCGGAATCGTCGCCGGGCAGGTGGACGACGGCGTGATGCTGAAGTACGCCGATCGTTCGCAGGACATTCGCTCCGGCGACACGATCGTGACCTCGGGCCTTGACGGGATTTTCCCGCGCGGCCTGCTGGTCGGCACCATTCAAAGTGTGCATCGGGAAGGGCCGGGACTTTTCCTTGGGGTGAAGATCACGCCGGCGGTCGATTTTCGCGAACTCGAGCAGGTGCTGATTCTGACCCAGCCGCCGCCAGTTCTCGAAGATCAGGCGAAGGACTGACGCGGTTGCGCCTCTTCCTATTGTTTGCGGTTTTTGTGGTGCTGGGATTGGCGTTTGAATCGGCGGGCGCGCGCATCTTCTCGTTTCGGTCGCTAATCCCAAACCTGATCATAATATTCGCCGTCGATCTCGGCCTGCGCCATCATGGTGTCGTGCCCGCGATACTCGCGTTCACGATGGGCTACGCGACCGACGCGATCGCCGGCTCGCATCCGGGACTCAACGCTTTTATGACGACGATGGTCTTCCTGGTGAGTTACGAAATTTCGACGCGGCTGATGGTGGCGAACGCCGGCGTCGGCGCGACAGTGGTATTCTTCGGCGTGATCGCGACTGCGCTGGGCACCGTCGCCATCGCCAACGGCTTCGGCGCACTCTCCAGCACGGGTCCGATGCTCCCTGGATTGGCGCTCCAGGCATTCATCACGGCGATAATCGCGCCCTTCATTTTCTCAATACTGGCCGTCACCAAACGTCTGACGGGATTGCCTGCGGGAGCGACTCGCGACGGGCACGGTCGCGAGCGGCGCGTTGAACTGTAACTCGTGGCCAGCATTGGGACAGAGGATTGCTTGCGAGCGTGGCGCGCGAATAGATTGTAGGATTAGTTGGGAACCATAAGTGGCGAAGTTCCACATCTCCAGGAGCAGTAATCGGCCGGTGCCGCCGCTGGAACCGCGCATCGTGTCGTTGACCGTCATGATGTTCGCGGTTTTGGCGGTCCTTTCGGTGCGCCTGTACTACCTGCAGGTTCTGCATCATAAGGACAATGTCGAGTCGGCCGATCGTAACCGGATTCGGCTCCAGCGCGTACCCGCCCCGCGCGGATTGGTTTTCGATCGCAACCACCGTCCGCTGGTCGATACGCGTCCGTCGTTCGACGCGCAAATCGTGCCCGAGGATTCCGACAATCTTTCGCTGACGATCGAACGGCTGGCGCGCTATACCGGCGCGGATCAGATTGCGGATAAAATTTCCGACGCCGATGAAGCTGGACGCCCGCCCTACGAGCCAATCACCGTCGCCGAGCGTCTCGGATGGCAGCAGGTGGTGGCGCTCGAGGCGCATCAGCTCGACCTGCCCGGCGTGAGTCTGCAGATAACGCCCGCACGGCATTACCTTTACGGCCAGCTCGCCGCGCATCTGCTCGGCTACGTCGGCGAAGTGACCGTGGGCGATCTCAAGTCGCATGCGGACTACCACATGGGCGACGAGATCGGAAAATTCGGCCTCGAGCGCGTGTGGGAGAATTTTCTGCGCGGCAACGCGGGCGGACAGGAGATCGAAGTCGATGCGGTCGGGCGGAGGCTGCGCGTACTCAAGGAAATCGCCGATACGCCGGGCGAAAGCCTGGTCATGACTATCGACCTGAATCTGCAACAGGCGGCAGAGCAGGCGATGGCCGGCAAGAATGGCGCTTTCATCGCAATCGATCCGCGCAACGGCGAAGTGCTCGCGATGGTTTCGCATCCGGCCTTTGACCCGGACATCTTCGGCGGCGGGGTGAAGGCTTCGGCGTGGAAAGAACTGATGACCGACCCCAATCATCCGCTGCAGAATCGCGTCATCCAGGGAATTTATCCGCCGGGCTCGACTTTCAAAATCGTCGATTCGATCGCGGGACTGCAGGAAGGCACGCTGAAGCCTGAAACCGAATACAACTGTCCCGGCGGGATGTGGTTCGGTGGACGCGAGTACCACTGCTGGCGTCATCAGGGCCACGGCACCATCGAGCTGCACGACGCGATCGTGCGCTCCTGCGACGTTTATTTTTACAACGTCGGCGAAAAACTCGGCGTCGATCGGATCGCGAAGTGGTCCAATCAGATGGGACTTGGCATCAAGAGCGGCATCGATCTCGATCATGAAAATCCCGGCACCATCCCGTCGTCGGCGTGGAAGCAGAAGCGCTATCACGAGCGATGGTACCCCGCGGAAACGCTCTCGGTCGCAATCGGTCAGGGCTACGTCGCGACGACGCCGCTCCAGATGGCGCAGGTCGCCGCGCAAGTTGCCAACGGCGGCATCCGCTATAAGCCGCAATTCGTAAAGTACGTCGAAGGACTTGACGGCAATATCGCCAAGTCGTATCCGCCGGTGATCGAAAACAGAATCAAAATCGATCCGGACGCGCTGCAGGACGTGAAGGACGCGATGGCCGACGTCGTCAACGGCGCCGGCGGCACCGCGCACAAAGCACATCTCGACAACGTCGTCGTCTGCGGCAAGACCGGCACCGCGCAAGTCGTCGGCGACAAGGGTGGCGGCGAGAGCGAAGAGGAAGAAGACAAGAATACGCCCGAACAGTACAAGGACCACGCGTGGTTCATCGCGTTCGCGCCGAAGGATCATGCGACCATCGCCGCCGCCTGCATCATCGAGCACGGCGGTCACGGCGGCAGCGCGTCGGCGCCCATAATTCACGACGTCTTCCAGCGCTACTTCCAGCTAAATCCGCCGCCGCCGACACCGGAAATCGCGCGCGTGCTCGACAACAGCTCGCCATGACAGGAGTGCGGCCCTGATGGCGGCCGGCGATCGCAGGTACATTCTTCATTTCGACTGGACGCTGTTCATCCTGGTCATCGCGCTGGCCGGTATCGGACTGGTCAGCGTCATCAGCGCGTCGTACGGAGGGCACAAGATTATCGATCCGCTGGTGATTCGCCAGCTGATTTGGATCGCCGCCGGCACCGCCGCGTTGCTGGTCGCGGTGCTGGTCGACTATCGAACGCTGCAGGCCTACGCGTATCCGTTTTACGTGCTGGTGATAGGACTTTTGATCGCCGTGATGGTCGCGGGCCACGCCACCGGCGGATCGCGCCGATGGATCAACCTCGGGTTCTTTCACCTCGAGCCGTCTGAGCTGGCCAAGCTCGCGGTCGTGCTCGTGATGGTGCGTTATCTGCGCGAGGAGCCGCCGAAAGGCGGATGGGGCCTGCAACATTTGATCGTCCCATTCATATTGCTCGGCGTCCCCGCCGCACTGGTGCTCAAGCAGCCCGACCTCGGCACGGGGCTGGTGCTCGTGCTGATCACAATCACGCTGGTGTTCGTCGCCGGCCTGAACTGGCGCACGATGCTGGTGCTGGCGATTGCCGGGATGCTCGCAGCTCCGCTGAGCTGGCACTATCTCAAACCCTACCAGCGCCAGCGGCTGGTCAGCTTCATCAATCCGCAAGCCGACCCGCTCGGCTCGGGCTACCACATCATTCAATCCGAGATCGCGATCGGCGCCGGCGGTCCGATGGGCAAGGGATTTCTGAAAGGCACGCAGGCGCGGCTGAATTTTCTGCCCGAGCAGAGCACCGATTTCATCTTCGCGGTTTTCGCCGAGGAGTTCGGACTGGCCGGCGCACTTCTCCTGCTCGGATTGTATGCCAGCGTGATTCTGCGCGGCGCATGGATCGCGCGGCATGCGCGCGACCGCTTCGGCGCGTTGCTCGCTGTCGGACTGACGGCGATTGTCTTCTGGCAGGTAGCGGTCAACATCGGAATGGCGACCGGGATGCTGCCGGTGGTGGGAATCACGCTGCCGCTGGTGAGTTACGGAGGCTCGTCGCTGATCGCGATGATGGCGGCGATGGGCATTCTCATCAGCATCAACACCCGCCGCTACCTGTTCTGAGTTCCTCGACGAGGTAAAGCAAATTGGCCAAAAAAAAGTTCACCGATCCACTCGATATCGAAATCGTCGAAGTGCAACGGCGCTTCGTCGATGTGATGGAAAACGTCAGGCTCGAAACGATCAGCCCCGAGATGAAGCGCCACTACCTGGCGGTGATGAAATCGCTCACCGAAAAGCTCGCGATGCCGAGCAAGCCGCTGAGCGAAATCCTCGGCGAGATGATGACCGAAGCCGGGCCGATGATCTTCCAGGCAATGCAGCGCTAACTACGGAAGAATCGATACGCCCGCGCGATTGAGCGCGGCGACCAGGCGCGCAGCCTCCTCTGTTTTTTCCTGATCGTTGCGAATTTGTTCGTAGCGGCTCCAGACCCGCAACTGTTCGTCTCTGTTGCTCGGGCCGCCGCGATCGAGAATTGCATTCACCATGCGTTCGAAATATCCGCCCCAATCGGGCTGGCGCCCGTCGGCGTCGCGAAAACCGTACTCGCGCGCGAGCGTCCAGCTCGAGCACACCTTGCCCGCTTTGGCCGCAACGTTCGCGTCCGTCGCGAGCGCGACGACGGCGCGTCCGACATAGGCGGGAGTCTCGGATTCGGCGAAATCCGGATTCTTTGCGACCGCGTCGCGCCAGTTTGCTTCGGTCACACCGAACCCGTCCAGCATTGCTTCCGAGCGGAGAAAACCCGGCGTCAGCGCGAGCGCAACGACGTTGTGTCTGCGAAGTTCGACCGCCATCGCGTAGGCGAGCCGGATCGCGGAAATCTTTGCGAGGTCGTAAAACAGGTTGCCACGGTAGTCGAGATGCATCCCGTCGGTGATTTCGATGATAAGCCCCGACTTTTGCCGGACCATCATAGGCGCGCCGAAGCGGGCGGTCAGAATATGCGTCTGCACCGCCAACTCCTGCATCTTGAGGCCCTTTGCGGGATCCAGCTTCCAAAACGGCTTGCCCCATTCGCTCAGTTCGTCGCCGCCCCAAATGTCGTTGACCAGAACATCCAGCCGCTGGAAGTCCCGCTCGACCCGATCGAATAGCGCGCGCACATCATCTGCGACTGTGTGATCGACCCGGATTGCGACGCCGACTCCGCCCGCCGCGGTGACCAACTCGGCGGTCTCCTCGATCGTTTCGGGTCTGCCCGCAGTCGCGGGATTTCCGCGAGTACTGCGCCCGGTGCAAATGACAGTCGCGCCGGCCGTGCCGAGCATCGTGGCGATCCCGCGCCCAGCCCCGCGCGTCGCGCCTGCGACGAGCGCAATTTTCCCGGCCAGCGGTTTCGTAGCGTCGGAGGTACTCATCACGCTTCGAAAGCGTACGCCGCTTCCTCGTGTTCGCTGAGATCCAGTCCGATCTGTTCTGCCTCATCCATCACACGCAGTCCAACCAGTGCGTCGGTCACCCTGAGCAGAATCGTGCTGCCGACGAATGAAAACGCCATGGTCGCGACGACGGCTGTTGCCTGGATGAGTAGCTGACGCGGGTTTCCGTAGAGCAGTCCGTTGGCGCCGGCGGCGTTGACCAACACGCTCGCAAACAATCCGGTCGCGAGCGCACCCCAGATTCCGCCGACTGCGTGCACGCCGACCACGTCGAGCGCGTCGTCGTAACCGAATCGCGACTTCATTCGCACCGCGCTGTAGCACAGTGCGCCCGCGACGCCGCCGATGACTATTGCGGCGCCGGGACCGACGTAGCCTGATGCCGGAGTTATCGCGACTAGTCCCGCTACTGCGCCGCTCGCAGCGCCCAGCACTGTGGGCTTGCCGCCGATCCACCATTCTGCCGCCACCCACGTGAGCGTTGCGGCCGACGCGCCCAGATGCGTCGCGACGAATGCTGACACCGCCAAGCCGTCGGCGGCGAGCGAACTTCCCGCGTTGAAGCCGAACCATCCGACCCACAGCAATCCGGCGCCGGTGACCGTCATCGTCAGGTTATGCGGCGGCATCGGATCGCGCCCATAGCTACGGCGCGGACCGACCATCAGCGCGGCGGCGAGTGCGGCGACGCCCGACGAAATATGCACGACGGTGCCACCGGCAAAGTCGAGCGCGCCCATCTCGTGAATCCATCCGCCGACGCCCCAGACCCAATGCGCCAGCGGATCATAAATCAGCGTGATCCACATGATGCTGAAAACCAGGAAGCCTTTGAATGACATTCGCTCCGCGATTGCGCCGGTGATGAGCGCGGGCGTGATCACCGCGAACATGCACTGGTAAATCATGTACGCCTGATGCGGCACCGTCGCCGAATAGGCGGCATACGGCTGCGTTGCGCTGACGCCAGCGAGCCCGGCCCACGAGAGCGCGCCGATGAAGGCGCTGCCCGGCGAGAACGCGAGGCTGTAGCCGAACAGCACCCATTGGATCGACACAATCGCGACCAGGATGAAGCTTTGCATCAGCGTCGAGAGCACGTTCTTGCGCCGCACCATCCCGCCGTAAAAGAGCGCGAGCCCCGGAATCGTCATCATTAGAACGAGCGTGGCGCAGAGCAGCAACCACGCGGTGTCGGCGCCGTCGAATTTCGGCGCACCGGGAATCGCAGCAGCCGCGGGCGACGCGATCGCCAGGCAAATCATCACTGTCATCACGATTCCAGTGCTGCGCTTGAGAGCGCGTACCGATCTATGAATCATCTTCGAGGCCTCCTGAGTTGCAACAGCTCACGCCAAGCTCTCAATTGCGAGTGAACGTGGCGAAGTTTTCAGGAAAAGACAACCTGCCTGGCGCGGCTATAATTTCCCGAAGCTGAAACGACGAGCGGAGTCACTCTCAAATTGGTCGAGTGTTGCGGGCGCGATCGTTAGTCAAGCAATCTCTTGACTTACTTTCAAAAGGTAATACTTTACCAATTAGTGAAGCGCGGCTGTCGACTATAAGCGGATCAACAAAGATGGAGACGAGTTATGGCTATTACGCTTAATCACACGATCGTACCGGCGCATGACAAAGAGGCCTCGGCAAAGTTTTTCGCGCACATGTTTGGGCTCAAATACGACGGGGCGATGGGTCATTTTGCTCCGGTCAGAATCAACGAAACGCTCACGCTCGATTTCGACAACTGGGAGCATTTCGAGATGCACCATTACGCTTTCCAGGTCGCCGATGCGGAATTCGATGCTATCTTCGGTCGAATCAAAGAGGCCGGCATTCCATATGGCAGCGGTCCGTTCTCGCAAGAGGATATGCAGATCAACACCCGGCGTGGCGGGCGCGGCGTATACTTCAAGGATCCCAACGGCCACGTACTGGAGCTTCTTACCCGAGCCTGATCGGTGAAACGTCGCACCGGTCGGCGGTCATTTCCCGAAGATTGAAACGACCAGCGGAGTCATCTTTCGCTCAGATGGTGTCGTTCCGCCGAACTTGTTCATGATCGATCGCATCTTCTCGCCTGAGCCCTTCGCCTGCGCGAGTATGAACGGAATGTGGCCATCCTGCTCGCATGCGCTGCCATGCCATGAGTAGTGAGTCATCCCGGCAAAATAATATCGATTCTCGATCGGCACGTTCATACAGGCCTTGGGCAACAGCACAATGTCGCCCGCTCGGTTGCCGTACGGTCCAGCGCCGAGCCATCGCATGCGTTCCGACAGCTCGGGAAGATCGGGCCGCGGATGCTCGCTCAAGTAGTCGTCAATCGGGACGAGTTGTTGTCCATCGAAGACTTCGAACGGGAGCGCGTTGGTGCCGGAGGGCGTCGGCTGACGGGAAAAAATCAGATCGAGCTTGCCCTTGAGGCCTGCGATCGGACGTCCGCGTCGATTCGATTGATAGAGCGACTTCACGACGGGGATCACGTCCTCTTCGAAGCGCGGCGGTTTTTTCCAATCGCAATTGTCGTCGTCGTTGGGGCAGGTGGTGCGATCGGCCAGGTAGATGTTAGCCATCGAGCCTTGATAGGCGAGTACAGCCTGGAAATCCTTGTCCGCGTCGCCGACGATTAGCGACGCCTTACGGACGCGAAAGCCGGCCTCCGCGACTGCCTTGAATGGTGAGCTGTCGTCATCGGGTCCGAGCCGATGCTTCTCATCGTTCATCGTCGGAATATGCGCGTGGTCGGAGATAAAGATGACGTAGGTATTGTCCAGCGCATTGTGCCGGCGATATTCGTCGAGCACCTGCCCTACAGCACCATCGGTCACGTGCGCGAGATATCGCATCTGCGAATTCAGCGGATCTTCTGCAGCATGTGTGAATATGTCGATCCCCGGAAAGTACACAACCTGCAAATCGGGTATGCCGTGTTCGTCGATCGCCTTGTTCAGCTCCTCGACTGAAGCGCGATCGAGGGTCCCACTTAGCGACCTCTCGGGTTCCCGGCCCATGAGCGTGCCTCTCACCAGGTGACGGAAGAGGTCGGAAAGCGAATCCGGGCCGACCGTCGTGTAAAAAGTGGCCCCGCGATGCACCGATAGCATCGACACGTAGGACCTAACTCGCAGCCGCTCGTAAAGTGTGGGGACCTTGAGCTCGTTACCGATGAGGTCGTCGGTCACCAGCTTGGTATTGTCGGCAACGTCGGTCATCGAGACCGGCACCGGAGCGAAAAAGGTCGCGGTCTCGCGGTCGAACCATTCGTCACCCGGGATCCCGTCCCACGCCGGCACGCTGCCGGTGAAGATCGATGCCCAATCGGCGATCGTGCTCGAGGGAAGCACGCTCAAAGCTTCGGGCGCTGCGTAACCGTGCTCGAATAGTCCGTCGCCCTGGTCGTTACCCAGCAGCTCTTTGACGTGGGGCATCTGAAGGGTTTTGATATCGTCCATCATGCCGGCAGGAACGGCGCCGTCCAGCGCGAAGATGATCATCCGCGGTCCGGTCGGCGATGCGGGCACTTCGACCTTCGTCGCGCGCTCTTCACCACCGGTTTCGATCGTGTGAGTAACGAACCCCGAAGTCTTTGCCAGTCCGCAAGAGAAAAGAAAAAGCATCACGACGGCGACGATGTAGGTTGCGCAAGAAGGCAGCCGCGTCACATTCATCCCCGGTGTCGTTGCGGCACGATGCTCGCCGAAAGTCTGGATCGGCTAGGTAGCGATCGTATGTGCTTCAGCCCTTCGGGAGTTGCAGGATGCGCTCGCCGATCATGTTTTTTTGCACCGGCGACGTGCCGCCCGCGATTGTCATCGACTCCGACGACAGTATCCGGCGCATCCAGTCGCCGTCGGGGGCGAACGGGGTGTGCCGCTCGAGCAGCGCGTACTCGCCGAGCAGCCGCGTGATGAACTTGGTCATTCGCTGGCCGAGGTCGGTCGAGAGCAGCTTCGAGATCGACGCTTCGGGCCCGGGCTGCTGACCCTTGAGCCGTTTCGACAGGCTCCGCAGGCCGTTGTATTTCTTCGCGGTCGCCTCGATCGCGAACTGCGCGATTTGCTGGCGGATGTCGTTGTCTTCGATCGCCGGCCGGCCGTTCAGCTGCACCGACTTGGCGATCTGAACGAGCTGATGGAGCATCTGTTCGGTGCCGCCGAGCGTCTCGCCGATGCCGAACCGCTCGTGCATCAGGGTCGAGACCAGCACCTGCCATCCCATGTTCACTGGGCCGAGCAGGTTTTCCTTGGGCACGCGCACGTCTTCGAAAAAGATTTCGTTGAACTCGCTGTCGCCGGTGATTTGCTTGAGCGGACGCACGGTGACGCCGGGCGCTTTCATATCGACCAGCAGCGCGCTCATCCCTTTGTGCTTGGGCACGTCGGGATCGGTGCGCACGAAGAGCTGCACGAAGTCGGCGCGATGCGCGATCGTGGTCCAGACCTTCTGCCCGTTGACGACGAACTCGTCGCCCTTGAGCTCGGCCTTGCACTGGATCGACGCGAGGTCCGAGCCCGCGCCTGGCTCCGACATTCCCTCGCACCAAATCTCGTCGCCGGCGAGGATCGGGTTCAGGTAGCGCTTTTTCTGCTCGTCGGTCCCCCATTGCATCAGGGCGGGGCCGGTCATGATGACGCCGAGCACGTTACATCCCATCGGCAGGTTGAGGCGGCCGAGCTCCTGCTGAAAGATGACCTGCTCGATGAAGGTTGCGCCGCGCCCGCCGTATTCTTTCGGCCACGTCAGCCCGGCCCATCCGGCGTGGTAGAGCTTTTTGTGCCATGCCTTCAGGCGCTGCCAGACTGCGTCGTCGCCGCCGGCCTCAGGGTCTTCGCCGCGAGCGAGAGATTGCGGGCGATTGGCTTCGAGCCACTTGCGCACGTCCATCCGATAAGCGTCTTGTTCAGCGCTCCAGGTAAAATCCATTCTTTTAGAACTCCCCGTACCGAAATTCGTGTCGATACTACGCGGCACGCTCAGGCCAGCCGACTAAAGTAGTATCTCTTGAGTACCGCCCATTCGGACCGCGGGGCAAGAGCCGCGGGCCAGGGAACCTGAATCAACGGGGAGCAAGCCTCAGGGCAGCGGAACAAAAGAACACGGCTTGAGCGCTTTATGCGGTCCGAAACACGCGCTGAAGCCGTCGAACGTCGAGTCCAGAGCCGACACGTTCGACGACTCGCCATGGGGATCGCGCATAACGATAGTGTCGGCCAGCGAGAGGTCGGCGCCAACGCCATTGATCATCGACTGGTCGAAAGTCGAGGTGCCGTAGTCCGCGAGCGGCAGGATTCCGTTACGGCCAGAGGGAGCCTCTTCAATCCATTCTGCCGACAGATTCGAGGAAGCGTAGCTGAAATCCTGGGTCCAGCTTTGGGCGGTTGTCTCGTTCATCATCGAAAGCGTCCAGCTCTGGGTTCCGGTGCAATTACCCGCACAGCTCAGTGACGCGGTTATCACGTCGCCGGGATTCACGACGAGCGAAGTCGGGATCGAGGCTGCAGGTAGCATTTCGTACCAGGCGAAATAGTTTGTCCTCGTACGGCTGAGTGCCTCGTGCGCAGTACCGAGCTGGATAAGAGATCGATCGACGCTCCTGCATTGCGAATTTTTGCAAAATCCGCCGATCCCAACCCAATTTGACGAAACTGCGGGCTTCTTCTTGAAGACGACACTAGGAACCACCCAGGTCGCCTGCGCTGAGGTGTAG
>NZ_DATDGQ010000278.1:0-5434 GCF_036522015.1 Binatus sp. (SeqCode)
GTCTTCGATCCTCGCGTCCAGCGTGTCTGTGAAGAATTGGACGCGGCAAAATCCGCGGCGTCGGCCGCGGCGGCGACCGCGATATCGCCGCCAGTCGTCAGTCGGTCCAAGGAATATGCATGGAGTTCAAGCAGCGTGAAGCCCGGCGCGGCGGACGTTGCGCCAAAACCCGCGTGCAACCTGGCGCGGCGAGGAGCTGGCCCGGGCCGGCACTTCATTGCGTCGTCACGACGACTGGCTGCCGTCGATATCGTCCGCGCTTTCGACGCCGTCCGCGCCGAACGACTTCAGCACGTACGAATTACCGTCGCTCTGGTAGAAATAGGGCGTCCCCCACGGATCTTTCGGCAGGCGCTCGATATAGCCGCCGCTCTCGTAGTTGGCGGGCACACGGCCGTTGGTCGGCGGCGATACCAGCGCGTTCAATCCCTGGTCGGTGGTCGGGTAGTAGCCGTTGTCGAGGTAGTAGCGATCGAGCGCGGTCTTGATCTCGGCGAGGTCGGCCTGCGCCTTGGTGCGTTTGGCCTTGTCGGCGGCACCGCGCAGGCTCTGCACGACGATCGTCGCGAGCAGGCCGAGGATCAGGATAACCACCATGATTTCAATCAGGGTGAAACCATCCTGATTGTATCGGCGTGATTTCATCGCGGTTACCTCCGGCGCGTTATTCATTTTCATCATTGCATCAACTGGTTGAGCTGGAAGATCGGCATCAGCACCGCCAGCATCATGAACACGATAACAGCCGCCATCGCTATCGTCATCACGGGCTCGAGCACGGTGGTCATCTGGCTGAGCGAATGCGAGACTTCGCGCTCGTAGTTGTCGGCGACGCGTTCGAGCATCCGCTCGAGTTCGCCGGAACGCTCGCCAACGCGGATCATCTCGATCAGCAGCGGCGGAAACAGGCCGCTGCGCGCCAGCGTCTGCGCCATGCCGTGGCCCTCGCGAATACTCTCGCGGCTCTGCTCGACGGCGTCCTTGAGCAGGCCGTTGGTCACTACTCCTTTGACCGCGTCGAGCGACGGCAGCAACTGGACGCCGCTGGCGAGCAGGGTGGCCAGCGTCCGTGCGAAGCGCGCGCAGATAATTCGAATCAGCGTCGGCCCGATGTAGTACACCTTCAGAATCGCGGTGTCGTAAATTCGGCGGCCGCGCGGGGTCGCCATCGCGGCGGTGAATCCTGCCACGATTCCAACCAGCAAAAGCGCCAGCGGAATCCAGTAGCCCGTGACAAGGCCCGAAAATGTAATCAGGATTCGCGTCGCCAGCGGCAGCGCGGCGTGCTGCTGCTCGAAAATAGTCGCGACCTGCGGCACCACGTACGCGACCAGGAACGCCATGATTCCCGTGCCGACGCACATCATGATGATCGGATAGGTCAGCGCGCCGCGCACCTTGGTGACGAATTCGTTCTGGCGTTCGCTGTACTCCGCGAGCCGGTCGAGCACCGCCTCGAGCGCCGCGGCCTGCTCTCCCGCGCGCACCATCCCGATGTAGAGGTCTGAGAAGACGTCGCGATGGTTGCTCAGCGCGTCGGCCAGCGACGATCCCTCGCGCACGCGCTCGCGCACCTGCGAGAGCATCCGCTTGGTCGCGGCGCGCGACGATTGATCGCTGAGCGCGCTGAGCGCATCGACCAACTGTACGCCCGCGCCGAGCAACGCGCTCAACTGCCGCGTGAGCAGCGCCAGGTCCGACGCCGGCATCTTGCGCCGCCAGAGCGAGGGCAGCCACTCGCGCTTGGCGGCCTGGCGTTGGGCGGCGTTGGATTCCTCGTTGAGGTCGGTCGGGTAAACTCCCTGCGAGCGCAGCTTACCACGCGCGGAGCGCGCGCTGTCAGCATCAACTACGCCATTGACGGAACGTCCGTCGGCGCCAAGACCTCGATAAGCAAATACTGGCATCGGTGAAAAAAATTAAGCGGGCGCTCTAGTCGATATCTTCCTGGGTGACCCGCAGCAACTCCTCGATCGAAGTCTCGCCGCGCACCACGCGAGCCGCGCCGTCCTGGCGCAGGAGAGTCATGCCGACGCTGGTGCACTTGCGGCGCAGCGTCGCGGCGTCGGCGTTCTGCATCACGAGCGCGCGGATCTCGTCGTCCATGATCATCAATTCCTGTATCGCCATTCGGCCGCGATATCCCGTGTTGCGGCAATTGCGGCATCCCTTGGGACGGCAAATCTTGTTCTCGGCCTGCACGCCCCTGAGTCCGATTCGCGCGAGCTCGGTTTCGCTGGCCTTGTAGGGCTCGCGGCAATCGACGCAGAGCTTGCGGACCAGCCGCTGCGCCAGCACGGCGAGAATCGACGACGAGACCAGGAACGGCTCGATTCCCATGTCAACCAACCGCGTCACCGCGCCGAACGAATCGTTGGTGTGGAGCGTCGAGAACACAAGATGGCCGGTGAGCGCGGCCTGGATTGCGATTTCGGCGGTCTCGCTGTCGCGGATTTCGCCGACCATGATCACATCGGGATCCTGGCGCAGTATCGAGCGCAGGCCGCTGGCGAAGGTCAGCTCGATTTTCGGATTCACCTGCATCTGGCCGACGCCGCGCAACTGGTACTCGATCGGATCTTCGATCGTGATGATATTCTTTTCAGGCGAGTTGATTCGAGTGAGACACGCATACAGCGTCGTCGATTTGCCCGAGCCGGTCGGTCCGGTCGCCAGGATAATCCCGTGGCTCTGCCGGATTAACCGATCGAGCCGCTGAAGATTGTCTCCCGAGAAACCAAGATGGTCGAGGTTGATAGCTTCGACCGCCTGCGCGCGGTCGAGCAGTCGCAACACGATCCGCTCGCCGAACGCTGTCGGTATCGACGACACGCGCAAGTCGATGTCGCGGCCCGCGATCCTAAGACGGATTCTGCCGTCCTGCGGCAGCCGCTTCTCGGCGATATTGAGGCCCGCCATGACCTTGACGCGCGAGGTGATCGCCGGCTGGAAACGCTTGGGCGGCGACAGCACGTCGTACATCATGCCGTCCACGCGGAAGCGCACAACCATTTCCTTTTCGAAAACTTCAACGTGAATGTCCGACGCGCGGTCCTTGACTGCCTGCGACAGCACGCCGTTGACGAGCTTGATAATCGGCGCCGAATCGTCGGACTCGAGCAAGTCCAGCGGCTCTGACGCGAGTTCGTTGGCGACCACGTCGAGCCGCTCTTCCTGCAGATCGATCATCAGATCTTCGGCCGAAGTGGCCGACGCCTGGTCGTAGGCGCGGTTGATTGCCTCGGCGATTACTTCGGCTGGTGCGACCAGCGCTTGTATCTGCGTACCGAACAGGATTCGCAAGTCGTCGAGCGGCTCGAAGTTGGCCGGGTCGGCGATCGCGATGGTTACCGTGCCGTCAACGATCGACAGCGGCAGCAGTCGGTTCTTCTTGGCGTAGTTTATCGGAATCTTCGAGACGAGCTTGGAATCGAGCGAGTTCTCGTCGATATGTGCCTGGAAGGGCAGCCGGTATTCCTGCGCGAGTGCGCGCGCCAGCCGTTGCGGCTCCAGCGCGCCCATCTCGACCAGTACGTCTGCCAGCTCCTGTCCGGGTTTCTTGCGCTGGCGCGCCTTATCCAAGTCCTGCGCGGAGACCCACGAGCGATCGAGCAAAATCGCCTCGAAACTCTTGCGCGCAGTCGCCATCAGGCACGCACGCCCGCCGACGCCACGCCGCGTCGATTCAAGTCATATCGAGTCATTTTCAACGACAATGACACCCCACCGAACATACCACCATTCCCCCCTTCGGGGCTCAATTAGACAGGATGGTTCCGGCTAGTTGCAAGTATGCGTTCCCCATGGCACCCGACGGTTTTAGCCATCGCTGCGACTAGTAGTGCACGGCGCCGGGCTGCGTCTCGGTCCCGTTCCCGATCGGCCCCTGGTTGATCCCAAACCCCATCCCCGTATGTCCCTTGGCCGGCAGAGTATGCTCGGCTTCCTGCCATGAGACGAGTTTACCCCCGACAAACTTCAAATCGAGGAAGGTGCCTTTGTCGCCGTCCTTGGACGAGGTGTACAGCAATGCGGCGGTAACGTCGTTGCTGTTGGGCTTATAGGGGTAACTCCAGACCTCGGTTTCGCCCGGCAAATAGGTCCGAATATCCGGCTCACCCCACGAATGATGCACCTGTGGCGAGGTCTGGCCGACCTGCAGCGAATCCGACATCCGCGTCGCTTTGAGCCGGGTACCAGCCTGGTATGCGACGCCGCATCCAGCGAAAATCAGCGATGCCGACACTATCGCGAGCAGGGCAAAGCGGGGAAATCGGGCGTTTTTCAGGGGCAGGGTTCTTATCGACATTCCATCCATCGGCGCGATTCTGGGGGCGCCATCCTTGATTGTCAACGTTATGCTATAGAGCATCGAATATGAACGAGGGAGACCCCGATGGCGCGTAAGCTGACTCTGGTGAAAGGATCGTCGCAGCGCGGCTCGCTGGTTTACGGGATGCGCATCTTCGCCCCGGGCAGCGTCGCCGGCGTCGAGGATGCGCGGGTCAACCTGGCCGACGGCACCAGCGGACGCGTCACGATGCATCTGATCGAAGGCACGCGCGTTCAAATCCGGCGCCAACTGATGCAAAGCATCGATGCGTTTTTCGAACTCCTCGATGAGCAGTAAGATACCAACAATCCGGTCCCCCTTCCCGCGCGGGAAGGGGTTAGGTTCCTGAACTAGAATCAACAGAGGCTGTGAAAAGAATGGATCTGAAATTCATCAAATACGAGAAGCGCAACCATATTGCATATATCACGTTCAACCGGCCCGAGCGGATGAACGCCTTGCATCCGCCGTGTCACGTCGAGATGGACAGCGTGTGGGACGACTTCGTCGCGGACAAGTCGGCGTGGGTGGCGATCGTTACGGGCGCCGGCGACAAGGGGTTCTCAGCAGGTAACGATTTGCGCTGGACCGCTGAGAATCGCGGGGAACTGGAGAGGTCCATTCGCGGCAAGGGTGGCTTCGCCGGAATCACCGCGCGCTACGACATCTACAAGCCGATCATCGCGGCGGTGAACGGATTCGCGCTCGGTGGCGGATTCGAAATCGCGCTCTCGTGCGATATCATCATAGCCGCCGAGCACGCGCGTTTTGGATTGCCGGAACCGCGCGTCGGCCTGATGGCCGCAGCGGGCGGCGTCCATCGCCTGCCGCGCCAGATTCCGCTTAAGATCGCGATGGGCATGATGCTGACCGGCAAGCACATCACCGCCGCCGACGCGCTCCGCTTCGGAATCGCGAACGAAGTGGTACCGCTGAAGGATCTAATTTCAACGGCCGAAAAATGGGCGGGCGCGATCATGGAATGCTCGCCGCTGTCGGTGCAGGCGACGAAGGAAGCAGCGATGAACGGACTCGGGACGCCGATCCAGGAAGCGCTCGCGAAGCATTACGATTTACAGACGAAGCTGTTCCGATCGAAAG
>NZ_DATDGQ010000279.1:0-2227 GCF_036522015.1 Binatus sp. (SeqCode)
GTCGGTGCCGTGTTGATCGGAGGCCTGACTCTGCAATCGTTCGGCCATCCGCGACTGGCGAAAGGCGTCCTCATGCTCCTGGCTCTGCCTGGAGTTGGTTACGTTTTGTTTTTTCTGATGCTGATAATCACGAATCCGCGCTGGAACTGAGAGGAGTCAACCAATGGTACAACCAAAGTATGGCGACGTAACCGTGACGCTCGAAGGCAACGTGGCGACCCTCGAGATTCATCGGCCGCCGCACAACTTCTTCGACTTCACTCTGATTCACGATCTCGCCGACGCGTTCGAGGCGCTCGACAATGAGCCCGCGTGCCGCGCGCTGATGCTCTGTTCGGAGGGCAAGTCGTTCTGCGCGGGTGCGAACTTTGCCAATCGCGACGCGCAAAGCGGCGAGGCGCCGGCGCGCCCTGGCGAAAATCCGCTGTACATCGAGGGCGTCCGATTGTTCCGCTGCAAAAAGCCGGTCGTCGCCGCGATTCAGGGCGCCGCCATCGGCGGAGGTTTCGGGCTCGCGCTCGTGGCCGACTTCCGCGTGGCGACCGCCGATGCCCGCTTCGCCGCGAACTTCGTCAAGCTCGGCATCCACCCCGGCTTCGGCCTCACCTACACTCTCCCTCGCCTGATCGGCGTGCAGAAAGCCAGCCTCATGTTCTTCACCGGCCGCCGCCTCGACGGCAAAGAGGCGCTCGCGTGGGGACTGTGCGATCAGCTCGTGGAACCGGAGGACCTGCGCGATTCCGCGCTCGCGCTCGCCGAAGAAATCGCAGAAGGCGCACCACTCGCGCTGCTCTCGACGCGAGCGACGATGCGCCAAGGACTCGCCGACGCCGTCAAGGCGCAAACCGATCACGAGTTCAAGGAACAATCCTGGCTGTTCAAAACCGAAGACCATCGGGAAGGCGTCAAAGCAGTCACCGAACGCCGTCCTGGCAAATTCCTCGGCAAATAGTTGCTTGGAGGGAAGAACCTAACCCCTAACCCCTTCCCGAGCGGGAAGGGGAACCAGAATCCAAAAAGAGACAGCCCGGTTGCCCCAGGCTGTCTCCGATACTCACCTCTTCGATTCGGTCTACGCCGCCTCGGCCTTCACCCCATTGAGTTTCTTCAACTCCGGCATCACGTCGCTGGCGAACAGCCGCAGACTCTTCTCCGCATCTTCGATCGGCATCCCGGCGTAGCTGAACACGCCCGTATAATGATCGGCACCGACCTTCTGCCGAATCTCGTCAATCTTGTTGAAGCACATCTCGGGCGTGCCCCACACCTGCAGGCTCAGGAAGTACTCGATCGACGCGCTCGCGTTGCCCTTCAGGCTCTTCGCCATCTGCTCGTAATATTCGTAACCCTTGGCCTTGCCGAAATGTTCGCTCGCCATCTCGTAATGCCGCAGCGCGGTGTCCCAGTAGCCGCCGATATATTTGACCGCCATCTCGCGCGCGCGGTCGGCGCTCTTGTCGCAGAAGGTCCAACCCGCGGCGATCGTCGGCAGCGGCTCACCGCCGTTCACCTGCTTGTAGATAGTGCGATACTCGCCGAGTTCCTGCGCGACGGCCTCCCACGGCTTCTGCGGAATTATCAGGATGCCGATGCCCAGCTTCGCCATGATGCGCGCCGATTCGGGCGAGACCGCGGCCGCGTAAGTGCGGCCCTTGAACGACTTGAACGGCTTGGGCCGGATGTCGCGGCGCGGCTGCTTGATATATTTGCCGTCATATTCGCAGTAGCCCTTCTCGAGTCCCTCGATCAGCATCTCGGCCGATTCGATAAAGCGCTCGCGCGATTCGCCCAGCGGCACGCGGAAGCCCTCGAACTCGATTCGCGCAAGCCCGCGCCCAAGGCCGAGGATCATGCGCCCGTTCGACATGTGATCGACCACCGACACCTGCTCCGCGACCCGCATCGGGTCATGCCACGGCATCACGACCACCATCGATCCAAGCTGAATCGTCTTGGTGCGGCCCGCGAAATAGGTCAGGAACTGCAGCACGTCGGGGCACATCGTGTAGTCGTCGAAATGATGCTCGACGCTCCAGATGGAATCGAACCCAAGCGGCTCGTAGAGGTCGCCGATCTTCAGGTCTTCGACATACACGTCGCGGTCCGATCGCACATTGTGCGGATTCTGAAAAATGACTGCACCACCAACTTTCATTCGGAGTTCCTCCATGAGGCCGGGTCTTCAGTCGTCCGTGAAGAACGCGCCGCAACCCGATTATTGAGATTC
>NZ_DATDGQ010000280.1:0-3647 GCF_036522015.1 Binatus sp. (SeqCode)
GTCGCCATTGCCGCCCGCGCCACCTTTGCCTAAGATGACCTGCCTGAGTCTGTGGCTTCTTGGAGTGCCGAGGTGGCGGAATGGCAGACGCAGAGGACTCAAAATCCTCCGTGGGCAACCACGTGCGGGTTCAAGTCCCGCCCTCGGCACCATAGTTCTTCCCGACAGTGCTGCGCCTTATGCGCGATCGCTAGCTGCTGATTCCTGGCGCGCCCTGGCGAATGCGCGCGGAAAAATCGGGCGAGTCGCCGGCGGCTTTTGCTTTCTCGGTGATATTGCTGCGTGCTCGAAGATCTGCGAACGGCAGGCTCGTGTCGATTTGGCCGCGTTCGTACAGGAGTTCATCGAGGTGGCCGTTGGCAAGCAGGCGCCAGTCGAGACTGCCGCCGACTCCGATGTTTTGCGTGTGACCGCGAATTGTCGTCGTGCAGTTTTGCGTCAACGCGTTGTACCACTCGGGATGATCGGCGAGTTGATTCACCTCGTGCAGGTAGTCGATCAATAGAGCGCGAGCTTGCGGCGCAGTCGCGCGGAGGCGATACAGATAGACTTGCTCGCCGCGGTATTTGGCGCGCAGTCCGACCAGGTCGTGCTCGTCGGCGACCACATAGTAGAGCTCGTACTGGCGGAAGAAGCCGCGAAGCGCGGAGTACGATTCACCCTTCTCCTTGCGCGTCTCGATCGAGATCGCGAGATGCTGGCCGTCGTCGAAATCCCAACTCACGATCGTGTGCGCGATTTCAGTCGGCCCCCAATACGACAGAAACAGGTCAACGCCTTTGATCCGATCGAGATCGTATGTCCGCGTCTCCCAGCGCTGGTCGTAATCGGTTTCGGATCGATATCTGAAATTTCGCACGTTCTCGATTGTCACGCGGCTGCCGTTGAAGGTAGCGCGCGCCGTGCGGGCCACCTCGGGAGTCCAGTCGCGCGTATTGCTCGCCGGGATCGCCGTCCACCATAGAGCGACGATGATCACTGGAAATATCGCGACCGTGAGACCTCTAAGCAGCGGGCGCACGATAGCTGCCAAAATGATGCAGACGATGACCAGTCCAGCGGCCATCGGCGCCGCTATGACGCGCTGGTGCGGCCCGTCGACCCAGATCGCCATCGCGGCCCAGGCGACTGCGACGGCGACGATCACCGATAGCAGCAGCGTTGCAAGCAAGCGGACCGCGCGCCCGAGCATCAGTGGATTCCGGCGTGCTCGTACAGGATGCGGCGGACTTCCTCGATCGTCTCAGGCCGCGCCTGCGTCGAATGCCCCGAACGCACGACCAGCTCCGACTCGACGCCGTCGATGTGCGCGCTCTTGTACTCGACGACGCCGTCGTTGCCATCTTCAACTGGCCCGCTGCCTTTCACTGGAATGATCGAATGCGCGTGCACGCCGGGAGCTATAGGCGACGCCGAGAGCACCTTGATGAACCGGTTGGATGAATCCATGTTGTCGAGCGCGGTCGGAATCACTGGACTTCCCATCATGCTGGACTCGCGAAGCTTTCCGAGCTGGATCGCAGACTTCGCAAGCCCGCCCGGCAGGTTGATGAACTTGTTTCCCATCTTGACGATCGGATTGCTGGCCATATAACTGCCGCGATGTGGCGTTGCGATGAAAATCACGCGCGTAACGAACGGCTGCGGCTTGAAGAACAGCGCGCGACTTGCCAGGTCCCGCGTCTCAGGATCGAGTTGCACCTGGTCAAACGGGACAGAGGAGACGTTGCTCCAGAAGCGATTGCCGCTATCGACCACCATCATTTTCGTCAACAGCCCGCCCTGGCTGTGGCCGATCACTACCATCTGGTTGAGCGCGGGATCTTTGCCGTCTGGATCGACGTCTTTGCGAACCGCAATGAGCGACTCCCGCAAACGCATCGCAGACAACGCGATCGGATTGCCGCTGTTATAGAGGAAGAACCAAAGCTGATAGCGCGATGCGATCACGGGATCGCCGAGCAGCTCGTTGGCCATTTCGGCCCATCGCGCGGGGCTCGACGCAGTACCGTGAACGAACACCACTGGGATCATGCCCGCGTGGTACGGATGCAACATGAAGAGCCCGCTGACGTCGGCGCCGCTCCGGAATCCCGGAAGGGAAAGGTCCCCCTTACGAAAGCCTGCTAGCTCGAAATCCCAAATCGGCGCACCCTCCAGCCGATAAGCAAGCGCTGCGCTAGGATCGGATTCGAGCGGTACGGAACGTGTACCGATCTGCACGAAGCCTGCCCTGTCCTCGTCGTAAAGCTCCACGGTGCCGCGCAGACGTCCGTTGCTCATCGCGAGCCGAGGATCGTCGAACCGCACGAACGCGGTAATCGGTACCTTCGCAGTCGGCGGAATCCATCGGCTCGCGGGACTGCCCGGCGTCACCTCGACTCGTGCGGACAGCGCCGCGCCGATGCCCGGCCTGCGGTACGTATTGCGAAGTCCACGAACCGCCAAATCCGCGAGCGAGACAAATTTCGTCAGATGATTGCCGCCGTAGTTGAATCCTTCCGGCTCGACCCCCAAACTGAGCGACCCGAAGGGCAAACTCAGTTCACGCGCGCTGAGATCAACTTCCTTTCCGTCTTCGGTCGCAAGCCCCAAGGCGATGCCTCGATTGTAAAGGTCGACCGAGAGCGTGAGGCGCGGATCGTACGGTCCAGGCGCGTCCGCCGAATTCGTCGGGAACAAGAAAGCGTACGCGTAGGCAGCGGACGCGAGATAATAAGATTGATTCCCCGATTCCTCCGCATACTCAAATGAGAGCTCGGACAGCGCGAACAGCCGATCGCGTTCGTCAGTTTTACCGAGTCCCGAATTCAACTCGGCTAGCACTGTTTGCGGATCGCTTTTGAAACGATCGGTGAGCGCGGATCGCTCCAGAATTTGCGTCGAGTAATCGCTCGGCTTGCCGGTCGAGAGAACGTTCGCGTTGAGCTCGCGATGCGCGGCTTGCTCGTCGAGGCGTTTAACTCCGACCGGCGTGGCGCAGCCGCTGCTGAGTAGAACTACGATCGCAAGGACGACGGTCCAGACACTCACCGACGGATGTGCCTTTACGGGCGCGCTGAAGATATGCGTATCGGTGGAAATCACTCGAGTTCTCAATTCCAAGTTGGCGTAACTACCGGACTGCACGACTATGCACGATTTTGAGTTCTCCGGATAACACTGTCGTGTGACAATTCGTAGGTTCGCAGGCCGGCGTCTGTTCATACTTTGGGCGTGAACGACGAACGAATCGCGGCCGCGATGCGTCAGCCCGCGATCCTGGCCGTCATCTGGATCTGCGCGCTCCTTGTGCTGATAGGCACTCTGACGAAGATGCCCGGCCAGTGGCATCGCCGCGACTTCTCGAACTACTACGAATCGGCATGGGCGCTCCGCCATGGAATCGATCCGTATTCCACGAATCTGACGCCGATCGGTGAGCAACTCAGCCTCGAGACGAACTGGCTGGTCCACGCTTCCGAGACACCGCCGTTCCTGCTTTGTTTCGAACCTTTCACCTGGCTGCGGCCGCGGATCGCATTCCGGATCTGGACCGCGATCAATTTTTCGGCGCTGGCGATCGCGATGTACCTGCTGCTGGCGCATCGACGCGGTCTTACCGGTCGCACCGCATTGCTGCTGGCGGGATTGATGCTGATGTCGGC
>NZ_DATDGQ010000281.1:0-3760 GCF_036522015.1 Binatus sp. (SeqCode)
AGGTCGGGGTAGTTGAACGACTTGGGCTCGAACAGGCCGTCGGTCGCGAACGCGCCGCCGAACTGAAGCCGATTGATATGCGTCTGCCATCCACGGGTCAGTGCGTAGCGCTTGAAACGGCCGGCGATGTCTTCGTGCGCCCAGATTTTCGGCCGCGCATGCCCGCGCGTTATCGCGTCGGTGACGAACGCCTCGGTGCCGAACGCGTGATCGCCGTGGCCATGCGTATAGATGAGAAACGCAAACGGCTCGTCGCTGACCTCGCGAATCGCGCGCACCGCCAGCGCGCCCATCAGGCGCGAGCTGGTATCGACGACGATCATTTCGCCGCGCCCGTATGCAAACGCGACGTTGGCGAAGCCGTGGAACATCGCGATTCCCGGCTCGAGCATTTCAAGCTGTACCATCATCGGGTCGAAGCCGGGCAGGTTGTTCGCTTGCTTTGGATTGGACGTGGTACTCATCGTCTGTTCTCCATTCGGATGCGTGTCGCGTGCGACGAATCTATCGTTTAGACTTCGCACTTGGAAATGAAGGCTGAAGTCATCGGATCGAACGCGCCGCATCTGGAGAGAGAACTTGAACGCCTGCTGGCATTCGAGCATCACGATCCCCATTCGATCCTCGGCGCACATCTTGACGGCAAGCATATCGTGGTTCGCGCGCTGCGCCCCGACGCGTCTTCGATCAGCCTGCTCGTGCCGGGCGACGCGCCGCGTCCGATGCGCAAGCGGGACCTTGCCGGACTCTTCGAGACGACGCTCGACGGCCGCGTCACGCTCTTTCCTTATCAGTTCGAGATTCACTTTCCCGACGGCGAGTCGTTCACGACTTACGATCCGTACTCCTTCATGCCAACGCTGGGCGACCTCGATCTTCATCTGTGGGGCGAGCAGAAGGACGACCGCGCCTACGACAAGCTCGGCGCGCACGTACGCGAAATGGCCGGCATCCGCGGCACGTCGTTCGCGGTGTGGGCGCCCAACGCGCGCGGCGTCAGCGTGGTCGGCGACTTCAATCGCTGGGACGGGCGCGTCCACATGATGCGCACGCTCGGCGGCTCGGGCGTGTGGGAGCTGTTCATCCCCGGCGTCGGCGCCGGCGCTAACTACAAATACGAAATCCGCACGCGCGACGGTAATTTGCTGCTGAAGAGCGATCCGTTCGCGCAGCGGATGGAAGTGCCGCCCGCGACGGCTTCGATCGTTCACCAATCCACCTACCAGTTCCACGACGCGGATTGGCTTGCAGAGCGGGCGCGCGGCGAATGGATCAAGAGCCCCATCTCGATCTACGAAGTCCATCTCGGCTCCTGGCGGCGCGTGCCGGAGGAGGGCAATCGCCCGCTGACCTATCGCGAGATGGCGCCGATGCTGGGCGATTACGTCTCACGCATGGGCTTCACCCACATCCAGTTGATGCCCGTGATGGAGCATCCGTTCACCGGCTCGTGGGGCTACCAGGTCAGCGGCTACTTCGCGCCGACCTCGCGCTACGGCAGCCCCGACGACCTGCGCTACCTGATCGACCAGATGCATCGCCGCGGCATCGGCGTGATCCTTGACTGGGTGCCCGCACATTTTCCGAAGGACGAGTTCAGCCTCGGCCGTTTCGATGGCACCGCGCTGTTCGAGCATGCTGATCCGCGCCAGGGCGACCATCCGGAGTGGGGCACCTACATCTTCAACTACGGACGCGCCGAGGTGCGCAATTTCCTGACCGCGAGCGCGCTCTACTGGCTCGGCGAGTTCCACGCCGACGGTCTGCGCGTGGATGCGGTCGCGTCGATGATCTACCTCGACTACGCGCGGCGCGACGGCGAATGGATCCCCAACGCATTCGGCGGCCGCGAGAACCTCGACGCGATCTCATTCCTCAAGAAGCTCAACCAGGACGTTTACCGTCTCAACCCCGGCATCATGATGATCGCCGAGGAGTCCACCGCGTGGACCGGAGTCAGCCGCCCGGTGTTCCTGGGCGGCCTCGGCTTCGGCTTCAAGTGGGACATGGGATGGATGCATGACACGCTCGAGTACTTCACGCTCGATCCAATCTACCGCCGCTACCACCATCGCGATCTCACCTTCGGCCTGCTCTACGCGTGGAGCGAAAATTTCGTGCTGCCGCTCTCGCATGACGAGGTCGTGCACGGCAAGCGCGCGATGCTTGCCAAGATGCCGGGCGATCGCTGGCGGCAGTTCGCGAATCAGCGCGCGCTGTTCGCTTACATGTGGGCGCGCTCGGGCAAGAAGCTGATTTTCATGGGCGAGGAGATCGGCCAATGGCGCGAATGGGATCACGACTCGAGTCTCGACTGGAACCTGCTCGAATATCCCGACCATCGCGAGCTGCAGGTCCTCGTGCGCGATCTCAACCGCATCTACCGCGGCGAGCCCGCGTTGTGGGAGGCCGACACTGATCCGGCCGGCTTCCGATGGCTGGACGCCGACGACGCCGACAGCAACACGATCGCGTTCATGCGCACGGCGCCGAGCACCGGTCGCCGCATCGTCTGTGTGTGTAATTTCTCGCCGGTGCTGCGCAGCCGCTTTCGCGTCGGCGTGCCGGGCCCCGGCTTTTATCGCGAGATTCTCAACACCGACTCGGCCGCCTATGGCGGAACGAACGTCGGCAACATGGGTGGCGTCGAAGCAGCGGCAATTCCGTGGCACGGATTTCCTCATTCGATTGCGATCGAGATGCCTCCGCTCGCGGTGATCTGGTTCTCGGTGCCGTAGTCAGGCTATACAGCCGCGATGGCCGACCACGAAAGAGAATCGCCAGCACAATCGACCGCCGAGCGCCGCGAGATCATCCGCACCGAACGCTCTCTTCTCGCGAGGCTCGGGCTAGCCGTCAGGCTCGCCGACTTCATGGCGATCCTGATGGTGCTCGCCACTTTTTTCAGTGCCTATTCCACCTGGCGTACGGCGCTGGTCACGAGCAAAATTTTCGCCGTCGCGGATCGGCCGTTTATCGGAGTTCAGGAGATTACCTTCAGAGGCACTGACACGCAGATTCCCACGCTGCTGGTCAATTTTAAAAATTTCGGAAGTATCCCGGCCCTCGATACAATCGTTGGCGTTCATGCGGTGATCGACGGCAAGCCGCTGCGGCCGAGCCCCGGCGCCATGTCGGAGATAGACGCGGGAATTGTGTCGCCCAATGTGCCCCATTACTTTTACGTCTATCTGCCGCCCGACAAGTATCAGGCGGTCGTTGCGGGCAAAACCAACCTGCAGGTCCACGTCACAGTTCTCTACAAGGGACCCGCGCATGGAACGCAACTCTGCTACTTCGAGCGCTTTGCCTACGACTTTCGGATGAATCTTTTCATGGCCTCGGGCGGCAACGACAAATGCGGCACCGAGGTCTTCTGATCCCCTCTTTTAGGTAGCCCGCCCATCGTGTATTAAATCCCCCAGCGCGTGATCGCTCCGCGCGGCTCGCTTGGAGACTCGAAACAGGCGGACGACCGCCTCAACCCGGTTGAGAGGAGAACACGATGCGCACTCGAAAAGTTGTCGTCTCGAAAATTCGCGAACGCGGATTGCGAATGGTCCCGGCCGCGACGCTGGCTGCCGCGCTGGGGATGCTCGCCTTGGGCGGATGCTCGTCGCAGAATGCGGACGTGCCGCCATCGAATCCCATTGCGGTAAATTTCGCGCTCGAAAAATGTCAGCAGCTCGACGCGAACCTTTACAAATGTCCAGCCGTCGATCAGCCAATCTGCACGCCGGAGTTCGTCCGCACCGACGTC
>NZ_DATDGQ010000282.1:0-3423 GCF_036522015.1 Binatus sp. (SeqCode)
GGTTCCCGGCAGTCATCGCGCACATCAGCCCGGCCGCTCCGGCTCCCACGATCACAACGTCAAACGATTCCATCGCCGCAAGCGCATTATGCCAAACGTCGTGCGATTCGCTACAACGGTTTCAGGAGAATCGTGATGGCAGCCGAATATCGTGCGGAAGTGATCGGTTCGATGCTGCGGCCTGACTATCTCAAGGACGCGCGCAAGCGATGGGAAGCGGGAAACCTCGACACGCCGGATTTCAAGCAGGTCGAGGATCGCGCGGTTGACGAGATGATCGCGTTGCAGGAGCGATGCGGTGTCGACGTCGTCACTGATGGCGAGATGCGGCGTACGCATTTCATCGCGCCGCTGACCGACGTGATTTCGGGCGTCAAACCGATTCCCGCGTTCACGCGCGTCTGGCGCCGGCCTCACGAAAAGAATCAGAAGGCGGAGCAAACCGATATCCAGGTGCAGTATGCCGTAGTGGATCGGATTCATCGACTCAGATCGCTGACCAACGAAGAATTTGCGTACGCGCGAGGCCGTGCGAAGAAACCGCTGAAGGTAACGTTGCCGAGTCCGTTGATGATGACGCTGCGATGGTCGCCGGAATACTCGCGCGACGCATATCCCGATCCGTTCGCGCTGTTTCGCGACGCGGCTGAGATCGTGCGCGCCGAAGCGCGGGAACTTGCAGCGCTCGGCTGTGAGTATATCCAGATAGACGCGCCGGAACTCGGGATGCTGTGCGATCCGGAGCGCCGGCGCGAGGACTTCGCCGAGCGTGGGATGGATCCCGAGCGGCTGCTGACCGAGGGCATCGACATCATCAATTCGGTCGCCGAGGTCAGCGGCGTCACCTTCGCGCTCCATCTGTGCCGCGGCAACAACAAGGGTTACTACGTTGGCGAGGGCGGATACGAGTCGATCGCGAAACAGGTCTTTCAGCGCGCCGGCAACTTCGCGCGGTTCCTGCTCGAGTATGACGATTGGCGTTCCGGTTCCTTCGAGCCGATCCGCGAAATTCCGCACAACAAAAGCGTGGTGCTCGGGCTGATCTCGACCAAACGCGTCGAGCTCGAATCGGCGGATGGAGTCGTCGAGCGGATCGATGAGGCGAGCAAATATTTTCCGCGCGAGAAAATGGCGCTGTCCACGCAATGCGGTTTCGGCACGGTCTGGGAAGGCAATCCCATTCCCGAAGCGACGCAGGAAGCGAAACTGCGGCTGGTGGCTGAAATCGCGCATCGCGTGTGGCAATGAGAATCGATCGGCTGGAGAAAATCGCGAAGGTGGATTAAAGCTCAGCAATAACGACGACGGAGGAGTACCCGTGACTTCAAGAAAACAACGAATCCCGTTCCGCGACTTCTCAACTTTGAGCGCCGAGGACCGCGAGAGGGGCGAGCGCAACAAGGTTAACGGCGCGGTCGTCAACATCTTCAGGGTGTTGATGCAGAATCCAAAGCTGGCGCGAAGCTGGTCGCGCTTCGCCGGCTACATTCTGGGCGGTCAATCGCTGCCGGCGCGCGACCGCGAGATTTTGATTCTGCGCATCGGCTGGCTCAACCAGGCGCCCTACGAATGGGAGCAGCACGTGCGAATCGGCAAGGCCGCCGGACTCACCGACGACGAGATCGATCGCATCAGCAAGGGTCCGAAGGCTGGCTGGAACAAACACGATGCGGCGCTGATCCAGGCTGCCGACGATTTGCGCGAGAAGTCCGTCGTTTCGGAAGAAACCTGGCAGCAGTTGTCCGAGCGCTACAGCATCGAGCAGATGATGGACGCGGTTTTCACGATCGGGCAGTACAACCTGGTCTCGTGGGCGCTCAACAGTTTCGGCGTGCCGCTCGACGACTATCTGCCGGGCGCGCAGAAGAGCGCATAGCGAATGACATCGCCGAAGACCAGGAGCGATCTTCCGGTTCGCGCTTTTGCTTCGAGCGCCGAGTGGGAGGATTGGCTCGCGGCACAACCGCGCACGTCGAAAGGTGTGTGGTTGAAGCTGGCCAAGGCGTTGTCGGGAATCGCGAGCGTATCGAAGCAGGAAGCAATCGACGGCGCACTTTGTCATGGATGGATTGATGGACAACAGGATAAGTTCGACGCCAACTATTGGCTGATCCGCTTCACGCCGCGCCGTCCAAAGGGAAAATGGTCGCAGCTCAATCGCGAGCGGGCCACTGCTCTGATCAAGCTGGGTCGCGTGCGGCCGGCAGGGATGAGGGAGATCGAGCAAGCCAAATTCGATGGTCGGTGGCACGTCGCCTACGCACCACAGAGCAAGGCGGAGGTGCCTGAAGATCTCCAGTCGATGCTCGATCGCAATCCGCGCGCGAAGCGACACTTCGATCGACTCGACAGCGCCAATCGATACGCGATCCTGTATCGCGTTCATGACGCGAAGAAACCGGAAACGCGTGAGCAACGGATCGAAAAGTATGTGACGATGCTGAGTCGCGGCGAAACAATTCATCCCAGGAGCAGAACCAGGAAGAATCAAAGCCTGGTGAAATAAAAAACATGGATCTTCAACTGAAAGGAAAAACCGCGCTGATTCTCGGCGGCAGCAAGGGACTCGGGCGCGGCGTCGCCGACGCGCTCGCGGCTGAAGGCGTTGCGGTCGCGCTGGTTGCGCGCGGCCAGGAGGCGCTCGATCGCGCGGTCTCCGAAATCTCGTCGCGGGGTGCCAAGGCAGCGGGATTCGCGGCGGACCTCGCGCATTGGCCGAGCCTCGAGGCTGCTGCCAACGCGGCGCGCAAACAGCTGGGGGCCATCGACATCCTGCTCAACAATTCCGGCGGACCGCCGCCATCCGGCGTGGTCGGGGTGTCCGGCAAAGTCTGGGAGGAACAGTTCCAGGCGATGGTGATGCCGCTGTTTCGAATCACCGACTTGCTGATCGGCGATATGCGTGCGCGAAAGTGGGGACGTATCCTGAACATCGCATCGACCAGCGTGGTCGAGCCGCTCGCCGCGATCGGCGTGTCGAACACGCTGCGCAGTGCGATTGTCGGATGGGCCAAGACGCTCGCGACGGAGACCGCGCGCGACGGAATTACAGTCAACACCCTTTTGCCCGGCGCGATTACCACCGATCGCACAGTGCAACTCAGTCGCGTGACCGCCGAGCGCCAGAAGATTTCCGTCGAGGAGGCAGTGCAGCGCGGCGCGCAAGCGATTCCGGTTGGACGTTTCGGCACAACCGCGGAATTCGGCGCGGTCGCGGCGTTCCTGGCGAGTCCTCTGGCGGCCTACGTAACGGGTTCGTTGATCCGCATCGACGGCGGCGCACTTCGCTCGGTTTGAAACATGAGTAACTTGCTGCCGCTGAATTCCAAAATTCGCTTCGGCGCGATGACCACGGCCGCCGATCGCGAGCATGCGCTGAAGACCATCAACACGCTGTCCGAGTGGGGCTACGAAGGTATCTGG
>NZ_DATDGQ010000283.1:0-8978 GCF_036522015.1 Binatus sp. (SeqCode)
CGTCGCGAGCACCATCCGCAATGCTTCGCGCATGATCCGATGGTCATCGGCGAGCAGCACGCGAATTTGTCCGTGATTTTCCATCAAGCGGACTCCGGAATCTCGGCGACGACCGCCGTTCGGCCCGTACGCGACTCGACCGTCAAGCTCCCGCCCATCAACTCAAGCCGCTCCCGCACACCGGTCAAACCGGTGCCCTCGCTCTGGCCGCGCCCGATACCGCGGCCGTCGTCGACTACCGAGACGCGCACGGCGCCGCTGCTGCTTCCAATGGTGACCTGGACGGACTTCGCGCGCGCATGGCGAATCACGTTGGAGAGCACCTCGCGAACGACCTGGAAGCATAGTTGTTGCGCCGGGCGGGAAATTTTTTCCGCAGCGTCCTCATGATTCGGATGAACAAAGTTCGCCTTCACTCCCGCGCTGGTAAGGCGCGCGAGCTCGCGCTCGATCGCTTCGTCGAGCGACGCGTTTCCAAGCGTGGCCGGCCGAAGCTCGCGGGTCTTGCGGCGCAGATCCTCTTCGATTTGCTTGAAGATCGAACGCGCCGCGTCGCGCGGACCGTCGAGCGCGATTTTCGCCGCTGCCAGCAACTGGGCCTGGTCGTCGTGAAGGTCGCGCGCGATCCGGGCGCGCTCCTCGTCGATCGCGGCAAACATTCTGAGCGCAAGCTGACGCACCAGCCGGCTCCGCCGCGACGCATCCCGCTCCAATAGCCAGTTGGTCGCGAAGGGAGCCAGCCGTTCGACGATCGCCTCTGCCTTCGCCGCGGATGCGCGTGAGTCGCGCGACGCCAGCGCGATCGCACCGGCCTCGAAAGGAATACACACGTAGGGGCCATCAAACATTTTGTCTTCGAAATATCTCCTGGCGCGATCGACCGGGTCTTCTTCGCGATCGTGCCAGCGTGCAATCACGATATGGCGGCGGAAACTCTCCGCCAGCGCACTGTTCTCACCCAAATCGAATTGCTTCTGGCCGGACGATGACGCGGCCACGATGAACGAGCCGCTGTCAGCGACCGCAACCAGCCACTGGTCGAAGCCGGCTCCCCCCGCGACGAGCTGGCCGAAGCGGCCGAACCGCTCGGGCGGCCGCGCACGCCGCGCCACTGCAACCGCCTCATCCAGGTAATTCGTCGCGGCCCGCTCCTGGCCCAGCTCGCGCCTGACTCCGACGGCCTGGCGGCCGTTCTCAGCGCCGTGCGTGCGCCAGAACTCAAGCGACGCGCGCGCCGCCGCCAGTGCGATTTCGCTAAAAGCGGCGCGTGCCATAAGCCCCAGCGATGCTTCCAGTTCAACGCGGGCCCGATCCGCCCGCGCCACTATCGCGATTCGCACCGCGCTCGCGCCGTCCGTAAACGCCGCCGCAGCCAGCTGGTGCGCGTCACTGATTTTTTCGGCCCGCGCGATTGCGTCGATTTTATCCTCGCTCAGCGCGATCCTTTCGAGCGATTCGGTTGGACCGGGCACGCCACGCGCCCGCTTGGGGCCGCCCGCCGCAACCGAGTCGCTGACGCGATTCGCGAGCGCATCGAGCAGCGCCGTCAGCGCATCGTCCCATCGCGAACCTTCGCGCGGCGCGTACGCCACTTCGTCGGCGGCCGCCGCGCCGGATTGAAACGCGATTGCGCATCGCTCGGCCGCGAGCGCCGCGGCGCCGAGCTCCGCGATAGCGGCGATCCGATCGCTGAACGACGCTGATGCTGGCCGCGATGTCGGCCGCGGCGCGGCCACGGTCAAATGATTGCGTTGTTTAATCAAAAATTCCCCTGCCATAAGATGACAGAGGAAAACGGCTGCTCTAAACGAAGCGCGACCATATACTGCGAGTCCAGTCACGCAAAGAACACTTCGTGTGGTGGGGGGACGATAACGTCCCCCCAGGCAGGAGATTCAGCTCACGGAATCGAGTTCCAGAAGTCGCACAGATGGTTGGTGTTGAACGTGGTTTCAGTGGTTGGAGTCGGCGGAATCAGCGACTGGAACACGTCAGTCGTCGGGTTGTAGAGCGACCACGTCGGCAGAGTGCCGCCGTTGGGATCACCGGTAGCCGCGAAATTCGTCCAGTAACTGACCATCGCAGCCGACAGTTGCTGCTGAGGGGGAGTGAACTCGAAGAAGAACCCGGTGTCGAACAGGTACTGAATTTCGGAGCCGTGGTACGCGCCGAGCGGGAAGCTCAAACCGGCAGGCGGCGGTTGAGGCGGCGCGTGCTCATCGTTGAATTCATACGCGTACGTGTTGGTGAAATTCGAGAGCG
The DNA here is from genome assembly GCF_036522015.1 of Binatus sp. (SeqCode). GTDB lineage: Bacteria > Desulfobacterota > Binatia > Binatales > Binataceae > Binatus. The sequence continues at coordinate 2,263 of NZ_DATDGQ010000283.1, forward strand.
ATATGTCGCCATTGCGCGCCGAGCAAGCGAATATCCCGTCAGTGCCGTTATTGCCAAGTATCTGGCCGCCGGGGAAAGCCCACGGATAGAAGAACTCCACGGCGAGATCAAGCCCGGTGCCTCCTTGGCCCCAGAGCGCGAACACCGCGGCGTCATATTCACCTTGGGTCAGGATCGGTTTGCCAACGGCGTCGTACTGCTCGGCGACGAAGATGCGCCACTCGTCATGATTGGTCCCCGCCATCACCGGGACACGGTTGAAATCACCGCTCGCAAAGGCCTGGGCGGGCGTCTCTGTAAGCAGCGTGCCGTCAACGAAGGCGTACAAGGTACCCGGTTGGAGGCCGACCAGCGTCGTGTTGGGAACCGTGCGCAGGCACGCGGCTGTACTGCATCCGAGGAAGCTCGCGACCAAATTGCCGCCGGGGACGAGACCCATGGTTTGCGTTTCGCCAACAGGCAGCGTCACGATCGACTGGATGAAGGTGTCGAACATTAGGTAAGAGCCGCTTTCGGAAATCGCATGCGCGAACAGCCCGGCCGCAGTGGGCGAAGCGAGGTTGCAATAGACGCTATGACCGCCGGCCGACTCGCCGAAAATCGTCACGTTGCTCGGGTCGCCACCGAACTGCCCGATATTTCTCTGCACCCACCCCATCGCGAACTGCTGATCCATCAGACCGTAGTTCCCGGCGTCATGACCTTCCGTGTCGAGCGCGGTCTGCGCGAAGAAGCCCAAGTACCCGAGGCGGTAGTTGATCGTGACGACGATAACGCCCTGATTGACGAGCGGAGTCGGGTCATAGTCGGAACCGGCGCCGTTGGTGAGGCCGCCGCCGTGAATCCAGAACATCACGGGTGTCGCGCCGCCATGTTTGTTGGCGTTCTTCTTGAAATTGGGCACGTAGATGTTCAGGAACAGGCAGTCTTCGCTGCCGCCGCCACCCTGGGTACATTGGTTGCCAAACGTCGACGCGTCGAGCAGGCCGTGCCATTTGCCGAAACTCTGGGGTGGCATCCAACGCAAATTGCCGACGGGCGGGGCTGCGTAGGGGATACCCAGGAACTCGGTGATATTCCCGTTGATGATGCCCTTGAGCGGGCCGCTTTCGGTTACGATCGCAGGCGTCTTGTTCTTGGGACCGTTACTATTGCTGTGGTCGGGATGGTGCTTCTGCGGGTGCGTGACCGAGTCATACAAAACACCGGCGCTGGCGACGGAGGCGGCGCCCAGAGCTATAGCGGATGTACAGATGAGCGCGAGCATGAGATGAAGCCGAGATCCGGCGAAAATGGCGCGCCGGAAGCGAGCGATATGTGCTTACATACGAATTCCTCCACCGCGAAGGGCTCGCGAACGACGGCGAGTCCATGCGTGCTGCGGGTTATATCGGAAGCGCCACGGTCCCCAAACCGCAAGCGAACACCGTACGGGCACAGCGGAACACGATCCTGAACCGGCTTTGACTCGAATCCGACTAGTAGTAGGGGTAGCGCGGCAAAGTCAAGTCAGAATTTTACAAGTTGAAAATTTCTGATTCGGACGGATGCCGCGCGTTCCGTCAGGGATGTCCGGAATCTGATTGCTTCGACAGCTCATCGCCGAGCGCTTTCATCTCGGTGCCGAATGCGGTCCAGTCGCCGGCGCGTATCGCGTCCATCGCACGATTGTAGTGTTGCGCGGCGCTCTGCATGTCGGCCTTCGCAGGTACTGTACCTTGCGCAAGAGACTGCGGCGCCGTCTCGTTCGCGATTGCCTTCGCAATCGTCGGCGCCAGCGGAGCTGCATTCTGGAACAGCGCCGTCATAGTCAGGTCGAGCGTATCGCCCATCACCACGCGATCGCTGTATGACGCGACCACTCGCTGCAACTCCGGCAATTGGCCGTTCTCGGCGCGAATGAACAGCGGCTCGACGTAGAGCAGCGAGTCCTGGATCGGAATCACGAGCAGGTTGCCGAGCAGGACCTTCGAGCCCATCTGGTTCCATAGCGATAGCTGGCGCGAAATTTCGGGATTCTGATTGATGCGCGCCTGGATCTGATATGGGCCGTAAAAAAGTTTGTCCTTCGAAAATGAATACTCGAAAAGATGACCGTAATCCGCGCCGTCGCAGCGCGCGGCCATCCACGAGATCATGTTGTCGCGGCCCGACGGCGTCATCGGCAGCATCAACATGTACTCCGCGTGCGCCTCGCCCGGCAGCCGCATGATCACGTAGTAGGGCGACATGGGGACGGTTTGTCCGGCATAGCTTTCGCGCGGAAATCCCCACAGATCCTCGCGGTTATAGAAGACCTGCGGATCGGTCATGTGATAGGTGCGATAAGTGTCGGCCTGGATCAGAAAAAAGTCTTCCGGATAACGGATGTGCGCGCGCATATCGGAGGCCATCGCGGACATCGGCTTCAACATCGTCGGAAACACGCGCTGCCACGTCTTGATTATCGGGTCTTCGGGATCCGAAACGTAAAAGTCGGTATCGCCGGTGTACGCGTCGACCACCACCTTGACCGAATTGCGGATGTAGTTGATCCCGTCGGCGTTGCGCTGCGAGTACGGGTAGTGATCGCTGGTCGTATAGCAATCAACGATCCAGACCATCCGGCCGTTCAGCACTACCGCGTAAGGATCGCGGTCGAGATTCAGGAACGGCGCAATGTACGCGATTCGGTCCGCGATGTTGCGTCGAATCATGATTTTGCTCTTGTCCACGATATTCTCGGTGACGAGCAGATTGATGTCGCGAAAGAAGATGCTGAACAGCAGGCGGCGGAAAAATCCCGCCACCGGCACGCCGCCCGATCCCGCGTAATACGAAAAGACGTTGTCCGCGCCCTTGGGATAGTCGAACTCGGGCGTCGCCGAATCGACGACGGCGTAATTGTCGCGCGCCTCGCCGAAATAAAGTGCGGGCTGATCAACCTTCAGCCCCACGTTCGAAACCGCCGGGATATCCTTTACATAGAAGACCGGCAGTCCCTCGGTGTCCTTCTTGTTGACCGGGCTCATCGCGAGCCCCGCGCCGTGCGTGAACTTGAGATGCTGGTTGACCCAGGTCTGCGCGGTATCGGGCAGTTGGTCGATATTCATCTCGCGCGGCGACAGCATCACCTCGGTGTACTTGCCCTCGATCCAGTAACGATCGATATCGACGTCGCGAAAATCGTAGTAGGTACGGATTTCCTGCAACTGGCGGTAAGTATCGATCAGCGGCCGCGGGTCCCACAGCCGAATGTTCTTGACCGTCGCCTCATCCTGCTCGAGCGCCGCGGGCGTGAGCGTGCCTTGCCCGGCGAACGGCTTCACGTCAACCGTGTCGAGCTTGTACGCATGCCGCGTCGCCGCGATATTGCGCTCGAGGTACGGTTTCTCGACCCGCAGCTCGTCGGGCTTGACCCACAAGCGTTCGATCACCGGCTGGATGAAATTCATAATGAGCGCGGGGCCGAACACGATCACGAACGCGGCGACCGGAATCCGCAGGCCGCCCTCGCGCGCGTTGTAAATGCACATCGCGGCGGCCACCAGCGACAGCACCACCAGCAGCCACAAGCCGGGCTGCCACAGAATTCGATCGACGTAACGCAGCCCGAACACGACGCCGTCGGTATGCAGCAGCAGGTCGAAGCGGCCGAGCCAGTAGCTCATCGCGCGCTGGATGAAGAACAGTCCGAGCAGGACGGAGAGATGCCCGGCAGCGCCCGGCGAGACGCGCGGCGGCGACTCCTTGAAATCGAGCGCGCCGCGCGCCCAATAAACGGCGATCGCCATCCCGGCCGACAACACGATCAGCATCAGGAACAGGTCGCGCATTTCCTCGAGCAGAGGAACGGTGAAGATATAGAAGCCGATGTCGTTGCCGAACGCCTGCTCGACGATTCCGAACGGTACCCCGTAAAGACCCTTAAGATAGGTGAACCAGCTCGAAGCCTCGCCTTGCGCGGCGAACAGCGCGAGCAGGGCCGCGCCGCCCGCGGCGATTACGCGCCATGGCACGCGCTCGCCGAGCACGCGAATCAATTCGGGCAGATTGACCTCGACCATCTCGTCGGGACGGCGCACCACGCGCAGCCGCTCGTGATTGCGGCTCGAGCCGATTGCAATCAGCCCGCTGACGAAGATCGCGGCGAACGCCACCAGCCACACGATGAGAAAGATTGCGATTTCAGCGCCGACGGTCGTGTTGAAAACGCCGCCGAAGCCCAGCCTGCCGTACCACAGGTAGTCAACCAGCAGCTGATCGAGGAAGCTCAGCGCCAGCAGCGCGACGATAACGACCGCCGCGACGACGATCAGGATATTGCGGGGCCGCATCAGCGTGAGGTGCTATTCGCCACGGCCGATTTGCATGACGTGTTCCCGCACGACGTCGGGCGGGCAGAGCCAGATGAACACTTTGAGGGAAAGATAGCCGATGACCAGCCAGTCGAGTTCGCCCACGATTGGGATCATGTCGAGTTCCAGCGCCGGCGGCGTCACCATCAGCGCCAGGCCCATCCACGGCACCGCTTTCGCCAACATCGGCACGCGGTCGTCAGTCCATAGCCGATAAAACAGGCGGACGAACTGCGGCAGGTACATTACGAGCCGGCTGATTTGCATCGGCCCGAGAAATTGCATGCGAAGTATCTTCGAGAACATCAGACTTGACCCGTAACCATCATACTCTAGCACAGCGCGGCGTCGAATATGCGTGGCAATGCGGAAGGCGCCTCCATTTTTGTTACAATTAGCGCAGACCGAGGAGGGCGAAGTGGAGTGAAGAGGCACATGGCGCTGGGCGATTTCCTGGTCGCGTACCTGCGCAAGATTGGCGTGTCGCACGTCTTCGGCATCCCCGGCGACCTCGCGCTCAAGCTGTTTTTCGCGCTGGGCCGCAAGCACGGGATGGAAATCATCACGCTGTCGCACGAGCCCGGCGTCGGCTTCGCGGCCGACGGCTACGCGCGCGCGACCGGCAAAATCGGCGTCATCTGCGTCACCTACGGCGCGGGCGGCCATAACATGGTCAATCCGGTCGCGGGATCGTTCTCCGAACGCGTGCCGATTTTAATTTTTTCCGGCGGCCCCGGCGAGGAGGAGCGCAAGCTCGGCACGCTCATTCATCACCAGGCGCGCGAGATCGAATCGCAGCGCCGCATTTATGATGAGGTAACTTGCGCGTCCGCCGTGCTCACCGATCCGAGCACCGCCGCCGATGAATTGCATCGCGTGGTCAAACGCATCTGGGCCGAGCAGCGCCCCGGTTACGTCGAGATTCATCGCGACATGGTCGATCGGCAAATCGAAGTCCCCGAGCATCTCATCGAATGGGACGGCGAATTGCGCTTCCAGGAATCCGACGCGCGCAAGGTCGAGGAAGCCGCGCATGAGACCGCAGCGATGTTCAACGAGAGCCGCAAGCCCGTGCTGATCGCCGGCATCGAGATTCACCGCTTCAAGGCGTCGCAGGATCTCGTCGAGCTGGCCGAAAAGATGGGCGCGCCGGTGTTCACAACCGTGCTCGGCAAGGGCGCGTTCCCGATGGACCATCCGCTGTACATGGGCGTCCACGTCGGCCCGATCAGTCCGCCGTCGATCGTCGCGCGGATGGACGCCGCGGACTTCGTGCTCAATCTCGGATGCCTGAGGACCGACATGAACTTCGGCAATCGCCCGCCCCACGTGATCCAGGAAAAGACGGTGTGGGCCGTCGATCGCAAGGTCGAAGTGAAGTATCACACCTACACCGATGTCGGGGTACGTGATTTCGCACGCGCGCTACTGAGCCAGAAGCTGCGGCATCACCATGAGACGGTTATCTACGCCGACAATCTTCGCGAGATTGCGGCGCGCAATGGCAAGCCGGTAAAGGTCGCGCAGATTTTGTCCACCGTTAACGAATTCCTGGCCGACAAGCGCGACTACATCGTGGTCACTGAGTCGGGCGACATGTTGTTCGGCGGCCTCGACATCCGGGTGCCACACAAAAACGGTTATTTCGCGCAGGGCTTTTACGCGTCGATGGGATTTGCGGTGCCCGCCGCCCTCGGCGCACAGATCGGTAGCGGTTTGCGGCCGCTGGTGATGTGCGGCGACGGTGGCTTCCAGATGACGGGCCCTGAGATTTCGCAGGCGCCGGCCAAGGGTGTGAATCCGATCGTGGTGCTGATCAACAACGGCGGATGGGGCATCTTCCGGCCGATCGCCGAGCGCCGCGAACTGCTCGAAATTCCGCCGTGGCCATATGCGCAACTCGCGCGCGACTGGGGCGGCGAAGGATTCGAGGCGACCACCGTCGAGCAGTTGCGCGACGCGCTGCGCGCGGCGCACGACTGCAAATCGTTCGTGATAATCGATGTGCGCGTCGAGCGCGACGACCTCTCTCCGGTGACCGTCAAGTACATCAAGGCGGCGGCGAAGCGCTCGCAAGCGCCCGCCCAGCACACGTCGCGCGGGAATTCGCGCGCATGACTGATTCGATAAAGACTGACGTAGCCGACGCCATCGAGAACTATCGGCGCGCCTATCGCGACTTCCGATGGGACACGCCGGAGCATTTCAACTTTGCCGAGGTCGTCGACAAGTACGCCGAGGATCCGCGCCGGGTCGCGATACTTTGGGAAGATGGCGGGGCCCGGCGCGCGCGGCTGACGTTCGCGGACATCGCCGCGCAGTCCAAGCGCATCGCCAACGTGCTCGCCGGCCATGGAATCAAGCGCGGTGACGCGGTCC
>NZ_DATDGQ010000284.1:0-11210 GCF_036522015.1 Binatus sp. (SeqCode)
GGCGACGATGCTTGCGGCGGGAACCACGCCGCGAATCAATGTCGCCACTGCTACCGAGCTTGCCCTTGCAGCGCCGCCCGCCGGACCAGCGTCTGCTGAAACAATTGCAGTCGAACAGACGCGTCGCGACCCCGGCCGGCCTCATGGCAAGCGCTTCGGCTCTCTCGTGCATCTGACGATGTTGCGTGCGCCGTTCGACGCGGACGCGCGCGCGATCGGCCGGCTCGCGGCGAGTGGTGCCAGGATGATCGGTGCGCCGGACGACGAGATCGCCGCGGCGGCGTCTGCCGTGGTAGCCGCGCTCCAGTCGCCGCTGATGCGTCGGGCAAAAATGGCGCAAACTGTAATGCGCGAGTGTCCGCTGATTGTCCGCCTCGAGGACGGCACCGCGGTCGAAGGGATCGCGGACCTCGCGTTTGCGGAGAACGCCAACGACGGCGCGGTCTGGACCGTGGTGGATTTCAAGACTGACGTCGAAGTCGCACCGCGGCTCGACGAGTATCGCGCGCAGATCAGATTTTACGTGCGGGCGGTGAGAGAGAGTACGGGCCGGCCGGCCAGCGGCGCGATTCTGTGGATTTAGTGGAAGGGTAAATCACTCAATTGAATGCGGAACCCACCGTGGGTTCCGCACCTCCCTGGGCAGGGGTGACCCCTGCACCCGGTGAAAAGTACTAATCGCAAAATGACGAGGACGCCATTTTGCTCTCAGGTTCTTTTTCCTGTGTCATTCAGAGCTGTTTTTTGTGTCATCCCGAGCGAAGCCGAGGGACCCCGGATCTTTCTCCACGCCAGCCGACGCACCCCCCAATCGCGGATCAACCAACGGTGTGTAACGCTCGAGTTTCATTCGGTTGTTTGTGTCATTCAGAGCGAAGCGAAGAATCTCGGCTCTTTTCGCAAACCCGAATCTTTATTCGCGCGCAAAAGGAGCGTGCTGTACAAGGACCCTTACCTTCGATCCTCTCCCATTATGGGAGAGGGGAAGAACGGGAGAGATAAATCTGGGCTTGGTGCCAGTTAGCGATTTGTGCTGAAATCCTGACGCGAGGGAACTAGATGACTATCGACATTATTTACGGCGAACACGTTGCCACTGGCATCGATGCTAAATCGACGGATGGCGAGTTGTGGCTCAGTGCCGACGACCTGAAGCGGGTCAGCGGATGGCAGTTCAAGCCGCAAGGATTCTGCAAGGGCGAGGTCTGCGTGCCAGTGCCCGACGCGCGCAAGAGCGAGTTCGTCGCGGGCGGGCGCTACAATCTCGTTGCGCTGGCGAATCTGCTCGGGCAGCCCGTCGTGACCGATGCGGAGCATGATGCGTGGTGCTTCGGCGAGGCTGCGGCGGAAAGAAAGCGCGTCCTGACTTCGCTCGATGCGCCGGATTTCAGCCTGCCCGATCTCGACGGCAAGATGCATTCGCTCTCCGAGCATCGCGGCAAGAAAGTTCTTCTCGTTTCATGGGCGTCCTGGTGAGGATGCCGCTTTGACCTGCCAGTCTGGCAGGCCCTCTACGAAGAACTAGGACCGAAAGGATTCATCCCGATAGCGATCGCATTCGACAGCGGCGGCAATGCCGCCACCGAGCCGTGGATCAAGGCGGCGAAACCCACCTACCCATGCCTGATCGATCGGAGACATATCGTCGCCGAGCTTTACGACATGGTCAACGTGCCGACTGCCGTCTGGATCGACACGCTCGGCAAGATTGTGCGGCCGAGCGAGCCTGCCGGCGTCACCGACGCATTCCGAAAGATGAATCACACGGACTTTTCGATTCCCGCCGACGCGATGAGCGAGTTGCAGGCAAAGCGCAAGGCGTACCAGGACGCGATTCGCGATTGGGTGGCGAATGGACCGGCGAGCCGCTTCGCACTCGACAAGACGGAAGTGCTCAAGCGGATGCATACGCCGGACGATACGCAGGTCCGCGCCGCGGCGAATTTCAGACTCGGCGAATACCTGTTCGAAAAAGGACATGCGACGGCGGCGCAGAAATATTTCGAGGAAGCCAAGCGGCTCCGTCCGGAGAGCTGGAACTACAAGCGGCAGGCATGGGCGCTCGAAGATCCAATGAAGCCGGGCGGCCCCGAGTTCTGGGCAGCGGTCGATGCACTGGGCGACAGGAAGTACTACCCCGGCGCGGAGGATATTTAGGCAGGGGAAATCACTCAATTAAATGTGAAACCCGCGGTGGGTTTCACGCTCCCCTCGGCAGGGGTGACCCCTGCACCCAGTGAAAAGTACTAACCGCAAAATGGCGAGGACGCCATTTTGCTGTCAGGTTCTCTTTTGGGATTGGGCGGCGGGAATTTACCTCGCCCGTTATTTTACGGGAGAGGCGGCCGGCCGCATCGCGGCCGGTAGGTGAGGGTTCTGCGGCTCAAGATAGAAGTGCACTGCTTCGGAATTAATTTTGCACAATCGCGAGATATTAGTCGTCGGATATGGATCCCTGCTTAGCGGCTATGGATTGCTGGCTGAAAGGCGCGGTGGCGCCAGTCGGCTTGTCGCGCGCAATGCGCATCCGGTTTCGATTCACAACGCGCGTCGCGGACTGGCCAAGCCGTCGAGTCACGGCAAGTATCTCGCGATGGATATCGAGCCTGTCGATCGCGGCGTCCCAATCAGCGCGTCGATTTCAGCAGACGACGTTGGAATCGGCGGTCTGTTGCTGACCTTCGATGGCGAATGTGCGCCGCTGATCGCGCGGCGCGAGGAATATGATCCGGATGCGTTCGAGGGGTTGATCGGACTTGCGGATCGCGCCGGTCAGCCGCTCGGCGAGTTTCTGATGGAAATCGCGAGCGGGACTAATTTCGATCTGCTCGCTTACCGCATCACGCTGCGCACGATGCTCGACTACACGTCGCCCGGATATATTTTCCATCCGATTGAAATCGATGACGGACGCGTCGCGATAATTGCGATCGGGTCGGGATTCGACGGCAGCGGAGACCCGAAGATTGCCTCGCGACGCCAGCAATACAAAATGGACCGGCTGCTCTCGCTCGAAGAATCGATGCGCACGGAAATTCCCGGTTTCGATCGCGCCGGGCAAATAGGATACTACGCAGAGTGTGTTCTCGGCGGATTGCATGGCGTGGACGTAGGCGACCTGGCGCCGCAATTCGATGAGAATGCCGGATGGGCGCGTGACCTCGCGGCGCATCTCGGGCCGATCGCCACCGGCGAGCGCGAGCGGTTCCTCGCGGCGACCTCGATCGATGCGGCGCTGTATAGCGAGCGGTTTTCGTCGCGGCGCACCTCGAGCGTTGCGGCGCTCCTGCAACTGGCGCGAGTGATGTAGCGACAGAGACGACTCGAATGGCGTCGAAGGCGAATTTTTCAATCCATGTCGCGAAAGAGAATCTGAAATTCTCGGCCGCGCACTTTATCGCCTACCCCGGATTTCGCGAGCCGCTGCACGGCCACAATTACCAGGTCGGCGTGTATGTCGAAGGCGGCCTGGCGAAAACCGGCTACGTGATCGATTTCGGGCTGATAAAAAAGCTGACCAAGGAGATCGTCGATCGCCTCGACGAGCGTACGATCGTGCCGGGCAACAGCGATTGCCTGGCGATCGACGGACCCACCGACGGCGTCGTGCGAATCCGCTACGAGCGCGACGAGTTCGTGCTGCCTGCCGCCGACGTATGTATCGTGCCGATTGCGCATAGCTCGGCGGAGGAGCTCGCACGCTACATTTGGGACGAGCTGGCGGCGGCGTTGCGAGCGCGCGGTGCGCTCACCCTGGTGACCACGATGGAAATCTCGGTCGCCGAGGGGCCGGGACAGTCGGCGCATTATCGCAATTCGACCAGCGATATTTGATCGCGTTAGCGTTCTCTTCGTAACAATAACCGCAGCTTGCTTCGTCTAATCTGTTCACTGGCTGTCATCGCCCTGTCAACTGGATGCACGGCGTGAGACGATCTGCGTGCGGGTGGGGTGTTCTTTTCGATTCGTACGTTGCGTAGCGAAATAAAAGTGGGATTGCAGCCGAAATATGCCGAGGTCGAGGCGCCGTTCGCGATCGAGCGTGCGCTCGTCGGCGAGCATCCGGCGATCGTGAAGCTGCGCGCGTTAGTCGAGCGCGTCGCGCCCACCGAGGTGACAGTGCTGATCACGGGTGAGAGCGGCACCGGTAAGGAAGTCGTCGCGCAAGCGATCCATTCGCTGTCGCCCCGCTGCAATCAGCCGTTCGTGCCGGTGAACTGCGCGGCGATTCCGCACGACCTGCTCGAGTCCGAGATGTTCGGGCATGAGCGCGGCGCGTTCACCGGCGCGGCGGGGTCGCGTCACGGGCTGCTGACGACCGCTGATCGCGGCACGATTTTCCTGGACGAAATCGGCGAGATGCCGGGCGCGTTGCAGGCGAAACTGTTGCGCGTCCTCGAAGACGGCGCGGTGCGCCCGGTTGGCGCGGACCGGGCGACGCGGGTCAACGTGCGCGTGATCGCGGCGAGCAACGTCGATCTGGGCGCGGCGGTGGCGAAGGGAACATTTCGAGAGGACCTTTTCTATCGGCTGCAAGTCGTGCCGATCGTGATTGCGCCGGTGTGCGAACGGCGCTCCGATATCCCACTTCTCACCGAGCACTTTCTCGAGCAAATCCGCGATCGCACGCCCGGCCGCGAAATCGCAATCAGCCGCGAGGCGATGGTCGCGATGTGGTCGTACGATTGGCCCGGCAATGTGCGCGAGCTCGAGAACATGGTCGAGCGCCTGGCAATTATGTGCGAGGGCTCGATCGTCGACACCTCGATTCTGCCGGAGAACATGGTAGCGAGCGCGCGCCCTGCGACCCCTCCGATTGCGGTCAAGCTGAAAGATGGCGGACTGAACCTGAACAACTTGGTACGGGAATTGGAAGGTAGATTGATAAACGACGCGCTCAAACAAACCGGGGGGAACAAGCAGGCGGCGGCGCGGTTGCTCGGACTCAAGCGCACGACTTTTTCCGCCAAGCTGAGGCGTTGCGGCGTGATAGCTCCGGCGTCATTGGACGAAAGCGAGGAAGACTAGACGGGCAGGGAATCCTATGGATGAAGCAATCAGGTCGCCACAGATTATGGTGGTTGACGACGACCAGGACACCGTCGCAATCCTCGCCCGCCATTTACAACGCGAAGGCTTTGTCCCAATAGAGGCCAACTCCGGAGCGCAGTGTCTCAAACTGGTTCACGAAAACGAAGTCGACGTGATTCTGCTCGACCTGATGATGCCCGAAATGGACGGCTTCGAGGTTGTCAAGGCGCTCAAGGATGATCCCATGACCGCCGAAATACCTATCATCATGATCACGGCGCGCGACGATCTCGACGCGCGGGCCGAGGGGATGCGCCTGGGAGTCAGCGACTTCCTCGCCAAGCCCGTATTTCGGCGCCAACTCGCCGGCCGAGTGCGTGCGCAGCTCGACGTGGTCGAGACGGCGCGTAGCGTGACCGCGGCGATGGATCGTCTCGAGGCGACGCGGAAGCATCGCTCGCAGTAGGGCCTTTCGCCGTTTCGCGGAATCGGTTGCAGGACTGCGCTCGCGCTTCTAAAGAGTCTGCCTGCCGCAGTGCGCCCGCTGCATGGAACCGCATTGCGATCACCTGATACCTTCATTACAAATTAGTGCTGACGATCTCTTCCGGGATCATCGTTCGAGATGAGAAGGAGAATTCCCGATGGACGGTGACTACCGAAAACCTCAAGCCAACATTATCGCGGCGCTGACCTACCTGCTGGGCTTCGTCACCGGCCTGATTTTTCTTTACCTCGAACCGTACAACCAGGACGAGTTCATTCGTTTTCACGCGCGCCAGTCGATTGGCTTCTCGGTCGCGTGGTTCGCTATCGCCGTCGTCTTCGACGTCTTCATCGCAGTGCTGCCACACGGATTGGGAGCGCTGCTCAACTTCATTCTGACCCTGATCGACATCGCGCTCGCGGTGTTCTGGGTCATCCTGATGTACAAGGCGTACAACGGCGAGCGTTACCGGATTCCCGAGCTGGCCGACATCGTCGACAGCATCGCCGGCACCCCCGCCGCGTAGAATTCTTTCCCCTCTCACTATAGGGGCCTTTGCGAACAACGCGCGTCCGGTTCCCCTCTCCTGAAGGTGATTTTGTTGCTATTGACAGTCATCACAATCTGCGCTAATTTAACATCATGGCAGTGCGAGGACATCGGGCGCGCAATACTCGCTTCCTCTTAATCATTGCGTGCTGGACCATCGCTCTCGTGCTGTTCATATGGGCTGTTCAAAACATGGTGCTCAACCAATGATGACTTACGAACAATTCAACAAAGCGTTCGCTACCGATGAAGCGTGCAAGGAATACATCGTCGCCAAGCGTTGGCCCGATGGCGTTCGCTGCCCTCGCTGCAATCGGAAAGAGCGAGTCTATGCGCTCAAGACTCCGTTCAAATGGACTTGCTGCAACAAGGATTGTGGCGGACGCGCTGGATACCGATTCAGCGTGACAACGCACACAATTTTTGAAGATACCAAAGTCTCGCTGCGCATCTGGTTTCAGATCGGCTACTTGATGTGGACTGCGAAGAAAGGGCTTAGCTCGCTACAGGTCCGGCGCGTCATCTTCGGTGAGGATTCAGGCACAGACTGGCGTACCGCATGGTACATCTGCCATCGCTGGCGCGCTGCGATGAAAGGCGATGCATTCCCGCTCACTGGCGAGATCGAAGTTGACGAAACTTACGTCGGCGGGAAAGCGCACAATATGCACGCCAGCAAGCGCAAGGCGCTCGGTTTGACCGGAACCAAAAACAAAGTTGCAGTCATCGGTGCGATCTCCCGCAAGGGAATGATCGTCGCCAAAGTGATCGAGAATACCGACACCGCGACTCTGGATAGTTTCGTCCGCCAAACCGTTTCAAAAGACGTGAAGCTGATTGCGACCGATGAGCACAGCGGATACCGGCTCTTGGGCGCAGACATGAATCACCGCGTGGTCCGGCACAGCGCTGGCGAGTACGTAGTCGGCACTACTCACACAAATAATATCGAAGGGTTTTGGAGTTTGTTCAAAAGAGGAATTATCGGTTCGTATCATAAAGTGAACAAAGAGTATCTGCCGCTGTACGTGAACGAGTTCGCATGGCGCTTCAACAACCGCAAGAATCCGAACGCATTCGCGGAATTGATTACGACGTGCGGTAAGTAGCCGAGCGGACTTGGAAGCGCTAAAATATCGCGGTGACTTCGCCAAAGCGCGCGGCCCGCACGGCCCGAAAAAAGTACGTTCCAAGCGCAAAACAACTCGCCAGCGACGAAAAGTTGCGCGACGAACTACGCCACTTCGATCTGAAGATATTCGATCGCGTGTTGGAGAAAGCAATCAAGCGTGACAAATGACCGATACTGCTCTGCTACTGTCGCGCCTCGAACTACTCTCCAAGATTCAGGCGAAGATAGACTTGAGCGAAAATCTTCGCGATCGAGTGGCCCAAAAGATCGCCGCTTTGCTAGCGCTCGCGATGGAAGGATCTGACGAATTGAGGAAGAGCGTCAGCATTTCCGTTCTCGATCGCAATACACACCGTCTTGCAAAGTCCGTGGCGGACTCCTCTCGCATGGCTCGCCATTTGGAGAAAATGTCAAATCGTTTCCAGAGGGCGAAGGACGATATACCGACTGCACCGCCAGGACGAATAGATCGCATACTGAACCGGTCGCTCGGCGCTTACGACCGTGTTCAAGCGTTGCTCGAACTTCAGTTACTTGACCTAGACGCAATTTTCGATGAAATCGAAGAAGCGATCGGCAAGCCAATTAAACCGAAAGGCAATTAGACTCCCCTGACAATGACCACCTTGCACAGCGACGATCCGCGCGTCAAGTGAAAAGTTGCATTAGTCTGGTTTTGGCAAGCTGGCGTGAACCTGTTCGCGTAGCTTAATTAGCGCTTCTCTCTGCCACCAATGAAGCTCGTCAATCCCGTGTCGGTACAGATCAAGAAAAGACTTTCTTGTGTCGCGCTTTACTAAACCGAAGCGATTCTCCATTTCTTTAGCGGCTTCGTAGGCGAGCGCATCTGCGGCTTGTAGCGGCATCGCTGCTTTCTTGCCGACGAAACCCCAACTATTAATATCCTTCAAACGAAGAGATCTCCTGTGTTCCGGGCTCGCGAAAAGCACGTCAAACGCCTTTTTCAAATGTGGTTCGCCCTCCGCGCCAGACTCAATGATATATGTGATTTCGTCGTTCGGACGCTGCGCGAGAAATTCCGCGAGTCTTCCAAGGCAATGACGAAGGCAAAACTCATACGCATTTCCTAATGCTTCGCGGTCCACGCCCTCGATAACATCGTCGTAATCCTCTTTGATAACAGTGCCCGCGAAACCTTTTAGTGTGTAGGCATGAATGAACGCGTGCTGCGCTTGGTAAACGGTTATCTGTCGATTTCGGTCCCAATCCTTGGTTTCTTCATGCTCCCAATATGATTCTTGATCGGTACGGTGAAAGTATTTCTTTATTTCCTGCCAATCCTTGAGCCACTGCCAATCTGTATTGAAATACTTCCATTGCTCATTGGTGGCGACGTAACAGCCAACCGCCACGGCAGGCTTGGATGAGTCGGTCCCAGCTTCATCGAAATAAGCGGTTAGGACTGCCACGAGGGTCTTGTCACCAAGGCATAGAGCATCGCAGAGATGCGCGAATGCATCGTATTGGACAGTAGGCGCACTGATACAACTCCGATGACTCGCCTGCCGCGAGTCGGACTGAATTGTACCCGATTCCCAAGGTGACTGTCTATTCAAACAAAATCACCTCTCCTGAAGGGAGAGGGGTTAGGGGTGAGGTTGCTTGCGTCATATGCGATGCTTGCACGACGCTGAGAATTCTACTTGTTCGAGGTCGTCGTCCCGGCGGTCTTTTCTGCGACCGCCCCGATCGGTGCATCCGCCGCCGCTTGCCCATTGGCGTCGGCCGGCTGCTCGGCGCTATCTTCGGCGCTCGCCGGCGGCGGAACCTGCGACTGGATGTTCGCGGTGCCTTGCGGCGCCAGGCGCAAGCTCGGCTCGCGGTTGATCGCGTCGAGCACCCGGCGCGAAATTTCGTCGGTGATTTGCGGCGCGGTGTAAGTCTCGGCGGGATAGCGAATGATTATCTCGAGGCCGGCCTGGCTCAGATGCAGCCGGCTCTGCGGCTTGGGCGTTTCGAGCATGATGTTAAGATCGCGCTCGAGATGCCGGTAGTCGCGCATCACGCGGTCGCGATAGCGCGCGAACACTTCGTCCACCGCGTCGAGTAGCCGTTTCTCTGCCAGCCGGTAGTCGATGTCGGGTGCGAGCGTCAGCCGCACTTCGTTCCACACGAAGCTGGTGCCCGGCGCCTGCTTGAAGAAATTGCCCGACGGCTGAAACACGATCGCGTTGGAGAACACCGCCACGCGCCCGGTGGGCTCGCGATGCGTCCCGGTGCCGCCTAGTTCCATCAGCGAAAGTTTCAGCAGCCCGATATCAATAACGTCCCCGGTCACCCCGCCGATTTGCACGCGGTCCCCGGCCTTGATTCCGAAGCGTCCAATCAAAAAGAAGTAGCCGGCAATCGACAGGATCACGTTCTGCAGCGCGACGGCTATTCCGGCGGCGGCAAAGCCCACCACCGTGGCGGCCGATCCCAGCTCGTCGGAAAAATTCACCATCACTACGATCACGATCAGCATGCCGAGCACGAGCCGCCGCGCTGCCATCACCTGCCCGCGGCGCCGGATGTCGGTCACGTAGCGGTCGGTTACCCATCGCCACACGAGTGAGCCGAGGAAAATCACCAGCAACGACGCGGCGAGCACGATCAGCCGGATAAGGAGGCTGCGGAATTCCTTGTTCCACCGCTGTTCGATCGCGGCGTGCCATCGGCCGACGTTGTCGGTGTAAATCCCGAGCAGCACGATCTGTTTGCTCAGCGGCAGCGCAGCGGCGCTCGCGAGTTTGTGCGTTTCGAGCAGGCTTTCGAATGATTTCTTACGATCCTGGAGAGCGGCGACGTCGCCCGCGCCGGTTCCTTGCGCCAGCTTGTCGCCGCGCGCGTTGAGGCCGGTGATCACCGCAAGGATCGACTTGCGGACTCCCGCGGCGCGTGCGGCCAGCCCTTGTGCGAGCGCGCTGTTCTGCTCCAGCGCGTCGAGCTTGCTGCTGAGCGTGAACAGTTCGGTGATCAGGCCCAAAATCCCGGTCGGTTCGGACCTCGCGACTAAACCGGCGTCGGCCGGCAGCGCAACCGTCTTCTTGCTGCTATCGGCGATCGAATGTTCGAGCTCGTCGATTTGGGCGGCCAGTCCGCTGTTCTGATCGGGCGACGCGCTGCCGCTTTCGAACTGCGCCAGTGCCTTGAGCGCATCGGCGCGCGCCTGGTTAAGATCGAGCTGGCTTTGCGCGTCCTGAATCTGCGACGTGATCGCATTGCGCTGGCGCGCCGGCGCTTTCGCGAGCTGCGCCTGTAAGTCCTTGATCTGAGCGCGGAGCGCGTTCGCCGCGGCGTCGAGCGTCGCGGTATGCGTTGTGTCGCTCGAGCCAGCGGCGACCGCGCCGGTTCCCGACGGCGTGCTGCCCGATCCAGTGGCGGCAACGGCAGCGCTCGGAGCCGTCTTCGCGATGAGCGCCGCTTGCGCGCGTGCATACTCGAAGGCCAGCCGCAGTACTTCGCCGGCCGTCTGCCGGTCGTCGGCGAAAAAAAGCGTCTCGTCGGGATCGCGCACCAGCTGCGCTTCGACGCCGAGATGCCCGTACCAGTTGATGACGTCGCTAAGGTACGCGATGACGGTATGCGCGTCGGGCGGCAGCACGGCCGCTGACGCGCCCGCCGCTGCGCTGCCGGACACCGCACTCGCCGCAGCCGCCGGCCGCGCGGCGCCGCTCACAGCGGTAGATGGCGCCGCCGCCGACGGCGCCACCGACGCGCCCTGCGACCCAGTCGCAGGACTCTGCGCCAACGCAGCCGCGCTCGCGATTGCGAGCGCCCCCGCAATGCAGGCGAATAGAATCGAAATCTTGGACCGGGAAAGCATCGCGATTAAGTCCGGACCCGAAGCGCGTCAAAGAAAAACCTTACCATCGCAGGGACGATAGTTCGATTGGCAACACCAGCCGCGCTCCGCCCCCGAAAATACCTCTAACAGGGACGAAGTCCCGCATCCCGCGGCGGTGCCGATTTTCTTTCTTGATACTGGGTGCAGAGCCTGTCCTGAGCGAA
>NZ_DATDGQ010000285.1:0-14382 GCF_036522015.1 Binatus sp. (SeqCode)
CTGCATCACGCGATGGGCGAGACGGACGACGCGACCTGGGTCTGGATGCCGACGCGGCGGCTCGCGATGGTCGGCGATTTGATCGTCTCGTCGATGCCAAACACGGGCAATCCCAACAAGGTACAGCGTTACACGCTCGAATGGGCGGAGACGCTCGAAGCGATCGCGAAATGCGCACCGAGGTACATGCTACCGGGCCATGGTCCCGCGTATCGCGGCGAGGAACTTTGCAAAGAAGTGCTGAGCGAGACGGCGCGGGCGCTGCGCCTCATCCATGATGAAGTCGTGCGGCGGCTCAACGCCGGTGAGTGGCCGGTGGATATCGTCGAAGCGGATATCTCGATCCCTGCGGAGCTGGCGGCGAAACCTTACCTGCAACCGATCTACGGATGCGTCCCGTTCGTGGTGCGCGACGTGATTCGGCGCTACGCGGGATGGTGGTCGGGAGAGCCGTCGCAAATGTTTCCGGCATCGCGGCAGGAACGCGGCGCCGACATTCTGGCGATGTGCGGCCGCGACGCGATTCTCGCGAAGGCGCGGGCACTCAAGGATGCGGCAGACCTGAAACGCGCGCTTGCCTTGGCCGAGATTGCGCTGAACGCGAATCCGACCGACTACGAAGCGATCAGACTGAACGCGGAAATCCTGGAAGCTATGGCCTCCAGCGAGCGATCGTTCATCGCACGCAACTTCTTCGCCGGCGCGGCTCGCCAATTACGCGAGCGCGCAAAATCGTAAGATTGTTAACGGGGAGTACGACAATGATCTTTCGCGAACTCAATCACGGCAAGTGCAAAACTTATCTCGCGATCTCGGAAGCGGCCCGCAAGGCCGCCATCATCGATCCAGTGCGCGACAAGGTCGAGCGCTACCTCGCAGTCCTTGGCTATCACGGGTTGCGCCTGGACTTGATCATCGACACGCATACTCATGCCGATCATCGCAGCGGTGGGATGGAGTTGGGCGCGCTGGCCGATGCGCCCGTCGCGATGCATCGCCTAGCGCCGGCGCCGCACGTCAGTATCCACGTTGAAGACGGTCAGACGCTGAAAGTGGGCGATGACGAACTGCGCGTTCTTCATACGCCGGGTCATACGCCGGATTCGATTAGCGTTCTTGCGACGGATCGCGTCTTCACCGGCGATGTATTGTTCATCCACGGAACCGGGCGCGCCGATTTTGCCGGCGGCGATCCGGGCGTTCAGTACGATTCGATAACGCAGCGCCTGTTCACGCTGCCGGACCCGACGCTGGTTTTCCCCGCGCACGACTATCGCGGACATACGCAATCCACGATTCGAGATGAAAAGCGCTCAAACCCGCGGCTCGCCGGTAAAACGCGCGACGACTACATCAACCTGATGAACAATCTCGGCCTGCCGCTGCCCGATGGCATCCAGGAGGCGCTGCAACCGAACCAATCCGACCTCGACGCCGGCACGCTCAAGTTCCCGACGCTCTCGCAGCTCAACCAGGTGCGTCAGTTGAGCGCCGCAGAGTTGCGCGACCGCCTCGCAAGCTCCAATCCACCGTTGTTGGTCGATGTTCGCGAAGAGGACGAGTATCGCGGAGAGCTGGGCCATATCGCGGGCGCGCGCCTGATCCCGCTGAAAGAACTACCAGAGCGAACCGACGAGTTAGCGAACGCGAAGAGCCTCGACATCGTCGCGATATGCAGAGTAGGAGTCCGCAGCGCGACCGCCGCCGCGATCCTCACCGGCCTTGGCTTCGAGCACGTCTGGAACATGAAAGGCGGCATGCTCGAATGGAAAGACGCGCAATTGCCCGTCGAGCGTGGTCTCTAATCGCGGTTCAGACTTGGTCCTTATCCAACGCGGAGCTCCATTTGCGCGAGGTGCGGCCTTCCCAGCCTCGCTTGTGGTATGCGTAGCCGACGATCAGCGGGACCGCGATTGTTGCCTCGCAATACACCATTTGCTCGTAGGTGGTATCGACTTTGCCCCAGCTGCTTGCCTCCTTGAGCGTGCTGCCTGAGAGCGCGCCGTCGCGCACGTCGGCGACCGTTATCTGGATCGCGTATTTGTGCATCGGCACGTCATGCCCCAGGACTTCAGCCGCGACGACGATATCCTGCGCGAAATTTTTTGGCACGCCGCCGCCGATCATGAATAGCCCCGTGCTTTGGTTCTTCACCTTCAGGCGCGTCAGCTCGTAAAAATCCTTGGCGCTGTCGAGCGAGACCTTGGGCTTGCCGTGACGCGCCGCCTGATGCGCGACGAGTCCGAAGCCGGCAGAGCAGTCGCTGAAGGCGGGGCAGAAAATGGGGACCTCTTCGCGGTACGCCTCGAGCACGATACTGGCGCCCGTCTTCGCGCCGGTCTCGGCCAGGTACTTGCCCATCTCACCGACGAATTCGCGCGACGAATACGGCCGCGGGTCGAGGCTGTCGGTGATTTTGTGAATCGTCTCGTCGCAAATCCGCAATTCGTCTTCGTCGATCAGCGTGTCGTAGATACGATCGATATGCAGTTCGCGCAGCTTGTCGTCGTCGAGTCCGTACTTGAAACGATCTTCGGCCATCCAGTGCTTGAAGCCGAGCGCCTCGAAGAAATCCTGGTCGACAATATTCGCGCCGGTGCTGACGATCGCATCGACCATGTGGTTGCGAATCATGTCGGCGAAGACGCGCTTCAACCCCGCGCTGATGAGCGAGCCCGCCAGGCACAGAATCACGCCGCAATCGCGATCGCGCAGCATGCGATCGTAAATCGTGGCCGCGCGATGCAAGTCGCGCGCGCTGTACGCCATCTGGCCCATCGCCTCGACGATCGGCACGACGCTGTCGCGCGTGATATCGACGTGTTCGATCGGTGTTTTCAGAAATTCTGATTTGACAGTCATTACTTTCCCCGCGATGTCTTCGATTTACTCGCCGATAGTAAGCGGCGGTGCGGTTGTACGCTACTTCATCGGGCCGATTCCGCCGAGCCCGGTCCAGTAGAGCATGAAGTATAGCGCGCCGAGCGCGATCAAAAACGCGAACGCCACGATGTCCGCCGGCGTGACCGGGTACTCGATAAACGTCGTCGGCTCGTGGCTGAAACCGAAACCGCGCGCCTCCAGAGCCATCGCCATGTTGTTTGCCTTGCGCAGCGCGCCCATGAAAACCGGGATCACCACCGGGACGTAGCGGCGCACGCGCTCGAGCGGTCCGCCCTGGTTGAAGTCGTAACCGCGCAGCCGCTGCGCATCGACGATCGTCACGGCAGAGTCGATGAACAGCGGGACTAATCGGAATGAAAGCGAGATCGCGAAGCTGACCCGATACGGCACGCGCATCCGCTGCAGTCCGTAAGTGAATTCCTCGATTTTGGTGGTCGAAAGAAACAGCACCGACGCCGCCAGCAGCTCCGCCAGTTTGATTCCGCGCCCCAGGCCAAACACCAGCGACAATCTACTGACGTGGAATACCGGAATGTTCACCAGCACCGCACCCCGCCGATAGAAAACCATCCACGCGATGGTCGTGGTGAAAACCAAAATCGCGAACAGCCATCGCAGACGATAAAAATTCGGCCACGAATCTGTCAGCTGCGCGATCCAGAGCATCACCAGTCCTATCGGCAAAAGCGCGATCGGATTATCTACCCAGTACACCGACCAGAACATGACGAAGAGCGAAAGCACTTTGACCGTCGGATGCAATCGATGAACGAAAGTGCCGCGATCGATGTAGAGATAGATCGGCATCAGGCGCGCCCCTTCACCCACGCGACGAATTCGTCGGTGGTCAACGCCAGCGTGCCGAAGCGACGGCTCAACTCGGTTATTTCCGGCGCCCGAAACGACGACGAGCGGAGCAGCTCGTCCTGCATGAAGAACTCGCGCACGCCGCCGTCGAAAATTTTCGCGCCCTTGCGCATCAGCACGACGCGCCGTGCATACTCCGCGACCAGCCACGGCGTATGCGTGATGATCACGATCGCGATTCCGGCGCGGTTGAGGTCGCGCACCAGCGCCATCATGCGAAGTTGCTCGCGATGATCGAGGCCGGTGGTGGGTTCGTCGAGAATCAGCATCCGCGGCCTGAGCACGAGCACGCTCGCGACCGCCAGGCGCTGGCGCTCGCCCTTGCTCAGCAGGAACGGATCGCTCTGGCGCTCGTTCTGGAGCCCGACCGCCTCGAGCGCTTCGTCGCATCGCCGCCGAATCTCGTCGGCGGGCAAGCCGAAGTTGCGCGGGCCGAACGCGACTTCGTCCTGGACCGTCGCAGCGAAAATCTGGTGGTCCGGATTCTGGAATACGTACGCAACTTCGCGCGCCGTCTCCGCTGGACGCATCTGCGCGCGGTCCTTGCCGTCGATCGTCACGCGGCCCGTGGCAGGCTGGAGCAGACCGACGATTTGCTTGGCCAGCGTGGTTTTGCCGGAACCGTTTTGTCCGACGATCGCGAGAAATTCGCCGGCATCGACTTTGAGCTCGATCGAATCGAGCACGCGCGGGCCGCCCGCATAGTTGAAGCTCAGGTTTTCGATTCCGATGAATGCGGGGCCGATGATTGCATTGCCCGCCGCCTTCGGCCCTTCGGATACGCGCGACCGAGCGATGCTGTCGTAGGTGGTTGCCGCGACGCCCGGACACGCGCGCACGATCGCTTCGTATGCCTGATCGACGCTTTTCGGTTGTGCATCGATTCCGAGCAGCTCGAATGCGTGGCCGAGTCCCGGCGGACGCACGCCGCATGCGGTTAGCAGCTCAGTGCGCGCAAACACTTCGGCGGGCGGACCGTCCGCGGCGATTTCGCCCTCGCGGAGCACCATAATTCGATCGGCGGCGCGCAGCTCCTCGGACTCGTGCTCGATTACGATCAGGCTCAAGCCTTGCGCGCGAAGCTTTTTGATCAGCTCGAACACTTCAGCCCTGCCTTCGGGATCGAGATCGGTGGTCGGCTCGTCGAGCACGATGACCGACGGGCGCAGCGCGAGCACTGACGCGATCGCGAGGCGCTGCTTCTCGCCGCCGGACAGCGACATTGGATCGCGATGCTCAAAGCCGCGCAGCCCGACCGCCTCGAGCGCGGGCATGATTCGGCGGTCCATCTCGGCGCGCTCCATGCCGACTTGTTCCATCGCGAAAGCGACTTCGTGCGCGACGTTGGTCGAGAACAACTGCGACTCGAAATCCTGAAAGACCATGCCGACCTTGGGCGCTACGTCGCAGACGCGAAGCTGTTCGAGCGGCTCGCCGGCGATGCGGATCGCGCCGTGAAAATCGCCGTCCTCGAATTCCGGAACGATGCGATTGAGGCATTTCGCGAGGGTGGATTTGCCGGCGCCCGACGCGCCCATCACGCCGATCATCTCGCCGGCGTTCTGCGCGAAGCTGACCGCTCGAAGCGCAGGCCGGTCGGCGCCGTGATAGGTGAAGGTGATTCGCTCGACCCACACGGCGTGCTGGCCGGGATTCACTGAAAGGATTTGGGCGTCGGTTTTCACATCATGAAGAGGCCCGCGAATGCCAACAGCAGGAACGGCCCGACGATTATCAGGACCGGTTTGTCGTACGGCGCGACGATCATCCACGCGGGCAGGAACTTTGGCGCCCAGTATCCGGTTGAAAGCAGGTTTCCAAGAATCCAGGCGCCGCCCTCGCCCGCGATCAGCAGCGCGAAACCGGTCGCGCGAATTGGCACCGGCTTCAGTTTCACTTCCGGCATCACGTCGGTGTAAAGCATCCGACCTTTTTTCACGCGCGGATAGACCGCGGCGAGGATGAACGGCGAGAGCGCGAGCGCCGAGACCATATTGTTGAAGATGATCACGTTGCCGAGCATCGCGAACGGCCGGATGACCAAGACGTTATCGGCCCATCCGACGAGGTCGGCACAGAGCACGCTCGCGGCCAGGCACGCGATGACGTACTTGAGGATCCCGAGCGGCGAGCGGCTGATGGGACTCTGGCCGCGGCCGATCAATTCCCAGACCTTGTAGGGAATCCATCCGTAGGCCAGGTTCGCGAAGAATCCGAAGATGTCGCCCGGCGACACTCCGCCGAAAAAATCGCCGATCATGTTTCCGATTGCGGAACCCCACGCGGCCGCCGGGCCGAACAGGAATGAGCACACAACTGGAATCGCGTTGGCGGGACGCAGTTCGGTGACGCCGGGAATCAGCGGCACGACCTTGAACGGCACCAGCACTGCCGCGTACAGCGCGGCCGAGATCGCGCATAGCACGACCATCCGCGTGTTGCGCCACATCAGGCGAAGCTCGCTCATCGGTTCACAGCCACGTTCATCTCGACGCTGACCAGTATCCCGACCCTTCCGGCGCAATCAAGCGCACGCGACCTGTTTCGAATCAGAGAGTAGATTAATCATTCGTGAAATCTGCGCTGGTGACGGATACAATGGGTTGAGATGCCGATCTACGAATATCGATGCGAGAAGTGCCGGCGCACGACCAGCGTTCTGACCACACGCATCAGCGAAAAGGTCGAGGCGGTCTGTGCGCATTGCGGCGGCACGAAAATGAGCCGGCTCATGTCGCGGTTTGCGATGCCGCGCAGCGAAGAATCGCGGATGGAGTCGCTGGCGGACCCGTCGCGAATGGGCGATATCGACGAGAACGATCCGAAGAGCGTCGCGCGGATGATGAAGCGGATGGGAAGGGAAATGGGCGACGAATTCAGTGGGCCAGAGTTCGACGAGGCGGTCGAGGAGATCGAGAGCAGCGGCGATTTGGGAGATGAAGGATCGGGCGAGGATGACGTTTGATGGTTGGCTATTTGAGAGAGTCGCAGGAACCTAACCACTAACCCCTTCCCGCTCGGGAAGGGGAACCGGATGGGAAAGAGATCCTAGTCGGCTTCGAGCATCACTATTGCCGCCGCTGCCATGCCTTCGCTGCGGCCCAGTGCGCCTAATCCCTCGGGGCTGGACGCTTTTACGTTGACGCGCGATTGATCTGCGCTGAGTGCGGCGGCGAGGCGGGCGCGCATCGCGTCCAGATGCGGTTTCAGCTTCGGCTGCTCGGCGAAGATTGTCAGGTCGGCATTGCCCAGGCGCCATCCTTTATCGCTGGCCAGTCTCCAGACGGTGCTCAGCAGAGTGATCGAGTCGGCATTTTTGTACTTCGGATCGTTGTCGGGAAAATGCCGGCCTAAGTCGCCTGCGCCGATGGCGCCGAGGATTGCGTTGGCAAGCGCGTGTGCTGCGACGTCAGCGTCGGAATGCCCGCAGAGTCCCTTGTCGTGCTTGATCTCGACGCCACCGAGCACGAGCTTGCGGCCCGCTTCGAGCGGATGAAAGTCGAATCCGTTACCTATCCGAAAACGCGTCGCCATTGCATCAACCCTCGCGCAGCGGGCGCATTGTTTGCGCTGCGCCCGACTGCGTTGACAAGCGCTATTTCAGTCGCCAAGCTTTTGCTCATCGTCCCGTCAGGAGGATCGCCCGCGATGCCCGCATTTGCCAAGAACCCAAAATTTATCATCGGCACGATCGTGATCCTGTGGGTGCTGTACGTCCTTTACGCGAACTTTCAGATCGACATGGTCACGTTCTACCTGCTGCCGTTCAACATCCTGAAACTACAACTCAGACTCTCGGCGGTGATAATCGGCGCCGCGATTTTCGGCGGAGTGGCCGCGATCGTGATTCACTGGCTATGGTTACGGCCTTCGAACAGCTCGTCGGCAGTGACCGCGCCCATTCCGCCGTCCGCTCCGAGGAGCAACACAGTAGCCTGAGCGCCAGCCCTCAAAATCGCTTCAGTTGACGGACCGATAAGCAGACCGTCGGCGCGCGAGAGCGAGCTCAGGATGCCCGAACCCTGGCCGCCGGTCGGAGTCGCGAGCCAGCCGTCCGCATCGCGCTTAAGTTTGACCCGTACGAACTCGGTCAAGTCCTTCGAAGTTTTGATATCGACACCGCATCGCGCATTGACGCGCGGCAGCCCAACGCGTTGCCTCCCGCTCATCTTGAGCAGCGCGGGTCGCGCATACAGATAGAAGCAGACCAGCGTCGAGACGGGATTTCCCGGCAGGCCGAAGATCGGGCGGTAGCCGACGGTGCCGAACTTGAGCGGACGCCCCGGCTTTTGCGCGACGCCGTGAAACAACTGGCGCATCCCGAGTTCGTCGAGCGCACCCTTGACGTGATCGAATTGTCCCACCGAGACGCCCCCGGTCGAGAGCACGGCGTCGAAAGTCATCGCTTCGGCCAGACGCTCGCGAATCTCGCGCGCGTCGTCGCGCGCCACCTTGAGAATGACCGCCTCGGCGCCGGCTTCGCGCACCGCGCCGGCCAGCGCGTAGGCGCTGGAGTTTACGACCTGCGCGCCGGTTGGCGGCTGATCCACGTCCACGAGCTCGTCGCCGGTGGCAACAATCGCGACGCGCGGTCGCCGAATAACCTCGACCATCGCGCGATTCACCGACGCCAGCATCCCCAGGTCGGCCGGCGTCAGCGTCTTGCCCGCGGAGATCACCGATTCGCCGAGGCGCAAATCCTCGCCGCGCGGACGGATGAATGCGCCTTTCTCGGCACTGGCGAGAAACTCAACCGAGTCTCCACCGCCGCGCGTGCGTTCGACCGGGATGATGGCGTCTGCGCCTTCCGCGATCGGCGCGCCGGTCATCGTACGAACCGCCTGGCCTGCGCTCACGCGACGCGTCGGCATCTGGCCCGCGCCGACGGTCTCGACGACCGCCAGCTTGACGGGACTCGCCTCGGAAGCCTTGGCGACATCGGCGGCGTGGACCGCGTAACCGTCCATCGCGGAGTTGTCGAAGCCGGGGATGTCGCGCGACGAGCTGATGGGTTCGGCGAGCACTCGGCCGAGCGCATCGAGAATCGCAACGCGCTCGACGCCGAGCGGCGCAACGTTTTCGAGGACGATTTGCAGGGCCTGGTCGGCGCTAATCATGCGGAGAAAAGGATACGCGGCTTTCGCTCACGATTGAACCGAGTCAGCCGCGCTCCCTTTCCGAACCTGCCGCGCCGAGCGGTGTCACTCGTCGGTGACTCTCGTGGTACGCGTCGTCGTTACAGACGGTGCGGGCACGACAGTGACTACCGGCGGCGCGGGTACTACCGTGACTGTTGCCGGTGCGGGTTCGACTGCGACTGCTGCAGGCGCGGTTACGACCGTCGTCTTATACGGGGTCCTACCGTCGTGTATGCGGGGTTGTAGTCGGTCGTCGTCCGCTTCTCTACCGCGCCGTTGCTGTACTGCGTCGTGACGGTGGTCGAGCTCGTAGTTGCAGGTTCCGTGGTCACAGCAGTCGGCTCGTGAACGACCTCAACGGGCGGGCTGTATGCAGTCGTCTCGGTATCGGCGCAGCCGATCAAACCGGCTGCGGCAATGCTGATAAATCCGGCAATCACTACATTCATGATTTTCATAGCTTCACCTGCTGTTTTCTGATCGATGGCATCCGGCCGATTCAGACCGGCCTATTCATGCCACGATGGAAAACGCAATTGATGTGCCGGATGATAAGATTGCGGAATAGATTGCCTGTTATTCCGGGCCAATCCATGAGAAATTCCCGATTAGGAAAATTTTGCCGACGATCAGAAGACTCCCGCGCAAATCATGCGCAGAAAAAAGCATAAGCCGTTTGGGATCATTGATTTACTGCGACCGGCCATTGCCGGTCCCGGCAGGGAGCAAAAAGAGACTGAAAAAATCAGAACCCGACGTGTTCGGCGCTGCCCTGGGTTCCTGAATCCACCGGAACGCGGACGCTGTACGAGCGTTCGTCGGGAGGAACGATATCGCGCAGCAGGGCCGGATTCAGCTCGTGCAGGCGCTCGAGCGTCGTCCCATGATTGAGCGCAACCCGGCTGAGCGGAGTACCGCCAGTAACCGGCAGCATCTGGTAGGCCGGCGGATCGTCGAGCTTGATGGTGTTGATTCCGTAGCTGTTCGCATGGTGCGCGATATAAGCGACGGCCATGAAGCGTCCCATCAACCCGCGCGTGCGACGCGGCAGCCGGCTTCCAAACCGCTCCATGTTGTGCCCGCGCAGCGACCAATAGCGATTGATCGCGCTGTCGCCGTTGTTCCAAGCGACGAGCGTCATCGGCCAGTCGTCGCCCGCCTCATCGTGCAAGGTCGCCAAGTACTCGGCAGCCGCCTTGGTGGACATTACAGGGTCGCGGCGCTCGTCGACGTAGTTGTCGATTCGCAGGCCGAAGCGCTTGGCCGTATCGCTGTTGAACTGCCAAGGACCCCTGCCCTGTTTGGAAAATTCGCTTTCAGCGAAGGCCAGGTACACCAGATCGTCAGGAAGGCCGTAGCTTCGCAGCACCCGAACCATGTCCGGCAGGTACGGGTGACTGCGGTCGAAGGTGTCCTGGAGATGGTCGGGAGTGGTCATGAAATCCGACACGTAGCGACGCACGGCTCGATTGAGCAGAATCGGGAACGGCGCAACTGGCTGAGGAAGAGGGAGCACGTACGGTGACAAGACTGGCTGGGCGCCGGCTTCCGCGGGAGTCTCGAGCTCGAAGCCGTCATCATGCCCTATCAGGCTGGGAGCCGGCAGGGCCGCCATCGACGGAGCGTCGGATGCCTCGAAATCCTGGGCATTCGCGTGAGTAGATGCCAATCCGGCGGAAATCAGGACCGCCATCAGGGCAACAAACACTCGATAGATAAACTTAGACTGACGCATTCTCCCCCGAGAAGATGACCTCAACCGTACCGACCGATGCGCCCCGGATCAACCCAAAAGCAGTGCATAAGTTATTAAAAAGTCTAATGTAAAAAAATCACATTGTTAAATAATCCATGCAAACACTTAATAATCTTGATGCTGGACGGCCCAATTTTCGCGGAGGCCGCGTTTATCCGTATGCGCTCCTTTGTGTTAGCTTTGGTAAATCGTACCGAACTTGACGCGACTGACCGGGGACAATTTTGAATCTCTGGCACGACATCATCGATAGCCTGACCGACGGGATCATCGTGCTTTCAGCCGCGATGGAGCCCCAGGTGGCCAATCCAGCGGCAGAAACGATGCTTGGCGTTTCCCAAGTGAACGCCGCGACGATCGCCGACCTCGTGCGCCAGAACGACTGGTTGGGTCGGATGGTCGGCGCTTGCCTCGAAAGCGGTCGGGATCTCGGCGATATGGAGACCGTCCTGACCACCGGGCCAAGGGAACTGGCCATCCGCGTCGAGGTGTCGCCGCTGCTCAACGCCGAGGGACGGCCCGGCGGCGTCATTGTACTGCTGCATGACCTGTCTCACGAAAAAGGCGCGGCGGAGGCTGCCATCACCGGTGACCTGAGCCTGCGGCTGTCGCCGGCCGGCCTCGCGCACGAGGTCAAGAATCCCCTGACGGGAATCAAAGGAGCGGCGGAGCTGATGGCCGGGATGTTCCCCGACGACGGGCGCGCGCAGCAATACTGCAGCGTGATTCTTGACGGCGTGAACAGGATCGCATCGCTCGTCGAGCAGGTGCTGATGGTCAGCGGTCCGCAGCGCTTGGCGCAGGAGCCGGTCAATATCCACATGGTGCTGCACCAGGCGATGCGGATGGCGGGACTGTTCCCGCAGCCGCCCGAGGGCGTCGTCGTGCTTCAGGATTTCGACCCGAGCCTGCCCGACGTTATCGGTGACGCAGGCGCGCTGGAGCGGACGTTCCTGAATTTGATTAAGAACGCGGCGGAAGCGATCGGCGAATCGGGCACGATCCGTCTGCACACAAGGATCGAGCGCGAGTTCAGGATGACGGCCGAGGGCCGTCGCCGCCAGTTCTTGCGGGTCGAGGTCAGTGACAGCGGCGTCGGCATCCCCGAGGACCAACTGGCGCAGCTGTTCACCCCGTTCTTTACCACCAAGCCCGCCGGAACCGGCCTCGGCCTCGTACTATGCCAACGTATCATCGCGCTCCACGGCGGCAGACTGTGGGCCCAGCGCGGCGGTATCGATCGGGTCAAAGGCACGGCCGCATCCAAAGACGGCATGACGTTCAAAGTGACCCTCCCGATGATGCCGTCAGAAAAGCACGCGCAATAAGCGCCGTACTTTCCCCCCAACCCGCGCATTCCATCTTCCCCTCTCCAGAAGGGAGAGGGGCTAGGGGTGAGGTTTCGCGTCCCTCTCTTGACAATAGTTAGATGTTTAGCTAAATATCAATGCATGAGCGGCGTCTTCAAAGCACTTTCGGATCCCACTCGTCGCCGAGTCCTGCAGCTGCTGCGCAAACGCCCGATGACGGCTGGAGAACTCTCGGATCATTTTGCGGTCTCCAAACCGACCATGTCGGCTCACTTCGCAGCCTTGCGCGAGGCGAACCTCGTGCATGCCGAGAAGTCCGGCAAGTCTATCACCTACCATCTGAGACTATCGGTGCTCGAGGACGCGCTGATGGGCTTCGCGCAGACGTTTGGATTGGGCGCGGACGCTGACGACGCACAAGCAGAAACGAAACCCACGGATACGAAGGAGGAAATCCCATCATGACTACTCGAATCACGTCCAGTCTGGCCCTGGCGGGACTCTTGATCGCGGTCTCGGTCGGACTTGCGTATCTCAAGAGGCTTGGCGTCGTAGGCGCCGAAGCGCCGGCGCGAGGCGCGATGGTACTTACCGGTATTTTGCTGGCGGTCTATGGAAACGTGATTCCCAAATCTTTTTCGCGATTGTCCGCCAAGGGGGAGTCCCTTCAGCGTGTGACCGGCTGGGCGACCGTCCTCTCGGGGATTGGCTATGCAGCAATCTGGGCGTTTGCCCCGATCGAGATTGCCGCGGTCGCATCGATGGTTGCCGTCGCGATCGGCTTCGTCTTCGTAGTCGGCTACTGCGTATGGCTCCGCTCAATCCCAGCGTAGGCCTTCGATGCAGTCCCCATCCCATTATCCTGGCCGAAGCGCACAACGCGAGCGGAGGAAATGGCTTCTGGCCTCCGGACAGCAGCGCGTTATTTGTTTGTCATCCTGACAAAGCGAGCAACGCGAGCAGCCGGAATTGGCTTCTGGCCTCCGGACAGCGGCGCGCAAGCGCCGCCGGTTCCGGTTTCTTAAATCGCGCGCTTCGCGCGCTCCTCTATTCGCAGGCCTGAACTGTTCATCCTTACGCTACTGTGATGCCGACTGCATTCCGCCAGCGCTCGTTCATCGCCCCCGACAACTGCTCTCTTCCCTGTCACGCAGTGGAGCGCAATGAATCGGCGATGGCGCGGCGGGTGGCCGAGAGGGCGGGAATCGCGGCGCTCAGCAGGCCGATTGCGGCTGCGACTGCGATGCTTTCGCTTGCTACTGCCGGCATCAGACGCAGACCGAAGTCTGGTCCGAGCAGGGCGGGGCCGAAAACGCGAAGCAAGCCGTAAGCGATCGCAGATCCCATCGCCCCTGCCGCCAGACCCAT
The DNA here is from genome assembly GCF_036522015.1 of Binatus sp. (SeqCode). Classification (GTDB taxonomy): domain Bacteria; phylum Desulfobacterota; class Binatia; order Binatales; family Binataceae; genus Binatus. The sequence continues at coordinate 13,344 of NZ_DATDGQ010000285.1, forward strand.
CAGCAGGCCTTCGGTGATGAGGAAGCCGACCAGGGCGCGGCGGGTGAAGCCGATCGCGCGCATCACGGCGAGCTCGTGGCGTCGCTCGCGGACCGCCATCGCGGCGGTGTTTGCGGAGACCAGCGCGATCACGATCACCACGATCCCCGCAATCAATTGCGCGCCGACGAACAGCAACCGAAAGTCGTGCAGCTGGGACTGGGCCACGCCGAGCTCGGTCTGGGTCGAAGTCTCGAAGGGGGCGTTGGCGAAATGCTCGTCGATTTGCTTGAGCAGCGGCTGCGCGAACTCGGAAGCGTCCGCCTTGACGAAGAAGATGGCGACCTTGCCCTGGAAGTCCTCGAGCTTGTCGAGCCGATCGATCGGCACTATCACCAGATTTCGCGTCTGCCGGCTGGCCAGCATGCCCGCGACAGTGAGACTCAAGTCGGCGGGCGGTGAGAGTCCATGCAGGATGATGTTGTCGCCGACCTTCCACTTAAACTGCTTCACCAACTCGGAACCGACCAGCCCTGCCGAGCGTGAACGGCCGAGCGCAGCGGCGTTTTGGGCCGAGGCCCATTCCGGCCAGATCACGTGCAATTGGTCGGGATCGAGACCGATCACGGGTATCAGCTCGCCGGCCTTGCGATAGCTGGTCATCATGACGAGGTAACCGGTCATCGCGCTGACATGCGGCAGATCGCGAATGCTTTCGCCGTAGGCGGCGGGCAGCAGGTAGTTGAACCCGGCTTTGTTGCCGCAGATCAGCCGCAGCGTACTCACGCGATCGCGCAGAATCCGCGCCGCCACCGCGGGAACGCTCATCAGCCCGGCGAAAATGCAGGTCGAAACGGCGATCGACAGCACGCTGAGAATTGTACGGCGGCGGTTGCGCAGCAGGTTGCGAATGATCAGCGGAACGAACTTCATCGATCGGCCCGCACCAGCCTAGCTGAAGCTGGGGCATCCCGACATCAGCCGGGTGTTGATGAAACCCCAATCCCGACGCCATCGTAACCCGCGCATCGCACGCCGAATTTTTGCCCGGAACCAGACC
>NZ_DATDGQ010000286.1:0-2998 GCF_036522015.1 Binatus sp. (SeqCode)
GAGCGGCTTCACTTGAGCCGCTATACATCAGGACGCCGGAGGCTACGTTCAAGCCCACTTCGAAAAATCCGGCAGGCATAGGCACGGAGGGCGTATGGAGCATCGAGAAGAAGAACTCATTCGGCAGCATCTGACCCACGACGAGGACCTGAGAGCCCTCTACACGGAGCATCAAGCGCTCAAACAAAAACTCGAAGTCTTTAGACACAAACACTACCTGACCACTGAAGAGGAAATCGAAGAAAAGCGGATCCAGAAGCTTAAGCTGGCCTCGAAAGACCGCATGATGGCGATTCTCGGCCGCTATCAACAAGAGGCTCGCTGACGCAAAGGGTTCCGGCCATGAGCGCGCGCACTCCACCGCATGACAAGTCATACGATATCGGTTCTGGTTGAAAACGAATTCGGCGTGCTCGCACGCGTGGCTGGACTCTTTTCGGGCCGCGGCTTTAACATCGAGTCCCTGACCGTCAACGAGGATCCGCTCGATCCGACGGTCTCCAGGATTGTGCTGGTCACTACCGGCGACGATCAGATCGTCGAGCAGATCAACAAGCAGCTCAACAAGCTCGTGTCGGTGATCAAGATTACCGACTTCAAGGACGTCGAGACCATCGAGCGCGAGATGGTGATCGTCAAGGTGTCGGTGGACGAGCGCACGCGCTCCGAGCTCGACTCGATCGTCGCCGCGTTTCGCGCGCACGTGATCGATATCGGTCCGCGCGCGATCACCGTCGAGCTGACAGGCGATGACGAGAAGATCAAGGCGTTCATCGCGATCGTGCGGCCGCTCGGAATCAAGGAAGTGGTGCGATCGGGCAAGGTTGCGATGGCGCGCGCGGTCCAGCTCAATCACGACAATCATCAAAGTCGGCGGGCGCGCGAAGCTGAATAATCTGACAGCGGGAAATTCGGGAGAACATTCAAATGAAGGTTTACTACGACCGCGACGCGGACTTGTCCGCGCTCAAGGGCAAGAAGATCGCGGTCATTGGCTTTGGAAGCCAGGGACACGCGCATGCACTCAACCTGCGCGACAGCGGAATGGACGTCTGCGTCGGGCTCGGCGCCAAGTCGCCGTCGCGCAAAAAGGCCACCAAGCAGGGCCTGCCGGTGTTCGACACCGCCGAGGCCGCCAGGCGCGCCGATGTAATCATGGTGCTGGTGCCGGACGAGATGGGCTCGGAGATTTACGAAGCCGAGATTGCGCCTCATCTGACCAAGGGCAAGTACCTGGCCTTCGGACACGGCTTCAACATCCATTTCAAATTCATCAAGCCGCCGGCTGACGTCAACGTCTTCATGATCGCACCGAAGGGACCCGGTCATCTTGTGCGATCCGAGTACACCAAGGGCCGCGGCGTGCCGTGCCTGCTCGCAGTGGAGCAGGATCCGTCGGGCGACACCGCGAAGGTCGGCCTCGCATACGGCAGCGCGATCGGCGGCGGACGCGCTGCGATCATCGAAACCTCGTTCAGGGAGGAAACCGAAACTGACCTGTTTGGCGAGCAATCCGTTCTGTGCGGCGGACTGACCGAACTGATTCGCGCCGGTTACGAGACGCTGGTCGAAGCTGGTTATGCGCCCGAGATGGCGTACTTCGAGACGCTGCACGAAGTTAAGTTGATCGTGGACCTGATCTACGAGGGCGGAATTTCGAACATGCGCTATTCGATCAGCAACACCGCCGAGTACGGCGACATGACGCGCGGCACCAAGGTTATTGGCAAGCAGTCGCGCGAGGCGATGAAGCAAATTCTCGCGGACATTCAGTCGGGCAAGTTCGCCAACGAATGGATCGGCGACTATAAGGCGGGGCTGCCGCGTTTCCGCGAGCTGCGCAAGGAAGCCAGCTCGCATCCGGTTGAAGAAGTCGGGCGCAAGCTGCGCGCGTTCATGCCGTGGCTCGCGAGCGACCGGCTGGTCGATAAGTCGAAGAACTAGGCCGACGTGGCTGGCGAAACCGACAGCGGGCGCCCGGCGCCGGGCGCCGTCCTCGCGCGCATCGCCGGCGCTATTGGAATCGCGACCGAAGGCGCGGCGCTGTCGCTCGCACTGGCGGTATTCGGAATCATACTGATTGCGATTGGCCTCAAGTCGATCGGTGCGATCATAGTAATCCTCGCGATTCCGATTGCGCTTTTCTTTCGCGATCCCGATCGTTATCCGGCTCGTACCGAAAACGTCGTAATTTCAGGCGCCGACGGCAAGGTGACTGACATCTCCGATGTTTCTTTTCCCGGCTCGGCCGGCAACCGTTGCCATCGCGTGTCGGTTTTCATGTCTCCGCTCAACGTCCACGTGAACCGCGCGCCGGTGGGCGGCGAAGTCACGATGGTCGAGCACACCGCGGGCGAGTTTCGCGCTGCGTTTCGCGACGACGCCAGCGAGCACAACGAACGCACCCTGATTGCTATGACCGACGCGGCCGGGCGCATGTTCGGCATGATGCAGGTGGCCGGATACCTGGCGCGGCGGATAGTTTGCAGGCTGCGCGCGCGTGATAGAATACAAGCAGGTCAGCGGATCGGTCTGATTATGTTCGGCAGCCGCGTCGATCATTTTTTTCCGCCCGAGTACCGGGTCACCGTATCGCTTGGGCAACGGGTCCGCGCCGGAGAATCGGTCATCGGAGCAATCGAGCAATGAGCCGCAATTCCCGCCGCTCGCGCGAAGAGCGTCTTCGGATGGAGCTCTACTCCGGTCAGGCCGGCGCGCCGGGTCTCAAAGCTGACGGCCCGCTGCGTCGCGGCGTTTTTTTGGTGCCTGCGACAATCACTTCGATCGGCCTGCTGTCCGGCTTCTATTCGATGGTCTCCGCGGTGAGCGGACACTTCGAGGTCGCGGCCGTGATGATCGTGATTGCCTTCGTGTGCGACGGACTCGACGGACGCATCGCACGCGCATCGCGTACCTCGAGCCAATTCGGCGTCGAGTACGACAGCCTTTCCGACGTAGTCGCGTTCGGCGTCGCACCGGCGATGCTGGCGTATTCGTG
>NZ_DATDGQ010000287.1:0-1790 GCF_036522015.1 Binatus sp. (SeqCode)
GATACGATCGCTCGGCGCCTCACGTTCCGGGCCTTGTCTTATCAAGTTGCGCCCGGCGATTCGAAGGCCATGTAGCGCGATATTTTCCAGCTGGCGTCGGGTTGGCGGCGGAATATGTCCATGCCGGGTTCTCGCGTGATCTGTTCGGAGCCGCCGTTTTTCGAGTGCAGCTTCAGCGTCCACACGAGCCTTACGACAGCCAGGTCGCCTGAGACCAGGATTTCCTTGATTTCCAGGTCGTAGTGATAGGTCTTGTCCGGGTCGCTCAGCGCCATCTGCAGATTGGCACACAGAGAATTGTAGGTGTCTTCCGGCTGCCCGCGAAAATTTGAAATCAAATCGGGCGCGAACAGCGCGCAAACCTGCGACGCATCACGGGCATTGAAGTCCAGCTTCCACTTCTCCAGCGCGACACGGATTTGATTCTGGGTAGCGGCAGTCGAATCTTGCGCCGACGTATGAGCCGCGAACAACATCACGGCGAGAATGCCCGCCGTGATTGCCGCGATCGGTTTTGGCCTTACTCTCAAACCGATACAAAGAGGCTTTCACAGCTATTCAACGCGCGCTCCGGATACGATCATCGGGCGCTCTGCCGACCGCGCGCGCGGCGTTGAACGACGGGTGCGGGTTTGATCTGCGTATCGAGCCTGGCGTACGCGTTTCTCAGGATTGTGGTGGTATCGATCAACGCGGTTTTCCATCCTTCCGCCACCTGCTCGACCAGTCGTGCACTTGCTTGTGCGATTCCACGATCGGCGAAGGATTTGACGATCTCGACGTACGCTTTAAGTGCGACTTCGGACGAGCGCGCCAACAATCTCACGTTGTCGTCAACCAGCCGTCCGATTTCGGTTGACTGAATGCTCGGCTTGATCGGAGCTGCCGTTGTGGTGCTGGTAGTCGATTTTCGCGTTGCCATCGCAAGCCTCCTTCGCATCAAATCGATGCCCTTCCGGAGCGCAGAAACTGATCGCGGCTCGGCCAGATATGGCCACGCCTAACTGCCGCAATTTTATACCTGTGGCTGCAAGAGCGTCTACCGCGCTTTGACAACCCGATTTCGCGCATGTGTCCACTTGTCTATCCTGACGGAACGGGCATCAATGTGAGCGAAGCGCCTCCCGAATTCGTCGCACAGTACGCTCTTGCGCTGGCGCGCCTGTGCAAACGCGCCGGCGGCGCGCGATGGAGCGTCAACGACGAGTCCATCTGCGATGCGGCCTGGCGGGGCGCGCGCGCGGCGGGTGCGCTCGATCGAGGCGGCGTCGAAGCGTTCATCGACGCCCTGCACGCCGACGACCTCGGCCTCGCGCTCGCGTGCCAGGCCGGCGGATCCGCGCCGTGGGAGCATTTCATCACCAGCTTCCGGCCGGCTCTTTACGCATCCGCGCGCGCGATTTCCGGCGACGAGGCGCGCGGCCGCGAGCTGGCGGATTCGATTTGGGCCGAGATGTACGGGATGGAGGTTCGCGACGGCCGCCGCCGCTCGATCCTCAGCTACTTTCACGGCCGCAGCTCGCTGATGACCTGGATGCGTGCGGTGCTGGCGCAGCGCCACGTCGATTATATCCGCTCCCAGAGCCGGATCGCGCCGCTCGACGATCATCTCGAGCAGACGATGGATACCGGCGACGATCAGGGCGACACTACCGGCTCCGAGCGCGCCCGCTACGTGGCGATGCTGGGTAAGGCGCTCGACGCGGCGCTCAAGTCGCTGGCGCCGCGGGACCGGATGCGGATGGCTTACTACTATCGGCATGATTTGTCGCTCAAGGAGATTGGGCGCG
>NZ_DATDGQ010000288.1:0-3252 GCF_036522015.1 Binatus sp. (SeqCode)
TAAGGGAGAGGATGAAGGTGAGGGTCCTTTCACAGCGCGCGCTTCGCGCGCGATTCAAGATTCCACCTCTCTTCTGTCCCGCGGCTGTTAGCTACAAAAATCCGGTTCCCCTTCCCACAATGCAAAGGGGTTAGGGGTTAGGTGCTTTTCTGCGCGCTCGCTTCCTGCCATTTTAGGCAGATGGCAGAACACGCAAAATATATCGCCCTCACTCCCAAACTCTACGACTACCTGATCGCGCACGGGCACAACGACGATCCGATCCGCGCCGAATTGGCGGCCGAAACTGCCAAGCTTGGCGCCATCAGCGGGATGCAGATCGCCGCCGAGCAAGGCACCCTGATGGCAATCCTCGCCGCCGCGAGCGGCGCGCGTTCAGCCGTCGAGGTCGGGACGTTCACCGGCTACAGCGCACTTTGCGTCGCCCGCGCATTGCCTTCCGACGGCAAGCTTCTGTGCTGCGACGTTAACGAGCAATGGACCAGCGTCGGGCGCCGCTATTGGGAACGCGCAGGCGTCGCGAGCAAGATAACGCTCAAGCTCGGCCCCGCCGCCGACACGCTCAAAGCGCTGCCGGCCTCGCACACCTTCGACTTCGCTTTCATCGACGCCGACAAGTCCAGCTACGCGATCTACTACGAGGAAATCCTCAAACGCCTGCGCCCGAGCGGCCTCATCCTGATCGACAACGTACTGTGGAGCGGCGCGGTAGCCGACGAAGCGAAACAAGATGCCGACACCCAGGCGCTACGGAAGCTCAACGACTTCATTGCGAAGGACACGCGCGTCGAAGCCGTAATGCTGGGCATCGCCGACGGCCTGACAATCGTGCGCAAAAAGTAACCGCGGGGTTTCCCCTCTCCCTGTAAGGGAGAGGACTAAGGTGAGGGTCCTTATACAGCGCGCGATTTTTTTCGCACGCGATTCAAGATTCTGCCTCTGCGCGTGTCCTCGTATGCACCAACTCAACACCCCTCGCCTCATCGGCGCCCCCGCCGCCGCCAGCGACTTCGCCGATATCCGTCGCTTGCACAGCGACCCGCGCGTGATGGCGACGTTATCCGCCGACGGTGCGACGTTCAGCGAAGAGCAGAGCCGCAGTTTTCTGGAGCGCGCCGCCGACCACTGGAAATCGCACGACTTCGGACTATGGACCTGGCGCCAGCCCGGTCGCGATTTCGTCGGCTACGGCGGAATCAAACACGCAATCGTCGAACGCCGCGACGAGCTCGAACTGGCATACGCAATCACGTCCGACCATTGGGGCAAAGGATTCGCGACCGAAATCTCCCGCGCAGCACTGAAGCATGCCTTCGACACGATGCACCCCGCTCGAATCGTCGCCTTCACCCTCCCCCGCAACCGCGCCTCACGCGCCGTAATGGAGCATTGCGGCTTCACCTACGATAGCAACATCACGCACGCCAACCTCCCCCACGTCCTATACATCCTCGAAGCCCGCGACTTCGCCCGCCAAAAAAAGTTCTAACAGGGACGAAGTCCCGCATCTTCTCTTATCACCGGGTGCAGGGGTCACCCATGCCGCGGAAGAGTGAAACCCGCGGAGGGTTTCACATTAAATAAAGTGATTACCTTTCCTGTCTCGCTCCCATCACGCTAGACTTGCCTGACCGAGATCATCCGCATGGACGAACGCTACGACCCTAAAAAAATCGAACCCGCGTGGCAGGCCGAATGGGACCGCACCAATCTCTACCTTACGCGCGAGGACCCCGGCCGCCCGAAATTTTACATCCTCGAGATGTTCCCCTACCCTTCGGGTGCCGGCCTCAGCGTAGGCCATCTGCACAACTACGTGCCGTGCGACGTCGTCGGCCGCTACAAGCGGATGGCGGGATTCAACGTGCTGCATCCGATGGGATGGGACGCGTTCGGCTTGCCCGCGGAAAACGAGGCGGTCCTGAAAGGCTTGCATCCGACCGAGACCGTCCCGCGCTACGCCGCCAACTTCAAGCGCCAGCTGAAACTCTCCGGATGCGCTTACGACTGGTCGCGCGAAATCAATTCGTCGTCGCCCGAGTATTACAGGTGGACCCAGTGGTTCTTCCTGATGCTCCACAAGCGCGGCCTCGCTTACCGCGCGAAGGGCGCGCAATGGTGGTGCGACAAGTGCGGCACAGTGCTCGCCAACGAGCAGGTCATCAACGGATGCTGCTGGCGGCATACCGACAATCCGGTCAGCAAGAGAGATCTCGAACAGTGGTACATCAAGATCACCGAGTACGCAGATCGATTGCTCGCCGATCTCGACGGCATCGACTGGCCCGAGCCGATCAAGCTGATGCAGCGCAACTGGATCGGCCGCAGCGAAGGCGCGGAACTCGCCTTCCCGGTCGCCGGCCACACAGGTAAGGAAGTCCGCTTTTTCACCACGCGTCCCGACACCGTCTTCGGCGTATCGTTCATGGTACTCGCCCCCGAGCATCCGCTGGTCGCCGAAATTACTACTGATGCGCAGCGCGCGAAGGTCGAGGCCTACGTCGCCGAGGCGCGCCGACAGACCGAAATCGAGCGGATGTCCACGACGAAGGAAAAATCCGGCGTCTTCATCGGCGCCTACGCGCACAACGTCTTCACCGATAAAGACATCCCGATTTGGATCGCCGACTACGTCCTGATGGGCTACGGCACCGGCGCAATCATGGCGGCGCCCGGCGAGGATCAGCGCGATTTCGAATTCGCGACGAAGTACGGCTTGCCGATTCCGCGCGTGACCGCACCCGCCGACGGCAGCACTCCGCCCGCCGATCGCGCTTACCCGGAGCCCGGCGTGGCAATCAACTCTGGTTTTCTGAACGGTAAAAAAACGGTTGAGGCAATCACGGCCGTATGCCAGTACGCCGAGCAACACGGAATCGGCCGCGCCACCATCAACCACCGGATGCGCGATTGGCTGATCTCGCGTCAGCGCTACTGGGGATGCCCGATTCCAATCGTGTACTGCAAGACCGACGGCATCGTGCCGGTGCCGGAAGACCAACTCCCTGTGCTGCTTCCACCGATGAAGGACTACCTGCCGCCAGGCACCGGCCGCTCCCCGCTCGCCAACGTGCCGGACTTTGTCAACACGACCTGCCCCAAATGCGGCGGCCCGGCCGAGCGCGAGACCGACACGCTCGACACCTTCGCCTGCTCGTCATGGTACTTCCTGCGCTTCGCGTCGCCGCATGAAGACCAGCGCCCATTCGATCGCCGCGCGGTTGACTACTGGCTCCCGGTCGATCTCTACGT
>NZ_DATDGQ010000289.1:0-1656 GCF_036522015.1 Binatus sp. (SeqCode)
ATGCCTTCGTCGAGGTTAGCCCCGGCACCTTCGAGCATCGCAAGGTCGCGATCGCGTCGTGGAGCAAGATCGGCTACGCGCGCGTCGTCACCGGACTCAAGGCGGGCGATCGCGTGGTCAGCGGCGAGACCTTGCAAGTTAATGCGCTCTGGCACCAGGCCCACGGGGAAAGCTCCTAGCGCAGGCGATGTAGGCGATCACAACGAGAATCTTTGGCTAAGCGATGATTCGATCGTTGATGGCGCTGGCTCTGCGCGAGCGAATAGTCGTAATCGGCATCGCGCTGATGCTGCTGTTGGCCGGCATCTTTTCGTTCTCGCAGTTGGACATCGAGGCCTATCCGGATCCGGTGCAGCCGCTGATCGAGATCCTGGCGCTGCCTAACGGCCTCAGTGCCGAAGAAGTTGAAAAGCTGGTCACGGTACCGACCGAATACGGTCTGGCCGGGATGCGAGACCTCGAGGCTATGCGCTCGATTTCGCTGTACGGGCTGTCGGACATCCGCTGCTACTTCTCGTGGGATAGCGACTACTACTGGGACCGCGTCGAGACCATCAATCGGCTGTCGTTTATCACGTTGCCGCAGGGCGTGACGCCCGCAATTTCGCCCGACAATCCTATCGGCGAAATTTATCGCTACACGGTCGAGAGTCCCGATCACGATCTGACCAACGAGAAAACCGTCGAGGACTGGATCCTCGAAAAACAAATCAAGACCGTGCCCGGCGTCGAGGACGTTTCGGGTTTCGGCGGATTGACGAAACAGTTCCAGGTCGAGGTCGATCCGCACAAACTGAACTACTACCAGGTTCCGCTATCGACGCTGATCGCGGCTCTGCAGAACTCGAACACCAACTCCGGCGGCAACTATATGAGCGTCGGCGAGCAGGCGTTTGACGTTCGCGGGCTTGGCTTTTTCCGCAGTCTCGACGACATCCGCGACGTCGTGCTCAATGCCAACAAGTCCACCCCGATCAAGGTTTCCAACGTCGCCGACGTCGAGGTCGGCTACGCGCCGCGGCTTGGAATCGTCGGCAAGGACAATCAGAACGAGGTCGTCACCGGCATCGTCCTGATGCGCAAGTACGGCAACACGCTCGAAACGCTCAAGGGCGTCGAGGCCAAGGTCCACGACCTCAACACTTCCGGCATTTTGCCGAGCGGCTACAAGGTTGTGCCGTACTACGATCGCACGACGCTGGTCGAGACCACCCTTCACACGGTGCTCGAAAATCTCACGATCGGGATGGCGCTGGTCTTCCTGGTATTGATTTTCTTTCTCGGTAACTTGCGCGCCGCAATAATCGCCGCAATCAACATCCCGCTGGCGCTCTGCGGGGCATTCGCACTGATGCACTTGACCAATACGCCCGCCAATTTAATTTCGCTGGGCGCGATCGACTTCGGCATTATCATCGATACCACCGTCATCGTGATGGAAAATATCGAGCGGCACCTGACCGCGCCCGAACGTTCGCACGAGAGTTATCGGCTTCGAATCCTGGCCGCCGCGCAGGAAGTTGGCGGCCCGATGTTTTTCTCGACTCTCATTTTCGTGATCGCCTTCCTGCCCCTGTTCACGATGCGCGGTGTCGAGGGCGCAATTTTCTCCCCCATGTCGCACACCTACGCCTTCGCGCTCGGCACCGCGATTTT
>NZ_DATDGQ010000290.1:0-3597 GCF_036522015.1 Binatus sp. (SeqCode)
CGCGTCGCGCGCCGTTCCGTCCGGTCGCGCGAGCGCGACCGGACGCTCCGGCACCCCGCTCGCAACGGCGAGGTGCGCGTCTTCGGCGCGGCGGGGCAGCTTCCGCGCCGCCTTCGGTGGCGCGGAGCGCGGCGGCGTCGGCAGCGCCGCGAGCGCTACGCTCGCGGCGCGATTCGGCGCGGCGCGGGATGCGGCGGCGTCGCCGCCGCGTCCCGCGCTGCCGTCTGCGCCCTCGACGAGATACGCCAGCACCCACTCGCTATGCCCGCGCGCAAGCGGCGAAGCGAAGCATACGAGCAGCGCAACGATTACCGCATGAGCGGCAATCGAGGCCGCCAACGACGCGACGTGACCGCGCGATCGGCGCGGGAGCGGCGAGATCGAGTCGTACACAAGATGCGATTTGCTTTCGTCGTCCAACGTCGCTTCGGCCTGGACTTCGCGGATCGAAATGGAAGTGGCCAGGAGCGACGGACCGCAGCGCGGAAAAATGCCGGCGGATCTGCGATGCGCGTCCTGAAGCCTCCCTCTCCCGCGAAGGTTTTTGCGGCTCCATCGATTCGCCCGGTCGCCTGACTCGATGAGCGTCGTAACGCTCAACTCACAGTTGCGGGGCAGCGCCGGCCTCTCACCGGCTTCCCCGAGCGAATCTCAAAGCACATTACGCGCCTGCCGCGCGATGTCAATCTCGGGTCGGCCTCTCCTCACCGAACGGACGAGCCAGAAAGTCGGATCCGGGATTCCTCGCCGCAGCGGCTCTGAATGACACAAATAAGTGAGGGGCAGGAGTTGTAGTTGGGGCCGCGCGCACGGGATGGGTATACAATGCGGCTACTCGACCTTAGCGGCATCGCGAAGTGAAGATTGCGAGAACAGTTCTATTGATTTGCGCGCTGCTTGGGTCACTTGCATTGCCGATATTCTTTTTGGCTATCAGGCACTTTCATTTGGAGTCGGAGGCTGCGGAATGGCTGGTTTCGCTGTGGCCGCGCTCTCAAGGAGAGGTAGCAGTTGAGGATCGGCGAGCGCTGGCCGACATGTTGATCAGTTACGGGGAGCTGGCGGGAGCAAGCATGCTCACGTACACCGTCATTGGATGGTGCGCGTTTATTTTCTGGCGAATTGTCAGACGCGCCGGCGCGCGAGATTTTTCGCTGCGCTCAGGATGACGGAGAAAGAGAGCGAGCTACGCTCTGGTCCTAACCTCTTCTTGTTGGGGGAGAGGTTAGGAATCCCGAATTCCTTAGACGTACAGGGCCGCGAGCTTTTTCAGCGTTCCTTCTGAACTTTCGAACGTCAGATCTCCGAGGCCCGCGACGAATCGCCCTGCGCCTGCTTCCGTGAACTCCTTCAGACCGTCCTGGACCTTTGCGCGATCGCCGCGGATTCCGCCCATGATCGTGATATCCAGGTCGGCGAAGTTTCTGCCGACTGCCGTGCATTCGCGCTTGAGTTCGTCAACGCGGGTCTTCAATTGCGCCGGGTTCAACGCGATCGGGCACCATCCGTCGGCCCATTTCGCGACGCGCTTGAGGGCGTTTTTGTCGAGGCTGCCGATCAGCACCGGCGGTCCCGACTTCTGCGCAGGCTTGGGCAGTGACTTAACCGCCGGAAACTTTACGTACTTGCCGTCGAACGACGATTGGTCCTCGGTCCACAGCTGGCGCATCGCAGCGACAATCTCGGCGGTCTCGGTCCATCGATGGGGGAAATCGACGCCGAACAAATCGCTCTCCTCGCGGAGCCATCCCGCGCCGATTCCGAACAGCACGCGGGCGCCCGAGTAAGCATCCAAGGTTGCGAACTGCTTGGCGAGGGCAAGCGGTTCATGCTCGGGAACGAGGCAGATACCGGTGGCGAGTTTCAGATTCTTGGTGACGGCAGCCGCCATGCTTAGGGTGATCATCTGATCGGCCATCGTGAAATAGGCGGGCGGTATCGGACCTCCGGTGGGAAACTGCTGTTGGGGGTTTGCGGGCATCGCAGGATGTTCGGGCACCCAGATGGATTCGAAGCCGAGCGATTCGGCGACGCGCGCAAATTCCGCAGGATGAGCATTCTTGCCGGTGAAGGGAGTGAGCAATCCGATTTTCATTTTATTTTCTCCTGGTCGCTTTACCCTTCTAACAAATTCTTTCCTGAATAACCTCTCCCGCCGGGAGAGGACGCGCCAACGGCGCGGGTGAGGGCGCTGGCATTGCGCTCGATGCGAGCGCCCTCACCCGGCGCTCGCAGACTCACGCCGACCTCTCCCGAAGGGAGAGGTAAAATCGCTACCAGCCGAAGAAATCTTTTGCGTGGACGAATTTTGCGACGCCTGCGGCTTCGCCTGCCAGGCGGTCGACTTCCTGGTCGCCGACCATCGTGGACGTTGTCAAATCGACGCCATACATGTCGGCGAGTTCGGTGATCATTCCGCCCTTTGGCTTGCGGCATTCGCAGTTGTTGTCGTCGGTATGCGGGCAGATTTGCCATCCGGTCAGGATGTCGCCGAGCTGATTGTCGAGTTCCGCAAGCGCGGACTCGACGGCTTCATGCTTGAGGCGGCCGCGCGTGATTCCCGCCTGGTTGGTGACGACGAACATCAGATGGTTATGCAGCGGGCGGAGCTTTTCGGCCACGCCGGGCAGCAGTTCGATCACGATGTTGCCGTTGGCGTCGAGCGGAATCTCGCGCGACTCGTTCAACTTAACGAGCGTGCCGCCGAGATCGAAGAACAGCGCCGCGTTGCCATTCTGATTGGCCATGAAAAAAGATTTCGCTTACGCGTGACGCCAGTCAACGTGGTCGCGAACGTGTGCGAAGACTTCGTCGAGGATTTCGACGCCCGCTTCGGCCTGCGCTTCGGTGATCACGAGCGACGGGTTGATGCGAATCTTGGGAAAGTAGGCCATGGTGACGAGCCCGCGCTTGAGGCATTCGGCGAAGATCAGCTCGGTGACTTTTTTGCCGAGCAGTTCCTTGGTTTCGAGATCGCGCACGAGCTCGACCCCGATAAGCAGTCCCTTGCCGCGGACGTCGCCGATGAATTCGTATTTTTCCTTGAGCTGCACGAGCCGCGACAGGATCATCGCGCCGACCTTGCGCGAGTTCTCGACCAGATGCTCTCGCTGAATCGTGCCGATCGTTTCGGACACGGCCACCGCCGCCAACGGATTTCCGCCGTAGCTCGACGACGACGCGCTCGGCTTGCCGAACGGCGCCGCCTTGCCCAGCTCGTCGCTCAGCAGGACGCCCGACACCGGAAAGCCCGAGCCCATGCCCTTGCCGACGGTGACGATGTCGGGGCGGGTGCCGCTATGTTCGACGCCCCACCATTTGCCGGTGCGTCCGAAGCCGGTGATCATTTCGTCGGCAATCAGCAGCGCGCCGAAATCTTTCGCGACCGACTTTACCGCGGGCAGCCAGTCGTCGGGAGGGATCACGTTGCCGGCCGTGCCCTGCATCGGCTCGGCGACGATCGCGGCGAGCGAGCCGCTGGTACTCATTTTGATTTGCTGTCGCGCGAAATCGACGCAGTAGAGTCCACAGTCGGGATACTTCAACTTGAACGGGCATCGGTAGCAGTCGGCGTACGGGACAGTGTACTGGCCACCC
>NZ_DATDGQ010000291.1:0-2379 GCF_036522015.1 Binatus sp. (SeqCode)
CGCCGGGTCTGCGCTGAGCGCTGGAATTGTGGATCGCGTCGCATTCTTTGTGGCGCCGAAAATTCTCGGCGCGGGCTTGTCCGCGATCGATGGGATGAAATCGCGCAGCGTGCGCGACGCGCTCGCGCTTACAGATCTTTCGGCGCGCCCGGTCGGCGACGACTGCCTGTTAGAGGCTCGAGTGCGCCGGACAGGAAGGAAATTTTAACTCAAACATCAGCCATAAGAGCTGATTCACTGAAAAGACTGGTTAGGTTGGCAGGCCGGTGATAATATCGCCTTCGTTGAATTGAATCAGATGGCATCGGCTACTTTAGAAGAAATTTTCTCCACATTGCGTGACGGCAAGATGGTCGTGATGATTGCGGAGGAGCGCGAGGACGCCGAGGGCGACCTCGTGATGGCCGCTGAAAAGATCACCCCCGACGACATCAATTTCATGGCGCGCGAAGCTCGCGGCGTGATCTCTGTCGCGATTCCCGAGAAACGTTTCCGCGCTTTGGGTATTCCGCTCCAGCCTTCGACCGACAATGGCGATTCCAACGAGCAAGCCGGAGTGCTCATTGACGCCCGCGAAGGCGCTACGACCGGCATCTCGGCCGGCGATCGCGCGCGGGTGATCTCGGTGGTCGCGTTCGACGAATCGCGTCATGACGATATCGTCATGCCCGGTCACATACTGCCGTTGATGGCGTTGAGCGGCGGCGTGATGGTGCGAATCGGGCGCGCCGAAGGCGCGGTGGATCTGACGCGTTCAGCGGGCATGGGCCCGGTCGCCGCGCTGTGCACCATTCTCCGCGAAGATGGCGAGGCCGCCCGCCTCAAGGAACTGCGAGAGTTCGCCGCACAGCATTCGCTGCCAATCGTTTACGTCAAGGAACTCGTTTCACATCGCCTGACGAATGAAGTTCTCGTCCAGCGGGTTTCCGAGCAGCCGTTCCCGATCGATGGCGGCATGCTGAATGCGGTTGTCTTCCGCAACGTCGTGGATGGCCGCGAGCATCTGGCGCTGATCAAGGGCCAGGTCGGCGGCGGACGCACCGCGCTGGTGCGGCTCCATTCGGAGTGCCTGACCGGCGATGTGTTTGCGTCGGCGCGATGCGATTGCGGCGAGCAGTTGCAGGAAGCGCTCGAGCGAATCATGTCGGCGGATCGCGGCGTAGTGATCTATCTCCACCAGGAAGGTCGCGGAATCGGGCTCGGGAACAAGATTCGTGCTTACGCGCTGCAGGACAACGGCATGGACACTGTCGAAGCGAACCTGCATCTCGGCTTCGATGAGGACTTGCGTGACTACGGAATCGGCGCGCAAATTCTGCGCGATCTCGGGGTTGGCGAGGTGCAGTTGCTCACCAACAATCCGCACAAGATAGAAAGCCTGCGCCGTTACGGGGTGAACGTCTCGCGCGTGCCGATCGAGGTCACGCCGCACGCCGGAAATATCGGGTACCTGAAAACCAAGAAGGAAAAACTCGGCCATCTGTTCTCGGAGCTGAAACTCATCACTTGAAAAAGTAAGCCGCTGCGCCGACGCCTGCCGCGCCGCCCGCGACTGTGGAATTGCTATGGGACTTAGACATCAGGGGCGCGAGCTTGCGCTCAAGGCGCTGTACAGGATTGATATCTGCGGTGGCGCCAGCAGCGACGACCTGACCGCGTTGTTCGAAAGTTTTCCGGTCGAGGATGACGCACGCAAGTTTGCCGTCCAGTTGATGGAAGGGGTGCGGCTCGAGCAGCCGGCGCTCGACAAGCATCTCGCGGACGCGCTGGAGCATTGGTCGGTCAAGCGGCTGTCGCGGGTCGATCACAACGTCATGCGGATTGCGCTATACGAATTGCTCAGGATGGAGGACATTCCGGCGCGCGTTACGATCGACGAAGCGATCGAGCTGGCGAAATGCTACGGCGACGTCGAGTCGGGGCGCTTCGTCAATGGAGTGCTCGACGAAATCGCGGGGCGGTTGGGACTCAAGCAGAAGGGCGACGATGTCACACTATCCAAGGCCGAATAGGCTGCTCGGCTTCGTGATCGGCGCCGGTCTTTTTCTTTCGGGGTGCGGTTATCACTTCGCGGCCTCGGGTGACGTGTTGCCGGCGAACGCGCAGACGATCTACGTTGCGCGATTCGGCAATGAGACGCGCGTGACCGGAGTCAACGACGAGTTCATGCGTTACCTCAAAGATGAAATCGATCTCCATCGGCGCCTAAAGATCGTCGATAGTCCGGACGCTGCTGATCTCGAATTGTCAGGCGCCGTCAGGTTCGCGACCGAGACGCCCACCAACTTCAACTCCGCGCTCGAGCCGACCCAATACAACCAGAGCGTGGTGGTATCGGCGACGCTTAGAGACATGCACGAGAAGAAAACGATTTGGACC
>NZ_DATDGQ010000292.1:0-8767 GCF_036522015.1 Binatus sp. (SeqCode)
GCATCGCCCAGTATGGATAGTCGATGTGGACTCCCATCTCGGTGGCGCCAGGATGCAGAATCCGTGCAGAGTACGCGCCGAGCGTCAGGTCGTCGCCAAGCATCGCCTCGGCGATTTCGATGATCCCCGGATGCTGCACCAGCCGCTCGAATATCTCGCCGTGTGCCAGGAGCCCACGAACATGCTGCTGGCGGATCTTCTCGTTGAGTTTTCCGAACGCGAAAGCAGTAGGTGAGGCGGCGATTTCCAACGCGCGCGAGCGCGCGTGCGCTGCGTCGGATGCGTCGATCAGATTCGGGAGCAGAACGAATCCCGGCCCGTCGGTGAGTTGGTCAACGATTGCCGATGTAGCTGGCATAGCAGTCTCCCACGCGCTTACTGAGGATCGATTTCGCAGTAGCACAATAGCGCGGGCTTGATCGAACCGGACAGAAATCGCAACCTCACCCCTAACCCCTCTCCCTTCTGGAGAGGGGAACAGAAGTTATGCAAAGGCAAATTCATACCATTAGTTGTGGTTTGGTAGCGGCCTACCACTAAGGGTAGTTTTGTTCCGTCAAAATTGGTGTTTCGAGAACGGGTAAGGGAGTGCTGAGTTAACAGAGAGTTGTCCATGGCGGATCGCGTAGAGTAGCACGCACGGGGCAGAGCAATAAGGCTGAAAAGTTCATCCATGATCGGTGGACGTAAACCAGTAGTTGCGGACAGAATCGAATCGCGAAGGGGGATCTCACGAACATGAAATTCAGGCTTCCTGCAGCGTTGTTGGCGATGCCGATGATCCTGACGCTCAACGCAGTGGCGCTGGGGCAGCAGAAGACGATCGATGTAACTGGTCACGGCGATTCTTCGGCCAAGCCGGACATGATGACGTTGTCGTTTGGGGTGACGGCCCGTGCGGATTCGGCCGACGAATGCACGCGAAAAGAAGCTGAGATATCTCGCCAAGTCGTCGACGCGCTGAAGGCGAAGCTCGGCGATTCCGCCAAGGTCACGACCTCGGACTTCTCGTTCAATCCGTCGATCGAATATGGCGGGATGGCGACGCCGACACCGACGGTGCTGCATGCCGAGGAGCCGGCTGCCACCTGGGAGTTCAAGGCTGACCTGAATGTATTCAGTAGTTCGATGGAGCCGCTTGGCGATCTGATCCAGACGGGATTAGCGGCAGGCGCGACGTCGGCAGGTCAAGCGGGCGTCGGTCAGATGCCGGACGACGCGGATGAGACTTCCGCAGTAGCGACAGACCCAGTAGGCATCGCTTCTTCTTCGCGCTACGCCAACGGCTCTGGATATCGGCGCCGCCCGCCGGCGTATTTCGTCGGTCTCACGGTGGTGTCTGAGGCCGCCTCCCCGGGCGACTGCGTGCGCCGAGGCAACGCCATCGTGAATCGAGTCGAGGCCGCACTCAAGAAGCAAATGGGTGCGCAGGGCAAAGTCATCGTGGCGGATTTCAGTGTGGAGCAGATCAACCCGCAACAGCGCGCGGGAAATCCCCAGTATCAGTCGCTGCCCCTGCCGCAACCGCAACGAAAGGTCTACGACGCCCAAGTCACTGTATCCGCGGAAACGCCGAAACTCGAGCTGCTGGGACCGGTCGTCGAAGATGCCATGAAAGCCGGGGCGGCGCGCCTCAACCAGGTCAGCTTCACGCTGAAGGACGACAGCGCGGCGCGAAAGGAAGCAATCGAGAAGGCGTCCACGGATGCGAAGTCGAAGGCGGACACGCTCGCGAGCTCGATGGGCGTAAAGCTGAAGGGAATCCTGCGAATCACAACCAACGCGCAGGCTCGTCCATATGTTGTTTACGGAAACCAGTACACGGCGGCCGTGGCGAGTTGGAGCAGCATACACAGGGCACAGGTTGCAGCGCCGGTGGGGGCCGAGATGCCGGTGACGCCGCGCGACGTAGGTTTCAGCGCCGACGTGAATGTGACGTACCAGATCGAATAGAAGCTGAGGAAGTGAGCCGGGCCGCGCGCATTTTTGACAGTTCCGCGCGGGAGTCGTATAGTCAGATCAGGCTGGGGGTGTGCGTTAGCGCACTGAGAGCTCCTGCGGGAGAACCCCTTGAACCTGATCCGGGTAATGCCGGCGTAGGGAAGCCGATGGCGCAACGTTCGGGCTGCGCCTGGGCCGCTTCCCCTCACCGGAGAAGCGGCTCAATAATGCCGGACTCTATCGCAAGTTCAATCACACTCAACGGCGAATCGTACCTGCTAACCGGCGACACGCCGCTGACTGCGCTACTGGAACGCTTGAAAATGCGGCGGGGCCGCGTGGCGGTCGAGATCAATCGCGAGATCGTGCCGAAGGCCAATTACGATGCGACGATTGTGCGAGTGGGCGATCAGGTTGAGATAATCAACTTTGTTGGCGGGGGATGAACGCAGAAAGCGGAAAGCGGAATCTTGAATCGCGTGCGAAAAAATCGCGCGCTGAATAAGGACCCTCACCTTCGATCCTCTCCCTTGCAGGGAGAGGGGAAGAAAAGAATATGCAGGACACTTCATTTGAATTGGGCGGAAAGAAATTCAAGTCGCGGCTGATTGTCGGGACCGGCAAGTATCGCGATTTTGCTGAGACCAAGGCGGCCGTTGAAGAGAGTGGCGCCGAGATCGTGACCGTCGCGGTGCGCCGCGTGAACATCACGGATCGCGGCAAGGAGAATCTGCTCGACTATCTCGATCCCAAGCGCTACCAGATTCTGCCCAACACCGCCGGATGCTTCACCGCAGAGGAGGCGATCCGCACCTGCCGCCTCGCGCGCGAGGTTGGGGTTGGCGAGCTGGTCAAGCTCGAGGTGATCGGCGATCAGCAGACGCTGTTTCCCGATGTCGCAGCGACGCTCGAAGCAGCGCGAGTGCTCGTCAAAGAAGGATTCAAGGTGATGCCGTATGTCACCGACGATCCGGTTACGTGCATCCGGCTGCAGGAGATTGGATGCGTGGCGGTGATGCCGCTGGCGGCGCCGATTGGATCTGGGCTGGGGATCCGCAATCCGTTCAACCTCGCGATCATCATCGAACAGGCGAAGGTGCCGGTGATCGTCGATGCGGGCGTCGGCACGGCGTCCGACGCGGCCGAGGCGATGGAACTTGGGTGCGACGGGGTGCTGATGAACAGCGCGATTGCAGGTGCGAAAGATCCGATCGCTATGGCGCGTGCGATGAAGCTGGCGGTCGAGGCAGGCCGCCTTGCGTATCGCGCGGGAAGGATCGAGCGCAAGTTGTATGCGACGGCGTCGAGTCCGCTGACGGGATTGATCGGGTAGGGCGCGCGTAAGTGGTCTTTCGCCTTGCGGCGAGAAACAAGAACCGGTACCGGCTCCGCTTGCGCGGAGCTGTCCGAGGTCCTTCCTCCCCTCGCGTTGCTCGCGTCGTCAGGATGACACACAAATTTGCGTTGCTCGCTTTCGTGAGGATGACAGACAGGCACCGCTCAGATGAGCAAGACGGACAAGTTCGCCGGACAAAAACGGATTGGGTTTCGGCTTTATCTGATCACTGATCGGCATATCGTAAAAGATGGCGATCTGGTCGCGGCGTGCGAGGCTGCGCTGACGGCTGCGCCTGCGGGGAGTGTCGCGTTGCAGCTCCGCGAGAAAGATTTACCGGCGCGCGAACTTTACGAACTGGCGCTGCGGCTTCGCGAGATTTGCACGCGCGCCGGTGCGCCACTGATAGTGAACGACCGCGTCGATGTGGCGATTGCAGCGGGGGCCGACGGTGTTCATCTGCCGTTCGACTCGATCGGCGTCAGCATGGCGCGCAAGCTGCTTGGACCCGGCCGGCTTATAGGAGTGTCGAGTCATTCGCCGCCGGATGTGTCCGGCGCCGCGCGCGAGGGCGCTGACTTCGCGGTATTCGGTCCCGTTTTCGATCCACTATCCAAGCCTGCCACCGGCCCGGGGTGGGGCGCGAGCGGACTCGCCGCAGCGTGCGGTGCCGGAGCGATTCCGGTATTTGCGCTCGGTGGCATAACGCCTGAGCGTGCGCGCGAATTGTTTGCATCGCAAGAACCCACCGGGCAGCCGGCGGGAGTCGCGTCGATCGGGGCGATATTCGCGAGCGACTCGCCGGCGCTGGCTACTGCGGCGATGCTGTCGGCGATTGACGCGTCGTCTCGCCGGCGATGACCGACTTGGCGGCGTCGAGGAGAGTGCCAGGCGGCGGGAGCTCGCGATAGTAGGGCGAGATGAAGATCCATCGCACGATGCCATTTCGATCGACGACGAAAAACGCGGGGATCGCGTTGTCGGGCTCGCCGTTGCGATGATGTTGCACGAGACCGAGCGGTGCGATGAGCGATTCGTTGGTATCGCTGAGCAGCGGGATTTTGGTGCGCAGAAATCCTGCGAGCATTTTCGATCGCTCGACCTGATCGGTGCTGATAGCGAGCGTAGCGACGCCGGCGCGGCGAAAATCGGTTTCGTTGGCTGGCGCGGTTAGTTCGGCGAGCTCGAATCGCGCGAATGGGTCGAAGTCGCCGCGATAAACGTAAATCAACGTAGCGCCCGCGTTGGTCGGTGACGGACCGCGGTGAACCGAGTCATTTTGATCGGTGAGCGCGAAGCTGGGGAATCGTTGTCCGACCGCCAGCTTCAGCGTAAACGGCGGATTGACTGTTGCGCGCATCACATAACTGACAAAGCGGCCGCCGCCTGCTCCCACGACGATGCATGCCAGGAATGCGAACAGGCCGAAGCCGAGTTTGCCGTGCGGCGAAGCGAGCCCCAGAGCGAGCCGGAGTCCTGCGATCGAGAGCGCAAACGCGGCAGCCAGGATCGCAAACGCGGGCCATGGGATTCGTTCGTGTATGCCCATCCACGGCACCGACCAGAACGACACCAGCACATATTCATAGAGGCCGAAGCCGCCTGCGACCAGGATGAGAGCGCAAATCGCGCGCAGGGGCTGGAACGGCGGAGTAACCCACGGCTCGTCGTAGAATTCCGGCGCGCGTGCGTCAACGGGCGGATCGACAGGTTCCGATGCGGCCATCAGTTGAGCATTCGCAGCTTCAAGTCGTCGTAGGAGATCAGCTCGACGCCCTCCTGCTGCAATTTTGCGTCGAAGCTAGCAGACTCGGTGCCAACAATCGCGACGGCGTCGGTGACGATGTGGAGTTTCGGGCCGACTCCTATGAGCGCTGTGATCTCGCGAGCGACGCATGATTCCGTGTACACGCCGTACATCACGATGTCCTGGTATGGGCGCAGGACTAGCCGCAAGATGGCGCTCAGGTGAGCGTTGTCGGCGAGCTTCTCGAACTGCTGGCGTCGAAAAACAATTTCCCCCTCGTGATCGAGGACTTTCTGAATTTCGTCGGGCGTATAATCGCGGTTTTCGAGCGTCAGTGGATTGAGCGGGCTGGTTTCGGCGATTTTTTGCTGGCCGGGAGTACCCGCCATGCAATGATCAGGATATGGTCCGCCCCAACTTTTGAGCTGCGGGTCGCCGGGAAGGTGGCAGTCGACCGAGCAAACGATTTGCACTTTCTGATCGCGCGCGAGATCGGTAATCGCCTTCCACTTCGGCACGAGGTTCTCCGCGCCTTCGATGTGAAACTTGCCGTCGTGCAGGATGAAGTCGCGCTGCGTGTTGATGTCGTAGAAGATGGTTTGATCAGCTTTCATCGGATTGACTCAGAAATGTTCGGGCTCGTGCCGGCGCCGATTGTCGCATTCGAGCTGCAGGGTCAGGTGATGGATGTCGAACTTGGTTTGCAGCAGATGACACATCTCAGCCAGCACTCGATCGCGATCCGCGTCGGCAGCGACCACGGCGTGCGCCGATAGTGCGATCTGCCGGGTCGTCAGACACCAGACGTGGAGGTCGTGAACCTCCTCGGTGCCGCTGACGGCGAGCAGGTCGGTGCGCATTTCGTCGAGATCAATATGTCGCGGCACCGATTCCATCAGGATGTCCACGCCCTCGCGCACCAGGCCCCATGAGCCGTACAGCACGAGGACTCCTATCAATATGCTCACGGCGGGGTCAGCCTGCATCCATCCGGTGAAATAATTCAGCGCGCCGGAGGCGAGCACACCGATTGAGCCGACGAGATCGGAAGTGACGTGGACGAACGCTGCACGCATTGCCATTCCATGCTGGTGACCGCCGGGCGCGTCCGAAGTCATCCACGCGGAGAAGGTGTTTACGCCGATGCCGACGACCGCGATGGCCATCACGCCCAAGCCCGAAACGGGACGCGGATTTTGCAATCGCTCGAACGCTTCGATCCAGATAAAGACTACGAGCAGCCAGAGGAAGAGGCCGTTGAGCAGCGCGCCGAGGATTTCAGCGCGGAGATAGCCGTAGGATTTCGCCGACGATGCGGGGCGCGTCGAGATCCATAACGTCAGCATACCCAGGCATAGCGCCGCGATGTCGGTGAGCATGTGGACCGCGTCAGACAGCAGAGCGAGGCTGCCCGTCAGGTATCCGCCGACGAGTTCGGTCGCGAAGTATGCGGAGGTGACGCCGAGGACGATTAGCAGGCGGCGCTGATCAAACCGCGCATGGGGGTGCGGTTCGTGATTGTCCATCGGGGTTCGCATCGCTCAATCATAGTGGATCAGCGAGAAGCAATTCACCGGCGCGAGACGATCCCGACCTTTGAGCGCGTCGAGCTCGACCACGAACGCGCATCCGATCACGTTGCCACCGACTTTGTGGATCAGTTGCAACGCCGCTGCTGCGGTGCCGCCAGTCGCCAGCAAGTCGTCAACCAGGAGCACGCGACCTTTGCCGGCCAGCGCGTCCTGATGCATCTGCAATGTTGCGCTGCCGTACTCGAGATCGTAGGCCTGATCGTAAGTATGAAAGGGGAGTTTGCCGGGCTTGCGCGCGATAGCGAGGCCAACGCCCAATCGGTACGCCACGGGAGCGCCGACCACAAAGCCGCGCGACTCGATTCCGACCACGGCGTCAATTTTCCCGATATATGGCTCGGCCAGTTGATCGACCACTGCCGCGAAGCCGCGCGCGTCGGCGATCAGCGGCGTGAAGTCCCTGAACATTATGCCGGGCTTGGGAAAGTCCGGCACATTGCGAATCAGTTTTTTTATTGCTTCGGCAGTCATCCTTGATTCCATCGCACAGTCAGTCTCGCGTGCGGTGGTCAAAGATACTAGCTGCCGCCGGCCGCGGCAAAGCTGATTCCATCGGAGGTCGCGGGCTCGGGCAAATAGGCAAGTGGATTTTCGGCCACATTGTCGCGGCGCACTTCGAAGTGGAGATTCGCGCCGGTGGTGCGCCCCGAGCGCCCGATCTCGCCGATCTCCTGGCCGCGCGCGACCCGGGTTCCTTCGCTGACGAGGTTGCGTTCGTTGTGCCCGTAAACCGTCGCGTAACCGTCGTCATGTCGAATGATCACGGTGTTGCCGTAGCCGTGGAGCGTGCCTGAGAAAATCACGACGCCGGTGTCGGCGGCATAGACAGGAGTCCCGGCAGGCGCCGCGATATCGACGCCGTCGTGCATCGCGCCGTTGCGGATTCCGAATCCCGATGAGACCACGCCTTGCTGCACCGGCCACTGGAATTGGCGCGACGCGCGCTCGCCGGTGTACCGATGCACTCCGCTGGACGCGGTGCCGATTGAGGCGCCGCGATATCCGCCGGGTATAGTCAGCACCTGGCCGACGCGCAGATCGCGCGGATCGCTGAGTCCGTTCGCGGCCATCAGGCGTCCGACGCTGACGCCGTATTCTGTTGCGATGTGGTAGACAGTCTCGCCGGGCGCGACAACGTGAGAGACAGGGCGCGGCGATCCGATGGGAAGGCTGCTGGTGGGCGGGGAGCTGTCGCCGCATCCGGCCAAAGCTATCGACAGCGCGAGCGCCACCGCCACGCTCGCGCGCGAAATCCACCGCGTATAGCTAGTACCCGCCTCGGTCACTTCATCCGCCGTCCGTCACCGCCCCGCACCACATCCCTGCGGGTCCGCGAAATATCAGTGCGCTAGTCCTGGAAGCCGTGCTTGCCGGTCATCTTTACGAATCGGCACTCGCCGAAATATTCCTCGTTCCAGTGTCCGGTCTTGTGGCTGATACGCACCAGTGTCTGGAGTTCGTCTTCGCCAATCGGCGCTATCAATCGGCCTTGCGGCGTCAACTGATTGAGCAGCGGCAGCGCGATCCCCGGCATCGCAGCCGTCACCATCACGACGTCAAACGGGGCCTCCTCGGGCCATCCATCCGAACCGTCGGCGCGTCGAAGATAGACGTTGCTGACGCCCATACCGTTGAGAATCACGCGGGCGCGATCGTGAAGATGTGCGTTGAACTCAACCGAATAAACGACGCGTGCGAGGCGCGCGAGCACCGCGGTCTGGTAGCCCGAGCCGGTGCCGACTTCGAGAACTTTCTCAGTGCCAGTCAGCTCGGCGACTTCGCTCATCAACGCGACCATGTACGGCTGCGAAATAGTCTGCGAATCGCCGATCGGCAGCGGGCCGTCATCGTAGGCGTGATCGTGAAGTTCGGCGGGAAGGAATCGGTGGCGCACGACCGTGCGCATCGCGGCGAGCACGCGCGGATCTTTGATTCCGCGGCGTTCGAGTTGCTCGAGCACCATCCGCGCCCGCGCGTTTTCGAGGTCAATCGCCATCGCCAGCATCATTATACAGATACGTCGGCCAACGACTAAGGTATCAAGCGAGATTGCCGAGACGCGGAATTTCGCCACTTTTGATGCGCGGGAGATGGAAGAGTGCCGTTTTTCGATTCAGCGGGCATCAAGATTCACTTCCAGGACTTAGGCTC
>NZ_DATDGQ010000293.1:0-12830 GCF_036522015.1 Binatus sp. (SeqCode)
CAATATTGAATCGATCGACCGGTGGCGCTTAGAGCAGGACACACTACACGAGATGTAGGACTGCCAGGCGCGCGTAGCTTGGGGGAAAAGGGGGAGTTGGGGAAAGAGGGGAGTCACGTAGGGGCGTCCGCAAGGACGCCCGGCGTGGCGAAATTCCCGGGCTTCATGGGACGAAGGTGAGCGTCGAGGAGAGACTATGCGTTTGACTATTATCGCGGGATTGATAGTGGGCGCGTCGCTGGCGATTCAGTCGATGCTGGGCGCCCACGCCAGGACAAGAGTCGGTCAGGCGGCGAGTGCAGTTCGCGTCGATGGACATGCAGTCGCGCAGTGGTATGTCGCGATGGATGGTCGGCATAGCGGGGTCATCTCGCGAGTACGCGCGGCACCATCGTACGAACCTGATTTGATTGCGGCAGCGAGGAACCGTGCCGACATTCGTCATTCTAAGTGCAGCGAAGAATTGTCATCCTGACAGAGTGAGCAACGCGAAGGGAGGACATGGCTTCTGGCCTCCGGACAGCTTCGCGCACGCGAAGCCGGTTCCGGTTTCTGAAATCGCGCAGCGCTCCTTTCTCGAAAACCAAGACAGCGGCTGAAGGTGGCGAGGCGGATCAATCAGACAGTTCTAATTGCGCCCGTCGCGGCCTCATCAGCAGGCCCCACGAAATCGAAAGCGAGCCATCCGCGCAGCGGATCAACGCGGCTCACTTGCACCAGTATCGGCATCTGATTCGGCAGGCTGGGGGCGCCATGCAACGTTCCTCGCACTGTGTAATCGACGAGTTCTGCGCTCTGGCCTTCGCGCGCGACGTAAGCGAGAAGAGGGCCGTCCTGGGCGTGGCGTTCCAGGTAGCGGAGAATCCAGTAGCGCTTGGCGCGTCGTTCGAGTTCGCGACCCGATACTTCCGCATTCTCTGCGCCGGCTAGCACGGTCAGTAATTCATCGACAGTGTAAATCGGCGGCGTTTCGTGATTGCGATTCGCAAGCGCGCCAAGCAGTTGCCGCTGCAGCACCAGGTCGGCGTAGCGGCGGATCGGCGAGCTCAACTGTGCGTAAAAGTCGACCCCGATTCCGGCATGATATTCCGGATGCAGCGACAGCCGTGGGCGCATCGACGCCATGTCGCCCCCGAGTTGCGGCTGCACGCGATAGATGATCGGGATCCGGTTCGCTGCGGCGTAGCGGGCCGCGACGAAATTGCTCAGCACCATGAACTCCGCCACCAGCGTGCGACCGGCGGACGCGTTGTCGAGCACTGCTATCTCCACGTCGTCGCCGCGCACGCGGACCTTCGCCTCGCGCCGCTGCACGAGCACTGCGCCGGCGCTCCGGCGCCGCTGGCGAAGCTGGATCGCGGCAGCGCTTAGTCGTGCGACGGTAGCGGCGGTGTCGTCGCCGTCGGTTCCCGACTCGAGGATGCGATCGACCTGGTCGTAGTCGAGCCGGCGCATGATTGGGATTCGCGCGGGATAGATCGACGCATCGAGCAACTCGCCGTCAGCCGACAATCGCACGTCGGTCGTCATCACCGGGCGATCTTCACCGGCAACCAAACTCGCGGCGCGGCAAGAAATCGGATCGGGCAGCATCCTGATCGTGGCTTCAGGCAGATAGACCGTGGTCGCGCGCGAGGCCGCCTCCTGATCCATCGCGCCGCCCTTGGCGACGAAATCCGCGACCAGCGCGATGTGTACGCGGACGCGCATGCCGCCGTCGGCGAGCGCCTCGCAACTGAGTGCGTCATCAACCTCAACCGTGTCTTCGTCATCGACGGTGACGGCGAATCCGCCGTCGGAGATCGCGCGCGGGCCGGGCACCGCCGCGGACGCCTCCTTCATCACGGCGTCGCTGAACTCGTCCTTGAGGCCGGCGATGAATGCGAAGCGCGGTACGCCAAGCGGTGCGCCGAGTCGCTCGAGAATTTCGAAAGCTGCCTCGGCCGGATCGACGTCGGGCGCCGCCTGCGCGAGCATCTGGGTCATGTCGCGGCTGCGCGTGAACGGGTTCTTGAGATAGCGCGAGAGCTCTTCGATAAGCGCGGACGCTTCGTCGGCGGGCGGCTTTTCGGCGCCGTTGAGGACGTCGCGCAGATGCTTCTGGGTTTTGCGAGAGTCCTGGCTGCGCGCGCGAATCCGATCGTTCTGAATTCGCAACCGTTCGACCTGGTCGGGCGTGCGCGGCACGAAATCCATGTGGCGGCGGACGAAGTAGGTTCGATCGTTGAGCAGCGCCTCGAGCATCACGGAGGCGGCCGCGTTCGAGCGTCGCCCAAAAAACAATTCGGCGAGTTCCACGGCTGAAAAACTGCGGCTCTGCTCCTGCGCGACTTGCCATAGCAACTCGAGATCGAGTTCGGCGGCGAGCTCGGCGCGCTCATGTTCGAGCTCTGCGAGCGCATCAGCGACGTTTTCGCGATCGGCGCGTCGCTCCGGATGGCGCATCAGGACGAGATCGCGCGGGACCAGTCGTTCGTGTCCCGCGGAATCGATCACTGCGAGATGGCGTTCCTGTTCGCGGGTGACGAGGGCAGCTTTGAGCCGGCCCTGATCGAGGTACTCAATGATGGTGCCGATATATTTAACTGGTAATGACACGTCTGAATTCATTTTGACGACCGCAGCGACCTAAGACTATATGGAAGGACGAACAATCGCGGGAAAGTGTATCGAGCGAGGCCGCTTGAGCAAAAAAATTCAGATCGACGTGCCCGACGAGCTGTTCGGGCAACTCATGCGGGTCGCGGAGGCTATGGGGATCTCGAATGCCGAGGAAGCCGCGACGGTGGGGCTGGCCGAGTGGGTTTCGCGCCGCAAGTCGGAGCTCGACGATCGGGACCCGAACGAAAAGTACGCAGTCAACGAGGCACTTGATGAACTTTTCGAAAAGAAAAAGTAATTTTTCAATCCTTTCAGTGTTCGCCGTCGGCTTGGCTGTCGTCGCACTGACAATTGCCGCGTTGCCCGGATTGACCAATTCGATCGCGCGCGCTTCGGGTGCGGGTCTCGACGTTGAAGTCCCGTTCGAGATCGCGGCGCTGAAGACGCCCGGCCTCGTCGCGCCGTACTTTCTGCAAGACAACCACGGCACCATGGTGGTGTCGGACCAGGCGGGAGGAGTTTACTCGGTCACGCTCGGCGGCAAGGTGACCCCGCTCGCGGACAAGACGAAGATCAAGAATCCGGCGGGAGTCGCGATTGGTCCGGCGGGATTTGGATCGTATCAGGGAAGCATTTTCGTGCTTGCCGCGGTTGGTGACATAAAGGGGCCGTGCGAGGTCGAACGAATCGACAAGTCTGGCGCGGTCAGCACCTTCGCGAAGCTGCCCGATCCGGCCGCGACCGAATGCCGGGACCTGGAGTTTGGCGCGGCCGGCTCACCGTTCGCGGGCAAGCTTTATGCGGTGGCCAGCGGCAACGCGTCGATCTACGCGATCGACTCGTCGGGCAAGGCGAGCGCGTTTGGCACTTACAACAAGCCGGTCGTATTCGAGCTGACCACGATTTCGTTTCCACCCGCGTCCGATGCGAAGGCGGCCGGCATGATGCTGGTCGGGATGCGTGCGCAGGGGAGTTTTGCGGCGAAGGTCGGCCGCATCAGCATGATCGGCGCCGACGGCAAGATGAAGGATGAAGTTTACCTGGTCGGATTTATCCGACCGTCGGGCTTCGCGTGGTCGCCGTCGAGTTTCGGTTCATACAGCGACGAGTTGATGATTGCGGATACTGGCAAATTTGCTTCCGAGAACAGCAACGAGCGGGACGGCACTGTTTACCGGGTGGAGAAGGAGATCGCGCGCGGGTTCGCCACTGGTCTGATGGACCCGACGGACATGAAGTTCATCGGCAGCAAGGCGGTGATTTGCGATCCGGCCGAAAAGGGCAAGGGGCAGGGCGCGATCGTGATTATCTCGTCGCTGCTGTAGGCGCGAACTTCTCGATCAATGCCACGGTTCGCTGACGACTTGGGTGTCGCCGGTTTCGCGATCAACCAGCAGCATCTCGACGTGGCTGTATTGTCCCTTCGGGAAGAAGACGTAGCCGCTGACGGTGAAGTTCTTGCGGACTTCCTCCGGCTTGAGTGAGAGCGCCTCGATTTGCTGATTGGCCTGCTGGTCGGCTTTCGATTGGCCCCTTTCGGCACCGCTGAAAACACCCCATCCACCGCCGAACGCGCTGCTGATCAGCGTGCCGGCACCCGGAGATCCGAAGCCCCAGCCGCCGGATCTGCCTGCCGCTCCTGCGACTGCTCCGGCGGCCGCTCCCAGAGCGGCGCCACCGACGCCGCTGACTGCGGCGCTCTTCACCGCACCTTCGAGTTCCTTCGCGCTGCCGGCTTGCCGAGCGGCTTCGCCCGGCGGTAGAGGAGCGACGCGCTCGCCGAAGTCGTTGAGCGCGAACACCTGGCTCGGCACGACGGAGCGCGTCGCGTCGGTGCCGTTGGCAATCGATACGTAAACGGGCGTGACCTCGCCGACGGTCGGCGCTGCGGCGACGCTTACCGCGAGCTCGCCCTGTTGCGGAGTCGCGACGCCGTTGGGGGTATGTGCGATCGGCGGCGGCGCCACGGCGCATCCGGTAATCGCGATTGCTGTCACGATTGCGAGTCGAGTTTTGATTCGTTTCATGAGAGCCATTTACAACATTCCATTTCAGTCTTTGGCGTGACGCAAGTCTATACCCGCTGCCTCGCACCTATAGACGTGGCTCAGCGCCTGAAGTTTCAATGCTTTACCGGGCGGCTTTCGCCTCTGCTAGGATTCATTCGATGAGTGCGGACCAAATCGCGGCGCGACGCCCGAAAAAACCGAACAACGCAATCGTAATACTGCTCGACAGCCTCAATCGTCACATGCTCGGCGCGTACGGCGGGCGCGAGTTCGCCACGCCCAACCTCGACGCTTTCGCGCGCCGCGCGGTTCGTTTCGATCGTCATTACTCGGGCTCGCTGCCATGCATCCCGGCGCGTCACGACATTCTTTGCGGCGCGATCGATTTTTTGTGGAAGCCGTGGGGCTCGATCGAAATCTGGGAGCGGCCGCTGACGGCGTATCTTCGCGCGGCCGGCGTCGTTACCAAGCTGGTCTCGGATCATCCGCACCTGTTTGAAGTCGGCGGCGAGAACTATCACACCGATTTCACGGCGTGGGATTACCAGCGCGGGCATGAGAGCGACCCGTGGCAGACGCGGCCCGACCCGAGCTGGGTCGGCGCGCCGTCGTTCGCGCGCGGGCATACGGCGTACGACAATTCGCGCGGCTATTTTCGCGGCGAGACGGATTTTCCGGGACCGCGTACGATGGCGGCGGCGACGCAATGGCTCGAGCGCTCGGCGCGCAGTCACGATCGCTTCATGCTGTTCGTCGACGAGTTCGATCCGCACGAGCCCTTCGATACGCCGGAGCCGTACGCCTCGATGTACGATTCGTCGTGGCAGGGGGCGCATATGATCTGGCCGCCGTACGTGCGCGGCGCGCTGGCGCATGGCGTCCTCACCCTCGAGCAGGCGCGCCAGATTCGCGCGTGCTACGGCGCGAAGCTGACGATGATCGACGCGTGGCTCGGCAAGCTGCTTGCGGCAATCGAGCGCGGCGGATTCTACGACGACACCGCCGTGATCGTATGCACCGATCACGGCCATTACCTGGGCGAGAAGGACATCTGGGGCAAACCCGCGGTGCCGATTTACGAACCGCTCGGGCATACGCCGTTGTTGATTGCGATGCCGGCAGTCGGCAACGGAAATGTCGATGCGCTTACGACTAATGTTGATATATGTGCGACGCTCGCGGAAATTTTCGGCGTCGAGATGGCGCATCGAACGCATGGGCGCTCGATGCTGCCGCTCACTACTGGTGCGACGCGTTCAATTCGCGACTGGGCGCTGGCGGGAGTATGGGGACGCGAGGTTCATCTGATCGACGCGGACACGAAATACGCGCGCGCGCCGTCGGGCGACAACGCGCCGCTCAGCCTGTGGTCGAATCGATGGTCCACGATGCCGATACATCACATGCCGCAAATCCAGCTGCCGCCGCCGGACGAGCGGGCGGTGCTGGACAGGATGCCGGGCGCGAGAATTCCGGTAATCCGGCAACCGTATCGAGCCGGCGATTTACTGCCGTTCTGGGCGATGGGCAAGTTCAGTGGTAATCATTTGTATCGGGTGCGCGACGATCCGGCGGAAGAAGCGAACCTGGCGGGCAGCAGTCAAGAAAAGCGCGCGGCCGAAAAACTTCGCGCAGCGCTGATAGAGATGGACGCGCCAAAAGATCAACTGGAGCGCCTCGCGCTCGCGTAACATCGATGAGGAGAAATCCGATGGCATCAAAAATTGTTGGTGGATGCATGTGCGGTGCGGTTCGTTACGAGTCCACGACTGACGCCGTAATGCAGGCAAGCTGCTACTGCCGCGATTGTCAGCGATCGACGGGCGCCGCCTTCGCTCCGGTCCTGCTGGTTCCGAAAGAGGCGTTCAAGCTGACCAAGGGAGAGCTGAAGCAGTACGAGGTGACAGGCGACAGCGGCAACAAGGTCAGCCGCGGCTTTTGCGCCAACTGCGGCTCGCCGATCATGACCATCCTCTCCGGGATGCCGTTTACGGCGATCAAGGCCGGCAGCCTGGACGATCCTAACCAGTTTAGGCCGACTGCGAGCATCTTTGTCGCCAGCGCGCCGGCATGGGCGCCGCATTTCCCGGGCGTGACGACGTTCCCGCGAAACCCCGGTTGATACGCGCGAATCGTTTCAAGTTTCGCCAGGGGTCAGTCACTTCAGAATCTGAAACAGGTTGCTGTGGTCGTCGGTCCAAAGCCGGACTTTCCGGCGCGAGGCCAACGACTGTAGCCGGCCTGCGAATGCGGCCTGGCCGAGGACTGAATTGTTGCGCGCCAGAACTATCCAATCGCTGGGTTTGACCAATGGACCGCTCGACTGATGGACGCTGCCGGAGGTCAACCCGAAGTGCCTGGCGATTTCCTCAATGACGGGCTGAAGGTCGATGTAGCGGTTGGTGACGTGGATGGCAAGGATTCCGTCTGGGGTTAATTCGCGCAGGTAAACCTCGAACGCTTCGATTGTCAGCAGATGTACCGGTATCGCGTCGCCTGAGAACGCGTCGAGTACGAGTACGTCGAACGACTGGGGACTCCCATTAGCCAGTTCACGCTCCATCGAAAGCCGCGCGTCGCCCGGCACGATAACGATTCGCGCGCGCGAATCGCTCAGATAGGTGAAGTACCCATTCTCATCGGTCGCGATTTTCGTGACAGAAGGATTGATCTCGTAAAAACGAAAGTAGTCTCCCGGCAGCCCGTACGCGGCTATCGTTCCGCCGCCGAGGCCAATCGCGCCCACTCGGAGCGTGCGGTCCCGCGGATTGCACGCGAACCTGCGCGGATGATTGAGCAAGGTCAATCCGATGGCGCTGTCGCGACCATAATACGTAGTGGGCTCGCGTCTCTTGTCCGCAGCAGAATACTGCTCGCCATGTATGATCTGACCATGCCGCAACATGTAGTAATGGCTCTCAGGGTTCTGACTATCGACTGAGTAAACGGCGAGCGCCCCGTAAAAGTTGCGAGTGGCTATCAGGCTGTTGGCGCGGTTCCCCTCGATATTTACTACCAACACGCCGCCGGTGACGATCAATCCCAGGACTGCGCACGCCTGCAGTATTGAACCGGGCCATCTTCGCGCGAGCTGCGAATGCTTTTGAAACGCCACCGCCGACATCAACCCCACGGCCAGAAAGCATGGGAGTAAGTGAGGCGCCATCCGATGGACTGCTCCAGCAGTGAAGGTTGCGCCGATCAGCTCGGGTAATGCGAGTGCGCCCGACAGCAAGACCATCGCAACCACCGGCCGGCGTTGGTGAATCCATGAGTCCGGGTCTCGCATCAAAACAATGAAGAGCAACAGCAGGCTGCTCCAGATTGCAACATGAAATTCCCACAAGCCGGTGAATAGCCA
Source organism: Binatus sp. (SeqCode) (assembly GCF_036522015.1). GTDB lineage: Bacteria > Desulfobacterota > Binatia > Binatales > Binataceae > Binatus. The sequence goes on from NZ_DATDGQ010000293.1 coordinate 7,972, forward strand.
GGGCGCAATCGCTACTACGAAGATGCCGCCAAGTGCGCCGCCTATCGCAACCATCAGGTAAAACGATGTGAGGTATCGCTCATGCGGCTTCAGTTTGACCAACTCGCCGTGACAAACCATGCAGATGGTGAATAGCAACATCGAGTAAGTGACTATTTGAGTCTCGATGCTGATCTCAGGACTGGATAGAACGACGAGCGCCAGGAACACTGTGGCGCCCAGCGCCGGATGAAAGACGCTGCGGCGATACCATCGCTGATTATCGAAACAAATGATGAATGAGAACAGGTAGATCGCCAGCGGCAGCACCCACAAAAACGGAATGACGGCGACCTGTTGGCAGACCTGGTTGGTGGTAGCCAGCAGCATCACGGACGGGACCGTAGCCAGCGCAATCCAGAGAACTCGAGTCGACCAGGCAGGGAGTGCGACCCCTCGTGGGTCGGATTTCGCAACGTCTAGGTTTGCGGACGGTGGAACATGGTAGATCTGTCGCGCGGACAGTCCGACACCTATGGCGAAAGCCACGAATAGTATTGACCACACGATCGCTTGCGCCTTGAGAGTTAGCTATGGTTCTACCACGAAAGGATAGGTCAATAACGCGAGTAAGGATCCGACGTTGGATAGTGCATAGAGTCGATAGGGCGAGGTGTCTTGGTGCGATTGCGCGATCCAGGTCTGTAGCAGCGGTCCAGTGGTCGATAGGACGAAGAAAGGGAGTCCTATGCTGACCAGCAAGAGAATGAAAATTCTCGCGACCGGGAAATCAGGACTCAGCGGCTTCCAGTTCGGGCCGGGCGTGATTGGAGATTGCCAGATGAGCGCCAAAGCGCCCATCAGCAGAACGCACGCGGACACAATCGCGAGGTGAACAATCACCTGCCGGCGAGGCTGCAGACGAGCAGCGATTAGATGCGAGTATGCGTACCCCGCGACCAGCAGCAACTGAAAAAACAACATGCAGGTGATCCATACCGCTGAGGTACCGCCGAACCACGGCAGAATGTATCGCGCTATCAGTGGTTCAATCTGGAACAGCAGGAAGGCGCCGGCGAAGATTGTAGTGGCATAGATGAGCATCGGCGGGCTTAGTCGCTGGCAGACGCCAAGACCTCCAGGCCCATCTCATGGGGAGCAATTGTGCGGCCAGCTAGTGGTGACCTCCGTGACCGAAACCGTGACCGCCACCGCCAAAATTGCGCCCGCCTCCTCCGCCGTGGGGGCCACCGCCACCGCCGCCGCCAATATGAGGGATGGGGGCGACTCCGCCGATCCAGAAAATCGGCGGAGGGAAAAATCCACCGTTCAAAGCGTTCAACGAGGCGACCTGCTGGTCGTCGGACTGGGCGGCGTACTGTGCAGCGTCGTTCTGATGCTGCGACGCCAGTTGGAAGCGATCGAAGTCGCTCTGATGTCCTTCATAGACGCATGCGCAAACGTCAGGGTCGTAATACCAATAGACCGTGCCCGATTGGGCGGCGTAGCTGCGAATCTCGTGCGGCGGCAGCTCTTCGACGAGCCCGACCTTATCGTCTGTGTCGAGTTTGATATTGGTGAAGCCGGCGTCGGAGAGCATCGCCTCGGTCTTGCGAATAGTCTCGGGCTTCGAAGCTTCATAACGGCGGTATATGGCACAGCCCGATACAGTCAGCGCTAAAAGAATTGCGACAATGAATCGTTTGTGTGGCAAGCGCCGTCGAGCATATACGCATCGCGCGCGAGACTGAATGAACAATCGCACTAGCGCGCGCCATCTTCGCGCGCAGGCGTGTTTATGATTTAACGATCCTGCGCGCTGACGGGCCGGGGTGGCGAAATGGCATACGCAGAGGACTTAAAATCCTCTGGAGCGCAAGTTCCGTGCGGGTTCGAGTCCCGCCCCCGGCACCAAAAACGCCAACTATTTGAAGGATTTCTCCTGAATTGTTGATAGCTGGCAATCGCTCGCGGAAAGCTGACGTTGAAAGAACTTTGAAAGAGTCTCTACCATGGGCCGTGAGGCCCATGCGTCGCGCATTTAGGATTCGCTGTTGATGGGACAATCATCTATTTGCCGCCAACCGAAAGCTTGGGTTCCCACTTGGCGTGCGCCACGAGCGATTCGCGCCCTGGGAAGTCGCTCATCCGCGCTGCAGGACCGCTATCGCTGAAAAGCACGAACGACGCCCACGCGAAGGGGTGGGCATAGCTACGGTCCTGTCGGTGATCGCGATGAACGCAGAGACTTCGCGAGCCACGATGAGTCCTCGACGAAGCGAGTTAAACACGGCGGATTAAGCGCAACCGATACGCGCAGCACACATTCTCGGGTAGCCCTACCATTTGCGTGCGCGTCCACCCTCGAGCGTTGGAGGCGCGACTAGGGTCGATCGGACGACAGACGCTCATGCGGCACTTTGGTAGAAAGGGGGCGCTGGCTGGTGTTTGCCCCCCTTTCACCAGTTGGCTTCGGGCTGGCGTGTTCACGTGCGCTGGCCCGTTCTTTTTCAGGCTACGTCGTCAGGCGCGGATCATCGGTTGCGATGCAGAGCGCCGCTCTAGATTTCAATGCGCCCTGACGTGTCGCGTCCTTGGGCAAGGTTGCCGCAGGTGGGTTTGATCCAAGAGAGAGATTGTATTCCTCCTGATCTCGCTTAATAAACGATTTGCGGTCGGCGTTGCACTCCTCCACTGATTTATAGCTACCCATGTGTTCCCATTTGACGAGAGGCGCACTTTTAGCGGGATGTCCGTCCTCGTCAACATCCGGAGGCACTATTAAAAGCCAACCCATGAGCGCGAGCCCGGCTGCGTGGCGGGGGTTCATCTTCTCTTTTTGGTAGACCGATCGCCTTGAAAGCGAAAGGCGAAGTCTTTCGACCCGGTGTGGCTGTCCTGAAAATCCTCCTTAAGCTTGCTGTGTGTGGCGAATTGCTGATGCTCGGCATCGAAGTCGCTCAATCAACCGTGGCGAGGTACATGACCAAGCGCCAGGGGCCACGCTCCCAAGGTTGGAAGACGTTTCCTGTGCAATCGCGCTGATGGCATTGCTTCGCTTGATCTTTTCGTGGTGCGAACGATCTCGTTCAAGCTGCGCTACGGCTTGGTCATTCTTCGGCACACGCGAAGACGATTGGTTCGCATCAGCGTGACGAGCAATCCGACTGCCGAGTGGATTGCAGGTCAAGTAACTGATGCCTTTCCTTGGGACGAAGCGCCGGGGCACCTGATTCGCGACCGCGACGGCGTGTTCGGTCCAGCCTACACCCGACGCGTTCGTGCAATGGAGATCCGCGATCATCCTACCGCACCGCGCTCGCCGTGGCAGAATGGACATGTCGAGCGGCTCATCGGATCGATACGTCGCGAATCTCTCGACCACCTCATCGTGTTCGGCGAAGCGCACTTGCGCGCTGCCCTGAAGGCTTACGCTTCGTACTACAATGAGGTCCGGACCCATCTCTCATTGGATAAAGATGCTCCAGGTTTTCGGCGAACACAGAAGATCGGTCGCGTCGCAGCGATAGAAATCCTCGGCGGTCTCCATCATCAATACGTCCGGCTTTAGGTTTTGAAGAGGCACACCGGCTCCGTTTTAGATCCGAAGATACTCACTGACGCCGCACCGGAGATTTGATCAACTGGGCGATGCCCAACGCGGGGAATCCGCAGAAGGCGCAGTGCGATGGCGCTTATCGAGTTCTTGAGCGCGGCGCGATTCTCTTTCGGAAACGACCGAGCGCCATCATTGGAAAGTAATGCGCGTACATGTGGTAGCGCAAGTAGAGGTGTTTCGGGAAACCGGTGCCGGTAAACTCGCTGTCTACCCACCGCCCCTCGTCGTTCTGCCGTTCCTCGAGCCACGCCACCCCGCGCATCGCGTTTTCGCTGAGCTCGTCGTCTCCCGCAAGCAATCCGATCAGCGCCCAGGCGGTCTGCGACGGCGTGCTCGTGCCCTTGCCCTTGAGTGCGGGATCGTTGTCGGCGAGACAAGTCTCGCCCCAGCCACCATCCGGATTCTGCACCGACCTGAGCCATCCGACCGCCCGTTTAATCCAGGGTTCGCCCAGGTCGACACCGATCGCGCGCAGCCCCGAGAGAGCCGAGAAAGTGCCGTAGATATAGCTGACGCCCCAGCGGCCCCACCACGAACCATCGCTCTCCTGGTTGCGCTTGAGCCACATTATCGCCCGGCGCGCCACCGGATGGTCGGCGTGATAGCCCACTGCGCCCATCATCTCCAACACGCGTCCGGTCAGATCCGCGCAGGTCGGGTCGGTCGCAGCCTCTAGGTCGGCAAAGGGCGTCTGGTTCAGCCACTCGGAGTCGTTGTCGACGTCGAAGGCGGCAAAACCGCCGTCCTGCGATTGCATTCCCATCACCCAGTTCGCGCCAAGCTTGATCGCGTGCTCGAGCACCGCGGCGTCATCATGCGCCACCTGGGCCAGGACCATCAGGATCACCGCCGAATCGTCCACATCGGGGTACCAGTCATTGTAAAACTCGAACGCCCATCCGCCGGGCTCCAGGTCCGGACGCTTGATCGACCAGTCGCCTTTCTTGAAGATCTGATGCTCGATCAGCCATTTCGCGGCGTGCCGGAGCGCCGGATGGTCGCCCGGCAAACCAGTGTCGAGCAGCGCCTTGGCCGCCAGCGCTGTATCCCAATTGGGTGACACGCATGGTTGGTAAATGATCGAATCGCCCAGGTCCCAGATCAGTTCGCGCACCGCCTCCAGCGCCTTGACGATCACCGGATGTTCGTTCCGGTAGCCGAGTCCCTTCAAGGCCATCGGCGTCAAGATGTAGCAGGGCTGAATTCCGCCCCATGAGCCGTTGGCGTCCTGATGCTCGAGAAGCCAGTCCTCGCAGTGCCG
>NZ_DATDGQ010000294.1:0-3739 GCF_036522015.1 Binatus sp. (SeqCode)
AGCGTCGAGAGATCCAGCGTCCAGATTTCGTAAGCACCAGTGAACTTCGCCTCGTTCGAGTCGCGCTGCGATTGAAACGACTCAGTCGGCAGGCTGACGATCATCACTGCGTCGAGCCGATCCTCGGGATCGCCCGCGACGAATCTCTTGACGCACGCATCGACTCCTCCCGGGGGCTGAATCGGCACCGCCTGCACGTTCGGCAGCTTGCCGACGATTTGGTCGATGTCGGCCTCGGTCTGCGGCGAGATCGGGCCGATCACACCGACCCCGATTTTGACTGGCGCCGCAGCAGCACCCGCGGCGGCCGCGGCCACCAAAATTGCCGCGCCCAGCAGCATTACCGTAATTTTTTTCATCGTTTGAGTGATAGTGAAAAAGCGAGTTCGCCGCGCCGAGAGCTTTTCAAAACCCGCCCCGATCTTCAACCCGTAAAGTCATCCCCGGTTTTTTGACGCCGCGACGGCGAGTTGCTTGAGTATCCAGTTATCCAGTCCGAAAGCTACAATGTCTAGCCAGGTCGTCCGGCCAATAATGTCCGAGCACATAGTCCACATCCTGCCCGAGCAAGTCGCCAGCCAAATCGCCGCGGGCGAAGTCGTCGAGCGCCCGGCCTCCGCGGTCAAGGAGCTGGTCGAAAACTCGCTCGACGCCGGCGCGCGCTCGGTCAGCGTCGAGATTCTCGCCGGCGGTTCTGCGCTGATCGCGGTCGCCGACGACGGCTCAGGCATGACGCGCGCCGACGCGATCCTTTCGCTGCGTCGTCATGCGACGTCGAAGATTCGCAGCGCTGCCGACCTGACCGCGATTCGCACGCTCGGTTTTCGCGGCGAGGCGCTCGCCTCGATCGCCAGCGTGTCGCATCTGCGGATGCAAACCCGTCGCGCCGCCGACGACAACGGGGTCGAAGTGGCGGCCGAGGCCGGCAACATCGAAGATACGCGCACCTGCGCGATCGCGGCGGGCACCCGAATCGAAGTACGCCAGCTGTTCTTCAATACCCCGGCCCGGCTCAAGTTCCTGAAGACGCTGGCGACCGAGCAGGGTGCGATCGCCGAGTCGTTCCAGCGCGTCGCGCTGGCCAATCATCACATCGCGTTTCGCCTGGCTTCCGACGGTCGCGTGGTTTTCGATTTGCCGCGCGCCAACTCGGTGCTCGAACGATTCCGCCAGGTGTTCGGCTCAAAGATCGCCACCAGGATGCTCGCGTTCGATCTCGACCGTCCCGGAATACGCGCGCAAGGGCTGGCCGCGTCCAGCCAGGAATCGTTTCCCACCGGCAGAATGATCTTCACCTTCGTCAACGGCCGCGCGGTCCGCGACCGGATGCTGATTCGCGCAGTCGAGCAGGCCTACCAGACGCTCATCCCGCGCGGACGTCATCCGGCGACGCTGCTGTTCGTCGGCATGCGGCCCGAAGACGTCGACGTCAATGTGCATCCGATGAAGACCGAGGTGCGATTCCGCAACGGCGGCGCGGTCTTCGATGTTGTCTATCACGCAATCCGCGACCGGCTGGCGGATCAAACCGATAGCGTGCAGCCGGCAACGATCGGCGACCCTCCGGTATCATCCACCGACGACGCGGCGATGGGACTCATCACAATGTCGTCGAAGGGCGCGCAAGATCGCGTCGATGACCGAGCTCCGAGTATGCGCAGCGACTCGCCGTTGCGGCTGGTGCCCGACGCGCTCACCGAGAAAGCGTTCCAGCGGCCGCTCACTCTTGCTTACGACCGCGACGCGCGCGGCGGTCCAGCGGCGCCAGCGGCACCGATACCCATGTACTCGAAACTGCGCGTGATCGGACAAATCTTCGCGGGGTACATCGCGCTCGAAACCGAGGAGGGGCTGCTCCTGATCGATCAGCATGCGGCGCATGAGCGCGTCACGTTCGAGAAGCTGCGCCGCGAGCTCCGCGACGGCGGGATTCGCACGCAGGCGACGCTTACCCCTGTGTCCGTCGAGCTAAGCCCCGCGCGCGCCGGCATGGTGCACGCCGCTATCACTGAAATTCGCGCGATGGGCTTCGATGTCGAGCCGTTCGGGCCGACCACCCTGTTGCTCAAGGGCGCGCCGGCCGTGTTCGGGCCGGAAGGCGGCGCGAAGCTGCTCGGCGACATGATCGAGAGCATGGGCGATGCCGGCTTTCGCGGCGGCGGCGAAGCCGCCTTCGAGAATTGGCTGAAGCAACTCGCGTGTCATGGCTCGGTTCGCGTCGGGCGCGTGCTCGAGCTACCCGAAATCCACTCGCTGCTCGCGGAACTGGATCGCACCGAGTTCAAAACCAACTGCCCGCACGGCCGCCCGGTGCATATTCAGTTCGCCCGCGGCCAAATTGAACGAATGTTCCGTCGATGAGTTTTTCAGTGACGGGACTGGGCACCTCGATGCGACCAGCGAGAATCGCGGTCGGCTTCATCGTCGGGCCGACCGGGGCGGGCAAGTCGGCGCTCGCGATGGAAGTGGCGCAGCGCTCGAACTGCGAGATAGTCAACGCCGACTCGCGGCAATTCTACCGCGGGATGGATCTCGGCACGGCGAAACCCTCGGCGAAGGATCAGGCACGCGTGCCGCATCATCTTATTGATGTGCGCAATCCCGACCAGTCGCTCGACGTCGCGGAGTTCGCTCAGCTTGCACGCACTGCCATCGAGGGGATTGCGGCGCGCGGGCGGAATCCGCTGGTGGTCGGCGGCAGCGGACTTTATCTGCGCGTGATCCGCGGCGGAATCTTTCGCGGGCCGGCGGCGTCGCCGGAGATTCGCGACCGGCTCGCGAAAATCGCGGCTGAGAATGGCGTCGCGCAACTACATCAGACGCTGCGCGAGATCGATCCCGCGGCGGCGAACCGAATCGGCGTCAACGACCTTTACCGGATAGTGCGAGCGCTGGAAGTCTTCGAGCTGACCGGCGAAACGATCTCGGCGCATCAACTGCGCCATCGGTTCGCCGACAACGGCTACGATACTTTGACGGTCGGCGTCGAAGTCGATCGGAAAAAACTCTACGCGGCGATCGACGCACGCTTTGACTCGATGGTCGCGGCCGGGCTGGTCGACGAGGTACGCGCGCTGGTCGAGGCGGGATACTCGCCCGGGGAGCCTCCGCTTAGTACGATCGGGTATAAACAGATCGCGGCGTATCTGCGCGGTGAGATCGCGCTCGACGCCGCAATCGCGCAGGCCAGGCAGGAATCGCGGCGGCTGGCCAAGCGTCAACTGACGTGGTTTCGCCGCGAGCCGGAAATCGTATGGCTTGACCCGGAGCGTGGCGCTCAGGATGCTCTTGCGTTGTTCGAGAAATTTTTCAGGCGTGGATAAAATTGAAAGACAATCACAACGGACATAAGGCGCGCGGCGGCAAGCACCGCGGCAACGGCGCCGCGACGACTGACCTGCCCGGCCCCGAGGCGCGCAGCGCAATCGAGCGCGTGCGCCTCGCGCGGCACGCCAATCGGCCGCAGACGCTCGACTATATCGACTTGCTGATGCGAGAGTTTATCGAGATCCACGGCGACCGGCACTTTGCCGACGACGGCGCGATCGTCGCCGGCCTCGCCTATTTCGGACATCGCGCGGTCGCAGTCGTGGGGCATCAGCGCGGCCGCTCGACCACCGAAAGAATCAAGCGCAATTTTGGCAAGCCGCTGCCCGAAGGCTATCGCAAGGCGGCGCGCGTTTACGAATTGGCGGAACGTTTCGGGCTTCCGATCATCACCCTGATCGACACGCAAGGC
>NZ_DATDGQ010000295.1:0-11674 GCF_036522015.1 Binatus sp. (SeqCode)
GTAGCGAAAACCACCGTGGGTTTCGCACTTCCCTGGGCAGGGGCAACCCCTGCACCTTGGCGAGAAAGAAATGCTAATCGTGAAATGTCGAGGACGACATTTCACTCTCAGGTTCCTCGGGGAATTGGTCGAACCGCATCCTTGCGTGTCCCGCGAAATAGCGAGACTAGATAGCGGGTGAGGTGGCGGGATGAGCAGGATTACCCCAATTTCATGGAAGCGTCTCCGATGCGTGTTCGAACTCGACGGGTTCGTCTTCAAGCCCGGCAGGGGTGATCACTGGAAGGGCGAGAAAGCGGGCGTGGCGAGGCCGATTGTCATTCCAGCCTACGACGAGGTGGGTCTCGACATCATTAAGTCATGCATGCGGACGGCGGGAATGACGCGCGAACGCTATCTGCAATTGCTAGAGAAGTGTTGAGCCCGTTTACGCGGAGGCTGCTCGGCTGTGTGCGCGATCGATCGAGAACGGCAGCGGGACCGTCACTTCCATCCGCCCGCGTGCAGCCGTTCTTGACTTCGAATTGCGGCCAACCGCCGGCACAAATCCCGCTTCGCGCAATACGATTTCCAGGGTGCCGCGCTCATAACAACTGAGCAGAAAAGTTGCGAGCGCGTCCTTCAAATTTCGCTCGGCCTGCTCCCGCGAGTGGCCCTGCGAGTGCACGTCAAGCAGGTTACATGAAGACATGTACCACTTCCCCTTTTTTCTTACTTGGGCGGGGAGCTTAAATTCCATTGATGCTTGCATATCGGCAACCTGCTGATGGTCGTATCATAGCCTCTCACACCGGTGAATCGTAAGAGCCAATTCTCGTATGTGTGCAACGCTTGCGGGCTTTGCTGCCATCAGAAGGTGATCACGCTGTCGCCATATGATTTGTTGCGGCTTGCGCGGGCCGCAGGAATATCGACGCGCGAGACGATCGATCGCTTTACGATTCGTCGCGGGTCGATTTTGAAGTTTACCGATGACGGTGCATGCGTGATGCTCGAAGACGCGCGCTGCGGGGTCCATCGTGGCCGTCCGGTTGCCTGCCGGCTTTATCCGCTCGGAATCGAACGTCGTCAGATTGCGGACGATGAAAACTTTGTGATGCTCGAGCCGGCCGCAGGTTCTCTCGGCCTTTACGGTATCGACGGCTCTGTGAATGATTTCGTCGAGGCGCAGGGCGTGGCTGAGTATCTCGCGGCGAATGCGCGCTATGCGGCTTTGCTCGCTGTCTTTCGCGAGCGCATCGTGGCGACCGTCGATTTCGATCGAGTCGAGCCGCGCGAGTTCTGGCGGCGCGCCGTGCGCGAGGCTCTCGCTGAGTCGAACTACGACGCGAATCCATTGATCGATGCGATGTTCGATGCGGGCGGAATCGAAGGCGCCGGCATCGACGAAGCAGAAATCGTCACGGAACACATTAAGTGCCTCGCGCAAATGGTTGAGCGTGAATCGAATTCGGAAATACTCGCGGCGGCAGCGGTGATGCTCGCAGTGAGTTTGGGATACTCGCCCAACGAAGTGCATTGAACCGCGGTCAGTTCGAAACAGGCGCCGCGGGGCTGGCTTGCGCTGGAGGGGTGGCGTCGGCTGCGCCCAGGTCGTTCAGGATTTCGATCGCGTGGGTGGAAGGATCGACACTGGGATAAACTTTGATGATTTTGCCGTTCTCGTCGATTACGTAGGTGATTCGCCGGTCAAGCCCGAGGATCGGAATCCCGTTCGCGGCGCCGTAGGCAGTTGCGATTTTCTTGTCGGGATCGAGCAAGAGTGGGAACGGCAGGCTGTTCTTGCGGATGAAATCCTTGTGCGCGTCGGCCGTGTCGACGCTGCATCCGAGCACCACCAGGCCGGCGTTGGTGTAGCGCGCGTAGCCGTCGCGGAACGCACACGCTTCTTTGGTGCATCCCGAGGTTTCGTCCTTGGGATAGAAATAGAGAATTACTTTTTTGCCGTGGAAGTCGGCGAGCGACATTGGAGCTTCTTGTTCGCCGGTAATCATCTGGGTCGTGAACGGCGGCGCGATTTGTCCTTCCTTGAGCAGTTCGGCGCGTGCGAATTGCGGGCGTATCGCGACAGTGACGGCAACAATTGCAAGTGCGATTAATCCAATGGTGATCATCTTCATTCGAGGCTTCCACCTTCGAGCTTAACTGCGAGCGCATCGGGAAAGTTCCCGAGCTGTGAGTGAACGGAAAAAGCCAGAATAAGAAATCTTTTTCGATCGGACCCTCCCCCGCGCCGGAGGCGCGGCCTCTCCCTGATAGGGAGAGGCTACACGTAGTAGAGCCAGTCGCGGTAGCGGGGTTCGCGGCCGTGCAGGGTTGCGTGGAAGACTTGCTGCACTTTGGCCGTGATTGGGCCCGGCTTGCCAGCGCCGATTTTGCGATCGTCCAACTCGACGACTGGGGTTACTTCCGCGGCGGTGCCGGTCATGAAGGCCTCGTCGGCGATGTAGAATGCGTCGCGGGCGAAATATTCCTCGCGCACTTCGACTGCGTTGTCGCGGAGAATCTTGATGACGGCATCGCGGGTGATTCCCGCCAGCACCGACGTGAGCGGCGGCGTGCGCACGATTCCGTCGCGCACCACGAACACGTTTTCACCGCTGCCCTCGGCGACGAAGCCTTCGGTATTGAGCAGCAGAGCTTCATCGTAACCGTTGCGGCGGGCCTCGTAGCCGGCGAGGATCGAGTTGACGTAGTGGCCGGTGGCCTTCGCCGCCGGCATCATCGAGTTGTGATGGAATCTCACAAACGATGAGGTCTTGAGGCGCACACCCTTGTCGATGCTGTCCTGGCCGAGGTACGCGCCCCATGGCCATGCGGCGATCGAGACTCGAATCTTGTTGCCGCGCGCCGACAGGCCCATCTCACCTTCGCCGAAGAACACCAGCGGCCGGATGTAGCACTCGGCGAACTTGTTGATGCGCACGACGTCGGCGCATGCCTTGAGCAACTCCTCTGCGCTGTAGGGTACTTCCATCTCGACAATGTGGCCGGACTCGATCAGGCGGCGGATGTGCTCGCGGGCGCGGAAGATTGCGGAGCGACCGTCGTCGCTTTTGTAGCATCGCATCCCTTCGAAGACCGCGAGGCCGTAGTGCAGGCTGTGGGTGAGCACGTGCACAGTGGCCTCGTCGTACGGGACCATCGCGCCGTCCATCCAGATTCGATCGGAGCGGAGATTGTTCGCAGGCATAGTGGAGTAAAAAGTAGTCGATGGTGCGTAGTTAGTCGATGGGCTCAGGAACGGTATCATCCTGTTTTCAATCGGCGGCCCGCCCCACTATCTAGTCGCGCCGGGTGGGATCTGGCGATGGCGTGGACGTGACCGCGCCGTTCATTTCGCTCGAGGCCGAGGCGGCCTGCGCGCCGTGGTGCGAACGGCGGCGACGCCGTCGACGACGGCGTCGATTGCCGGCGGCGGGTGGCGCGCCGGAACTGGCAGCGTCGGCGTTGACACTGGCCACGGCGGGACTCGCGGTGAAGCTGTCGGGATCGGCGAGGAAGCGAATAGTGCGCGTCGAATCGATCGAGTAGGTGGGCGCCGTCATTTCGAAGAACATCCGCGCGTCGGGAAAGTACGGCCGCCGCATCAGGCGCCGCGTGCGGCGGGTCGGCGCAGCGAGATTCTCGAAGGCCTCGTGCAGCAGGCGCATCTGCTCAGTGTCGCCGCGGGCGAAGCCGCGCGCGCGTAGCTCTCCGAGAATGTCGATGCGGCGCGTGCCACCTTCCGCACCGCCGCGGCCGCGCGCACCAGGATGGCGCCGCTGTTCGTCGCGATAGAGGTCCAGCATCAGCACGGCGAGCACGATCGAGTGATCCGGCGCGAGTCCGCTCCCGATCGCGCGGCCGAGTGCGGCCATGTTGCGGACGGCGGGTTGCTCGGCGAGCGTGGCGCCGCGCGATTTGAGATGAGCGGCGAGAATCGGGATTACGTGCTCGAGCAATCCGAGCTCTTCCATCAGGACCAGCGCGTGCGCGGCTTCGGGCTGGCCGAGCGTTTTGTAAGTCTCGTCGACCAGCCGCGGCACGCTGGCCTTGTCGAGGTCGGCGCGATGGCGTCCGATGGCGGCGCGCGTGGCGGGCTCGATTTCGAAGCCGAGCTTGGCGGCAAATCGCACCGCGCGCATCATGCGGACGGGATCCTCGCGCATCCGCAACTCTGGATCGCCGATGGTGCGAATCAGCCGCGCTTCGAGATCGTCAACGCCGCCCGGAAAATCGACCACATGAAAAGTTTGCGGACTGTAGAACAGCGCGTTGACCGTGAAGTCGCGGCGGAACGCGTCTTCCTCAGGCGTGCCGAAAGTGTTGTCGAGGCGAATCAGCGGATCGTCGGTATCGGCGACGGCTTCGGCCTGTTTGCGAAAAGTGGCGACCTCGACATTCTGCCGCCCGAAGAAAACATGCACGAGGCGAAAGCGCCTGCCAATGAGGCGCGAGTTGCGGAACAGATCGCGGACCTGCTGCGGATGCGCCGAAGTGGCGACGTCGAAATCCTTGGGCTTGCGCGAGAGCATCAGGTCGCGCACGCCGCCACCGACCAGGTACGCGTCGTAGCCGGCGCCGGACAGACGATAGAGGACCTTGAGGACGTTGGCGTCGATATCCCGCCGCGAGATGGGATGTTCGGCGCGCGCTAAAATACGAGGTTCCAATTCGACAGCTTCCGTTTGCCCGAATTCGCTCCAAACCTAGCACGACGGCCCGCAGTCTTCATCGGCCCCGAGCATGCGGCGGATCGACCGCGCCGCTTTGCCCGTAAAGCGCGAAAAGAGTTAGGGTAAACGAACAGCAAAAGGAGACTTCCACATGGACAAATTTCTAACTGACGTTAAAAAGCTTCGCGACAGCGCCCGCAAAAATATGGATAAGGGCTCGGTTACCGAGGGCTACAAGGCCGACGTTCACCAGGTGCTGAAAGTGCTCAACGACGTGCTCGCAACCGAACTGGTTTGCGTGCTCCGCTACAAGCGCCACTACTACATGGCGCAGGGCATCAGCTCCGATTCGGTCAAGGCGGAATTTTTGCAGCACGCCAACGAAGAGCAGCAGCATGCCGACTGGGTTGCGGAGCGAATCACGCAGCTCGGCGGCGAGCCTGACTTCAGTCCGAAGACACTCACCGACCGCGCGCACTCGGAGTACGTCGAGGGGAAGACGCTGGTCGATATGATCAAGGAAGACCTGGTCGCCGAGCGGATCGCAATCCAGACCTACTCGGAAATCATTCGATGGCTGGGCGACGGCGATCCGACCACGAAGATCCTGATCGAGCAGATCAACAAGGTCGAAGAAGAGCATGCCAACGACATGTTGGACCTGCTGACCAAGATGGGCTGACGATTCGCGTCGAGAAGGAGACGGGGCGCGGCTGAGATTCAGCCGCGTCTCCAACCAGGACTGGCGATATCCGATTCGCCGATGCCCGACTGATGTTCCTCTTCAGCTATCGCGGCGTTGTCCTTGTCCTGGTCCTCTTGGCGTTCTACTCGTACCTGACCATCAGCGGCCGTTACAGCGCGGTGGAACCGTGGATTAACGGAGTGCTGCTCGTGCTCATCTCGCTATTGTTCGTGCGAACCTGGCTTGGATAGAACATCGCGGGTAGCGGCGCGCATTCGTGCACGTCCGCTCTCAGCGCCAGCGGCCGCAGAAAGTTGCTTGACACCAATGGGGCGTGTGCGAGAATTATTTGGAGCGCGCGGGGCATCACGCTTCGCCATCGGGCCACCGGAGACCGCCACGATGAAGTCCGCACGCAGCTTGTTCCTCATCCTTGTCGCCGCGGCGGTGACAGCCGTTTCTTTCGGACTGGCTAGTGCGCAGGGACCCGGTCCGCTGGCCGATCCCAAATCGGAAAACTAGGCGGGCTTTCCCGCTACTCTCTATTCGTGGGTGATTCCGCCCGACAATCAGCAGACGCCGGCGAAGATTGCGCTCGGTAAGTCGCTGTTCTTTGAAGATCGGCTGTCGGCGGACGGCAAAATTTCGTGCGATCACTGTCATGGGCCCGCCAAAGGCTTCACCGACGAGCTGCCGACCTCGATGGGTATCCATGCGCAGTTGGGGCAGCGCAACGCGCCGTCGGTGCTCAACGCGCTGTTCAACGTGACGCAGTTCTGGGACGGACGCTCGCCAACGCTGGAGGCGCAGATCGAGGGGCCGGTGACCAATCCGGTCGAGATGGGCATGAAGTCGACTGACGACGCGGTGGCGGCGATCAAAGCGATTCCCGAGTACCAGAAACAGTTCCAGGATGTGTTCGGGCGCGACGTCAACTTCGCCGATATCGAGCGCGCGATCGCGGCGTACGAGCGTACGCAGCTCGCGTTCGACTCGCCGTTCGACAAATTCATCAATGGCGACCAAAGCGCGATCAACGAATCGGCCAAGCGCGGATGGTCGATTTTCAACGGCAAGGGCCGCTGCATGTCGTGTCACGGATGGAATCCGACGCAACCGCTGTTCACCGATCAAAAGTTTCACAACATCGGAGTGTCGGCACATAAGTCGGACTTTGTGCCGCTCGCGCACAAAGCGCTCGACTTGCTGAGCACGAGCGGCGGCGACTCGATAGCGATCGACAAGCTCGCGATTGGCACCGACATGAGCGGGCTCGGGCGCTTCCTGGTGACCAAGCAGCCGCACGATATCGGATCGTTCCGCACGATGAGCTTGCGCAATCTGCTGGTCACGCAGCCCTACTTCCACGACGGCTCGCAAGTGACGCTGTGGGACACGATCGATCACTACAACAAGGGCGGAGTACAGAACCCGTATCTCGACGGCGGAATTACTCCGCTCGGACTTACCGAAGATGAAGAAGATGACCTGGTCAATTTTCTCGCGAGCCTGACCAGTCCCGAATACGCCGATGCCTCCAAGCAGGAGTACGACCTGCAGTTCAAACGCTCGCGCACAGACCGGCCGCAGCGCGACGCCGCGGCAGCCAACGGCGACAAAGGTCGCGGTCCGGGACTGGCGGGACCGTTCGGCGACATCGGACCGGCACAAAGCAATGAGAATCCGGCTCAGCTCGGCGGCGACTAAAACTTGATGAAAGAAAGAAGGCAGAGGCGCGATGGCTGCTCGGCATAAAAGCGTCGAAACGAAATACATGGAAGAGCGCGACGCCGCGTTGCGCGGACTGCGCGGTCTCGACCGCCGCACGTTTCTGAAAGTGCTCGCCGCGTCGGCCGGCGCCGTGATGGCGAAGAGCCTGATAGCGCCGCATACGTTCCAGCTGGTCGAGGTCGCCAACGCCGCGCCCGCCAAGGGTTCCGAGACGACGGGCATGGCGGGTCAGCCGCCGTTCACGTTCGCGTACATCTCGGACACTCATCTATATCCGCGCACGCTCAACCAGCGCTTCGTGCGCGGAGCGGTCAAAGCGGTCGAAGACGTCAACGCGCTCGATCCGCAGCCGGACTTCGTGCTGTTCGGCGGCGACCTGGCCCAGACCGGACGTCGCGAGGAGCTCGATCTCGCCCGGCAAATCCTCGCCGAGCTGAAAGCGCCGGTGAAGATGATGGTCGGCGAGCATGACTGGTTCTACGACCTGGGCGAGGCGTGGCAGGACATGTTCGGGTCGCCTAACTACTCGTTCGACTGGAAGGGCGTGCACGTCGTGGTGCTGATGAGCGTGCACGAGAAGGATTTCTGGACGGCGCGAAAATTGACGCCGGCTGAGAGGATGGGAATCGTCGCGGGCCTCGACAACGGAATACAGTCGCGCTTCGAAGTCGGCGACGACGAGCGCAAATGGCTGTCCGACGACCTCGCCAAGGTGCCGCACACGACACCGTTGCTGGTCTTCTCGCATTCGCCGCTCTACAAATACTACCGCAACTGGAATTTCTGGACCGAAGATGCGGAGCAGGTGCAGGCGATTCTGAAACCCTACAAGCACGTGACGGTGATCCACGGCCATACACATCAGATGCTCTACAACCAGATCGGGAACATCAGTTTTTACGGGATGCTCTCGACGGCGTGGCCGTGGCCCTACGCGCCGACGGGGCTGCCGAAGTTGACGGTGCAGATGAACCGCGCGGACCCGTTCGATCAGTTCGACGGGCTGGGCGACGGGCAGCTAAATGTCCGCGCCGACGGATTGGCTGACAAGATTTACAACCTGTGGGATCGCAATCCGGTGTCGGTGAAAGCCGAGTACCTGGTTTCGCACGGCAAGACCGCGCGGCCTCCTGCGCCACAGTTCGCGAGCTACTGAATATGACCCGACGATCGATCGCAATGGCAACTGCCGCGGGATGTGCGGCGATACTGGCGGGCGTGGCCTACGCGCCGCGGGTACTTCGCGCACAACAAGCGCAGCCTCCGCTGCCAATCCATCAGGTGCCGAGTACGAAAGACGGCGGCGTGGTCGTGATGCTTTGCGACGGCAAGACCAGCATGGAAGT
This sequence comes from Binatus sp. (SeqCode), assembly GCF_036522015.1. GTDB lineage: Bacteria > Desulfobacterota > Binatia > Binatales > Binataceae > Binatus. Next base: position 8,421 of record NZ_DATDGQ010000295.1, read on the forward strand.
GAAGGGCCTGAAGACCGGCGAATCGATGAGTCATGCGCAGGCGGTCAAAGTCACGCGCGAGTTGATGGCGCAGTGGCAGCGCGAGCATCCAAACGAAAAATGGCAAATGGCGCAGACCGATGAGTCGTCGCAGCCGGTGCCAGCGCCGTCCGCGGCATCAGGCGCCGACGTTGCCAAGCCGAGCGGAACGGTGCCCAGTGCGGAAAATACCGGAAAAGCGGCGGCGACAGGAATGCAACAGGGCGAAACCTACGCCAGCTTCACCGATCGCGACTACAAGGTTTGGAAGAACGAGACCGACAGCTTCGTCGCGGAAGGTAAAAAGGTCTTTCACGACGCCAAGGAACTCGGCGGCACGATTGGCGTGAGCTGCGACATGTGCCATCCGGACGCGTCGAATACTCATCCCGAGACCTATCCAAAGTACCAGGTCCAGTTACAGAAGGTGGCGCTGCTGCGCGACATGATCGATTGGTGCATCGAGAACCCGGTGAAGGGCAAGGCGCTCGATCCCAACGATCCGAAACTGCGCGCACTCGAAGCGTACATCCTAGCGCAGCGCAAAGGCGTCCCGCTCGACTACGGCAAGCACTGATCGCGAGTGTTAGCTGCGATGCGTATGTAGTCGGAGCAACATCAACATCAGCATCAGACGATCGTTGTGCGGTTTGAGTTGGCGCACTGTTCTTTCGTCTGCCAGCATGCCGCTGAGGGCCGTGTCGCCGTAGAGCTCGAACGCTGCGCGCTCGTCGCTGCCAATTGAAAATCGTTGCGATGAAGTGACGTTTGCCGGTAGCGGGTGCGCAACTGAAAATCGTCTCGTCGGACTGATTGGATTGCTCAATAGGTGAAGATCGAGCGAAACAGGATGAGCAAAGCTGGCATGGTCAGGTGAGATCGGTGCCGATCGCAGCCGGTCGAACAACGAATTGTTGAGCAAGACTCCGGATTCTAACGCCAGCAGCAGCATCGCTCCTCCGAAGAGCGAAACCAGTGCGATCGTCGCCGCACGCCAGTCACGCGCGCCGATGCTGACTGTGGGTATGTGCGCTTGCGGTTTCATTCGCGTACCCGCGCTGGATCCAGCAAGGACCATACCTACATTTAGTAGGTTTTACTTGTCTATTGGTATAACAAGGCTTGCGAGCTTTACGCGCTGCTTGAGCCCCGCTGACGAGTCAGCGCGTGCGGTAGTAGAGCCACGCACGCTCTAAGATCGCGGCGACATAGAACAGCGCGATCAACGGTGCGACGGCGCGCACGATCGTACCGGGGAGCGCCGGCGGCGGTGCAATTGCGAGCGTGATCACCAGTGTATAGTTGATGATGCCGCCCCAGTGCCCGAGCCGGCTCTTGATTGGACCCGAGGCGCGCGCTCCGATTACGACCGAATCGATCGCGTACTGGCTGAACGACAGCGCGATGAGGATCGGAATGTAGAATGGAATCGCGGCGGCGTTCGCCTCGCAGAAAAGCGCGGCCAGCACGAAGCTCACGTCCGCGATCCCGTCGAGCCATCGCCCGCTTCCGCTCGCCACGCCGAGCCGCCGTGCGATTCGTCCGTCGATGAAATCGCTGCCGGCGGCGACCAGCGCGACAATCGCGAATGCCAGCCGGCCGTGGGGCCCGTGCGCCGCGAGCTCAATCCAGATTGCGGCCAGTGCGAACCTCAGCGCGCTCAGTCCGTTGGGTATCTGCGCGAGCATCAGGTGGCCGCCGCCTGGTTTCGTTGCTTCGCTCGCGGGAGCTGAATGCTCTACAATTGAACTCTTATGCCCGGAAGAACTTCCCGCACGATTCAGGTCGTCAGTCACGGCCCCTCATGCCTCGACGGTGTGATGGCGGCGGCAGCGGTGGCGCGCTTTTACGATGGCCATAAGGTTTTCACGACGCTGGCCGGCAACAACGAGGCCGACAGTGTAATCGGGAATCTGAGGCTCAGGTCCGAAGACAACAACGACGAAATCTGGATCACCGATCTGTCCTGGAATTCAACGGCGACCGGCGCGCATCTGACGGAGCTGAGCGAGCGGGGCGCGCAGATTTACTGGATCGACCACCATCGCACCGCAGTTTCCCGCGCCGATGCCCCCGAGTTCAAGGTGCCATTTGCCGGCAAAGTGTTGAGCGAGCAATATTCGGCGGCGCGCCTGACCTTCAACTTTCTCAGAAAGATGGGGCGCGATCTTCCCGAACGCCAGCGCGCCGAGTTCGACGCCTTCGAGCCGTTCGTGATGATCGCGGACGACCATGATCGCTGGATTCACAAGATCGCGGAATCGCCCGATTGGGCGCTCGCGGTGCAGACGCTCGGCGGGACGTCGTCGTATCGCGAAATCCTGAAAATGCACGAGCCGCGGATGAGCCGCAAGCTGCGCGCCGCGTTCGAGTCGGGTCAGGACGCGATGCGCCGCAGTCTCGAACTGGCCAACGCGACATTGGTCGATCGCAAGCTCGACAACGGAATCACGGTGCGGACCGCGTGCTGTTTCGGCTACAGCAGCGAAGTCGCGGCACATCTCTACCAGGGGCAAACCCGTACGGTCGTCGCGCTGTTCGATTTGCGCAGCCAGGGCGTCAGCTTGCGGCGCAGCTCCGACAGCGAGGTCGATTTGTCGGTCCTCGCGCAGCACTTCGGCGGCGGCGGGCACGCGGCGGCCTCGGGCTTGATGATTCCCGATTTGCGCCGTGTACCAGCCGAGCGGCTGGCCGAAATTCTGGGCGATCAGCTCGAAAAACCCGCAACCTGATCGCGAAGTGGGCCTCTTCCAGGAAATTCGCGGAATATGCCGGGAAGTCGCGGAAGGCGCGGAGTTTGTCCACATCGATCACGCCAAACTGCATAGCTACGCGCTCTCGCTGCCAGCGATGGAAATGGGGGCCCCAAGTCTTGACCCGGCGTATCACTTTCTTGGCCGCGGCGAAGGTACCGCCGCCTTTGTTGTCACACTGGCCGCAATCAATTTCGGCTCTGGATGGTTCCCTCATCTGAAGAAGAGACCGGGGTTGTCTGGATACTACACCGTAGCGGCATCGCTGAATGACTATTTTCGAGCGGAAGGATCGATTCCTGCGAACAGGCTCGCGCTTTTCAACGCCGACGACTGCACATTCATCTTTGGACAGAATCCCAACAACGCTACCGTTCAAGAGTTGATGGATCGATTCGCGACGGCGTTGAATCATCTCGGGCGGTTGGTTGTAGATCGCTACAGCGGCAGCTTCGTCGAGCTGATTGAAAGCGCGGGAGGATC
>NZ_DATDGQ010000296.1:0-15356 GCF_036522015.1 Binatus sp. (SeqCode)
TTGTTCAAAGCGGTGCCCGAGATGGCCGAGGAAATCAAAAAGCTCAAGCATTCGTGAATTTTAACGGAACCCGCCGTGGGTTCCGTACCTCCTTGGACAGGGATGACCCCTGCACCCAGTCTTAAGAGATGAGGGAACACGCGATGGCTGACCTGCAAGATAAGTTCGTCAACACCAACGGCATCCGGATGCATTACGTCGAGCAGGGCGCCGGGCCGCTCGTCGTGCTGTGCCACGGATGGCCCGAGTCCTGGTATTCGTGGCGGCATCAGATTCCCGCGCTTGCGGCGGCGGGCTTCCACGTCGTCGCGCCCGACCAACGGGGCTATGGGCAGACCGACGCGCCTGCGCCGATCGAGTCGTACAACATCCTGAACCTGGTCGGAGATATCGTCGGTATGGTCAACAGCCTCGGCGTCGAGTCGGCGGTGATCGTTGGTCATGATTGGGGCGCGCCAGTGGCGTGGAACTCGGCGCTTCTGCGTCCCGACATCTTCCGCGCGATCGCACTGCTCAGCGTTCCGTATTTTCCGCGCGGTCCGATGCGTCCGACTGACGGGATGAAGGCGCTCGCCGGCGATCAGCATTTTTACCAGCTCTATTTCCAGGAGCCGGGCAAAGTCGAGAAGGAACTCGATGCCGATCCGCGACGCTCGATGGCGATGGTCCTCTACTCGGCGTCGGGCGACGCGCCGCGAGGTGGCGAGTTCTCGTTCCTGTTCCCCAAGACGAAGAAGTTTATCGAGACCGGCACAGTGCCCGACAAGCTGCCGCCGTGGCTGACGGAAGCCGACCTCGACTTCTTCGCCGCCGAGTTCAAGCGCACCGGTTTTCGCGGCGGCGTCAACTGGTATCGCAATACTGATCGCAACTGGGAACTGACGCCGTTCCTCGACGGCGCGAAGCTGCAGCAGCCGGCGGTGTTCGCCGCGGGTGAGCATGACGTGGTCGGCAAAATGATCCCTGGTGGCTACGAGTTGGCGGGTGCCTTCACTCCCAATCTGAAAAAGAAAGTGATCATCTCCGGCGCCGGCCATTGGGTGCAGCAAGAACGCCCCAAAGAGATCAACGAAGTCCTGATTGAGTTCCTGAAAAGTCTGTAGTGATCCCCAGCCCCGGCAACCGCGGCCGGACGCGCAGCTACTCCGCCAGGATTCTCGCCATGCGGCTGGGGGCTCCAATCGGTTTTTTCCGGACTGCTCCCGCGATGTTACTGACGACGCGAGGAATCGATTTGACGGAATCATGAAGGACATCTGAGGCTGTACTATGAAAAAGGAAACTATCATCTGGAGCGAAGGGACCAGGATGGCCGCGGATCTGTTCCAGCCCGACGACCTTCGCGACGGCGAAAAAAGGCCCGCTATACTGCTCTGCCACGGTTGGGCCGGACCCAAGTCTCATCTCAGCTCAACCTATGCACCTTATTTCTGCAAAGGCGGGTTCGTATGTCTGACCTTCGACTATCGCGGATGGTTCGAGAGCGACGCCCGAATCGCTTCACCCGATAAACAGCCGCCACCCGACGCTGAAGGCTTCATTACAGTTCGCGGAAGGCCGGTCAGAGAGGTAGTAGATCCACTCGACCAGAATCGGGACATCAACAACGCTCTCGACTACCTCATCGGCGAGCCTGCCGTCGACCCGAACCGGATCGGTCTGTGGGGATCCAGTTTTGGCGGTGGTCATGTCCTCTACGTCGCGGGACACGATCCGCGGATCAAGGCGGTCGTAAGCCAGGTCCCAGGGATGGGACCGGCGCCGGATCAAAACGGCTTCGCCGCGCCGGCGCCGCAAGTGCAACAGCTCGCCAGCGCGATTGCTCGAGGTGAGATCCAGGCACTCCCGCGCCCCGCGGAACAGCCCGAATCGCTCAAAGGTATCGGGGACTTCAGAACGATGTGGCGTTTTCTTCCGCGCGTTGCTGCGGCGCACATAAGAGTGCCGACATTGATCATCGATCAGGAACAGGAAGAATACGGCGGCCGCGAAAATTCAGGCCTTGCCGCAAAAAATGCGATACCGCCCACCACTCGCGTGAAGTATCACGTATTTCCCGGCAGCCATTACGACATCTACGAAAAGAACTACCGCGAGAGCGGTAAGCTGGCGCGAGACTGGTTTTCCGAACATTTGATGCCCCAAAGCTAGGTGCCCTTGCCATGCGGATGATTGGTCGATTCGGCGCGCCGTGTTCCGCTTGCGGCTTCATTGGGCAGGGGTAAACCCTGCACCTTAGTAATGAAACGATGGCCCTTGATCTTGCTTGCGTGCTCTGTCGGATGCGCGTCGGCGGCGAATCGCGAGGCCCTCACCTACTCCAACGCCAGCGTCGTAGGAAAATACCGGATGACATCGACCGTCAAACCGTACGTTAAATTTGCCGGAGGTCCGAAAATCGGCGAAGGCGAAATCGCTTTCGATGGGCGCGGAAAATTTTGAGGGCCGGCAGGTCTTCCTCGGCCAATCTGGCACCATCCGGGGCACCTACCAGATCGAGCCTGACGGGACCGGCACCGCCTCGATGACGACGGTGCTCGAAGACGGCACTACTTCCGAGAGCGCGTTTGCGCTTCAAATCCAAAACGACAAGCAGATCAAATTTGTATCAGAGGGGCTGTCGCAACGCGGCGACGGGGTTAGCGTTCAGTCCCTGATAGCGCACGGCCAGCCCGGCCTGCAGGGTGTGCTTGAGAAGGAGTGATGGCACATGGATCGTTCCCCCGCACCCATTTGATCCCATGAAACTAAGAAGAGCGGCAGTTTGCTCAGCGGTCGAGCGCCGCTATTTCACGCTGAGCAGATCGACTTCGAACATCAGCGTGGCACCCGGCGGGATGACGCCGCCGGCGCCGCTCGCGCCATAGCCCAGATCCGGCGGAATGATCAGCGTGCGCTTGCCGCCGACATGCATGGTGGCGAGGCCTTCGTCCCAGCCCTTGATAACTTGGCCCTGGCCGAGCGTGAAGGAAAACGGCTGGGCGCGGTCGAGCGAGCTGTCGAATTTCTTGCCCTTCTTCCCGTCGACGAACAGCCAGCCGGTGTAATTAACCGTCACGGTCTGGCCGGCCTGCGGCACCGGTCCGGAGCCCGGCTTGACGTCGATGATGCGCAGGCCGCTGGGCGTGGTGACCTCGCCGGCCGCCAGGGCCGCCAAGGGCGCTGCGGCAAACGCCAGAAGGATTGCTGATACGAAGAACCGCGGTAATGACATGAAAACCTCGTGAACTGAATGACAGGAGCTCGACGGCCCGTCAAGGCCGTCGTGCTGACAGGTGGAGTGCGCGGCGAATTCGAGTTCTGTTAGGGAATTAACCTTTAGCAACACAAGCATCAGAAGAGAGACCCCGCGCCGCGCAGTGGTCACCTGACGTCAGGGTGACTTCGCTCAGCCCTTGTTGTACTCGTCGTGGCGATGCCACCAGTAGCCAGTCTCGTTGCGCCCCTTGGTGGCGCGATCGAGCCATTGGTACCCGCCCCAGAGGCCGTCCAGTCCGCGCGCAAATGTGGAATAGGTGTGGTAAACGACGCCCTCCTCGAGCACGAACGCGCTCATGCCCGGCCTCTCGCGCGCATAGGTGGCCACATCGGTGCCGGTCATGGCAGCGCCCTTAGCGGCCCCTTCGGGTGTGGCGCGCGAGGGTATTTCGGGCTCGTCGCCGCCGCGTAACTGCGACGCCGTCCCGCGCCGGTAGTTGTATTCGAAGGTCCCCTCGCGCTGTTGCTCCTCGGTGATTGAGACGTTGAAGTCGAAGTTGAAGGCGATACCCAGCGAGGACGCCCATGGAAACGTCCAACCCATCCTCCGCTTGTACGCCTGAAGCTTCGCCAGCGGCGCCCGCGACACCGCCGAAAGCGTGACATCGTGGTTGGCCAGATGGACGACGGAGCGATCGAATCCGTCCGCGATCGCCGAGCAGGACGGACACCCTGCCGTGTAGTCGGGCCCGAACATGAAGTGGTAAACGATGAGCTGCGTGCGCCCTCTGAAGAGATCTGCCAGAGAGGCGCTCCCTTCATCGGTCTCGAATCGGTACTCCTTATCGATCCGGACCCACGGCAGCTCCTGACGTTGGCGCGCCAGCTCGTCGCTGCGGCGCGTTAGCTCCTTCTCCGCCTTGAGCAGCTCGAGCCGGGCTGCAAGCCACTCTTCACGTGTCCCGGTCTTGTGATCGGTCATCGTTTATCTCCTTTGGAATCCTTTTCGGGCCCTACTTCTCGTCGGCAATGGCGCCGATCCTGCCGACAACCTTCTTCCAACCGTCGCTCATGTTCTCAAAAGCAGTATCGTTCTTCGGCAGAACGAACCCGGAGTGGACAAGACGAAGGCGCGTGCCGTTTTTGACCTTTGACAGCGTCCACGTCACGACGGTGTCCAGCGCGGCGCCGTAGCCCGCATTTCCGTCGCACCCGCTTTTCCAGGAATATACGAGGCGTTCGTTCGGCGTCACCTCCAACACCTGGCATTGAATGATGCCGTCCCACGCGCCGGCCGGCGTGGTCTGGAACGTGAAGCGTTTGCCCTTCACAGGCTCGAACCCGCTCGCCGGCATCAAAAGCCAGCGGCGATCAGTTCGCCGGTCGTCAGCGCTTTCCAGATAGCCTCCGGCGCATGAGGAAACACTTCCTCGACCACAATGTCCTGCGTATTGAACTTCATTGCTGCCTCAGTCATGGATCGATCTCCTTCAACAATTTTCTGAGCTTGGCGAACCGCTCGCGCCAGAAGACGCCGTAGTGGCTCATCCAATCGACGAGCGGAGCGAGGCCGGCAGGCTGGGCGCGATAATAAACGTTCCGACCCTCGGGGCGTTCGGCGACCAAGCCGGCCTGCTTCAACGACTTGAGGTGTTGGGAGATAGCGCCCTGCGTCACGCCGCTCCCCCGCGTCAGCTCGACCACGGTAATCTCGTCGGACTTGACGACCCGCTCGAACACGGCTCGCCGAGTGGGATCGGCCAGCGAGCGTATGACAGCGTTGATGGTGGCGGCTTCAGCCATTGTCGATACATTAGCGAACACTTATTCATTAGTCAAGCCTAATTTGTAGCCGCAACTTCAGTTCCACTCCACATCCATTTGGAAGTGATCAGTTCGCCAAGAAACCACCTCGATAACTGATCTTACCTCTCCCCGTCAGTGTCGCGGGCCGCCGTGCCCGCGATTCAATCCTCGGGTGCCATTATCCTGATAGCCGCCGCTGGGGTGGTAGTTACAGTCGCGCTTGCTTACGGAACGGCACAGTAATGAGCTAGGATTTCGCGCACTGTGCGGCTCAAAGCTCGAATTTTCTCTTTCGTAGTAGTTGCGATGTTGGTAACAGCGCGCGTCGATGTACGCGCGCAACCGGCCGCCTCTGCGACGCCGAGCCTTGGCGCGAGTCCCGAGACTGCGGCGGAATTGAAGCCGGGAACGATCATCGGCGCCGACAATGTCGGGCAGTACGCGCGCTATGTTCCTGCTGCGGCCAAGTTTGCCGTCGCGCATGGGTTTAAGATGCGGACTATTCCCGCGCGGCGGGTCGAATGGTCTCAGGGGTTTCAGCACGCTACCGAAAAATATGCTGCGCAGGTCTCGCTCGACAGCGACGGCTACCTCAAGAACTATGTCGCGGGCATGCCGTTTCCCTTGATCGAGGCCAACGACCCGGCGGCCGCCGCGAAAATCGCATACAACTGGCACATGGGACCGTTCATGCCGGACGATTTTTCGATCGCGCCATGGAGCAGCAATGCCTACACATCCAATACCGGCGACGCGCTGAAAATCGTGCCGAACTCCGACGGCGACTACGCCTGCGAGCAGTTCGATTTCCTGCGCTTCGCTCATCGCACGGACGTCGATCCGCGCCCGACGATTGGCGACAACGCGATGGGCGTCGAGTGGAAGGCGAAATGCAATCGATGGATTACCGATGTCTCCGGCGGGGCGAACGAAGGCGCAGGCATCTGGGTCCGCTATCTCGACGCGAAGCATCCTGACGAATTTTTCTCATTCAGTGAGGCCTCGCGCCGCATCCGGCGCACCGCCGTGAATCTCGACTATCCGAACGAGTCGTGCCGCGGATGCCATCAACCGTTCTGGGCGTACGCGCTGCCGAAAACCGAGAACTACCTGTATCGACTGCTCGGCACCACGACGCTGCTGGCGTGTCTTGGGGCCGACGACGAGCCGGCTGGATTCAAGTCGGGACCCGACGGTTTGACCCTGGGCGAAGAGCCGTTCGAACTTCGTCACGCGTACATTCTCGAGATGCGGCCGCGATTTCCCGAAAGCTCCGTCGCAGGCGGCGAGCGCACGGTCGTCTATATCGACAGCGAAGTGTACGTCTGGCTGGCGGCGGAGTTTTACGATTCGAACGGACTGACTGCCACGGCGATACCGTTGTGGCGGATGCGGCCGTCGTCGGAAGGCGGCAGCCTGTTCGATCTCGCGGGCAGCTTTTACCGTCCCGAGAACCACGGCTCACTTTTCCGCTCGCTGGTTCCCGCGCACAACGAATTCCACCAGGTGATCGACAGCAACAGCGTGACCGAAGGCGCCTTCAACCCGCTGATGATGCAGCATTGAAATTCCGACAGCGACCTTTTGGCTTTCGCGCGCTCCTTTTGCAAGAACACCAGCGCGGTTGATTCGCGACTGCTGCGCGGATACTTTCAATTCCATCCAACACAGGAGAGATTGAAGGCGTGCGGAAGTAGTTACTCCATCGTTCGTGTCTTCGGACAACAGCTCGCGCGATTTTTTGGCGCGCGGGCATTTTTGTGGAGCAGCTACTATGTTCGTGCGACTTTCAGGTCTCTCTTTTTCGTACTCCGATTCCGTTTCCACTCTTAGCGACGTCACGTTCACGCTCGCGACCGGATGGACGGGCGTGGTCGGGCCTAACGGCGCCGGCAAGACCACGCTGCTGCGCCTGATCGCCGGCGAGCTCGAACCGTCGGCCGGCCACGCCAATCTCGATCCGCCGCGCGGCGTGATTCGAGCGTGTGCGCAGACTGTCGAGACGATGACGCCCGAGATTGCGGCGTTTGCGGATGCGACCGACGGCGTCGCGCGCCGAGTCCACGGCGAGCTGCGACTCGACCCTTTCTCGCTCGCGCGATGGCCGACGCTGTCGCCGGGCGAGCGCAAGCGATGGCAAGTCGGCGCGGCGCTCGGCGCGGAGCCTTCCGTGTTGATGCTCGACGAGCCGACCGATCATCTTGATATCGAGGCGCGCGAGCTGCTGATCGCAGGCCTCGAGCGTTTTCGCGGCGTCGGAATAATCGTCTCACACGATCGCGCACTGCTCGATCGGATTACGCACTACACCGTGCGCGTAAATGACGGCACTGCGCGCATCTGGCGCGGCGGCTACTCCGACGCGAAGGTGGCGTGGGAAGCGGAGGAACGCGAGCGCTATGCGGAATACGAACGGCTGAAGCATCAGCGTGAGAATCTTGCGCGGCGGCTCGCCGACAAGCGGCGCCTGGCAGTCGCGGCCGAGGCCGAGTGGAATTCGGGCGTGCGTAAGCGGATGAAGTCGGCGCACGATCATGACGCAAACAGCATGGCGCTGCGCGGCAAATCCGAGATGGGGCTCAGGCGAATCTCGCGCGACGCGGCGGTGCTGCGCGCGAGCGTCGATCGCGTGTCGGAAAAGCTCGGCGAGTACAAATTCCGCAAAGCAAAGGGGCGTTCGATTTTCGTCGACTACGTACCCGCACCAGTGGCGAAAGTTTTCACGCTGGACGAAGCCGCGATCTGCGCCGGCGATACGCCAATTCTCGAAGACGTCCACCTCGCAGTGCTGCGCGACGCGAAGATTCGAGCCGCTGGTCCCAACGGAATCGGCAAGACTACTCTGCTGGCTGCGATGCTGCGCGGAGCGCATATTGCGCGCGAGCGCATCCTGTACCTGCCGCAGGAACTAACGGCGCGCGACGGTATCGCGATGCTCGATGCGGTCCGCGAGCTCAACGCCGAAGACCGCGGCCGCGTACTCACGCTGGTCGCGTCGCTTGGGATCGATCCCGACCGCCTGCTCGAGTCCGCCGCGCCAAGTCCCGGGGAAGCGCGCAAACTCGCGATGGCGTATGGCCTCGGGCGACAGGTATGGGCGATGGTGCTCGACGAACCGACCAATCATCTGGACATGCCGGCAATCGAGCGCCTCGAAGAGGCGCTGGTCGAGTATCCAGGCGCGATGGTGATCGTAACCCACGACGACGCTCTCGCAAGAAGATGCACCAGCATCGAGTGGCTGCTGGATGGCGGACGTGTCGAGGTGAGGTCTTCTTCCTAGCCTCTCCCTGATAGAGAGAGGATAGGATTAGGCAATGATTCCGGAAGTTCGCAGGCGCTCGAGATCTTTCCGCGAATACCCATGCGCTGCGAGCACCTCATCGGTATGCTCGCCGACCAGCGGGGGGCGGGTGATTTTACCGGGGGTCGATTCCAGCTTGGCGGCGAGTCCGGTCGTCAGGTATTCGCCCAGCTCAGGATGCGGCAGCTTCAGCAGCATCTGGCGGGCGGCGGTTTGCGGGTGCTTGAACATTTCTTCGATGGTCAGGATCGGGCCTGACGGGATGCCTTCGCGATTCAGCACTCCAATCCAATGTTCGGCGGGATGCGGCTGGAGCGCGCGATTTATTTCTTCGGTGAGCGCGGCGCGATTTTTTATGCGGCGGCCGCTGCTTGTGAATCTCTCGTCGGCTGCCAGTTCGGGGCGAGCGATCACTTTGACGAACTTTTTCCACATCGCTTCGTTGCCGCATGCGATGTTGAACGGGCGATCGGAGGCCTTGAAGACGCCGTGCGGCGACGACAGCGGATGATTGTTGCCGGCGGGCGCGGGCGTCTTGCCCGTTTCGAAATAAATTCCGGCCGACCAGGTCAGGATGCTGACGATGGACTCGAGCAGCGAGGTCTCGACGCGTTGGCCGCGGCCGTCGCGATGGCGCGCTTCGAGCGCGAGCAGAATTCCTTGCGCGGAGAAAATTCCGCCGAGCAGATCGCAGATCGCGATGCCGACGCGGGTCGGCCCGCTCTCGACGGTGCCCGTCACGCTCATCAGGCCCGACATCCCCTGCGCGATTTGATCGAATCCGGGAAAATCGCGCAGTGGCCCGGTCGAGCCGAAGCCCGAGATCGAGCAGGTGATGATGCGCGGGTTGCGCGCCGCGAGGGTTTCGTAGTCGAGGCCGATCGCTTGCATGACGCCCGGCCGGAAATTGTCCACGACGACGTCGGCCGCGTCGATCAGGCGCATCAGGATTTCGCGGCCTTCGGGTTTTTTGATTGCGAGTCGGATGCTTTTCTTCGATCGATTCGCGGAGAGAAAAAAGTAGCTGTCGGGACGCTTTCCGTCGCCGCTGTCACCGAGCTCGCCGCGCGGATTTTCGACGGGCTCGATTTTGAGGATTTCGGCGCCGTAGTCGCCGAGGATTTGGGTGCAGAAGGGGCCGGCGAGGTAGCGCGTGAGATCGACGACTTTGATTCCGGCGAGTGGCGGCTGCTGTTGCGATTGGGGCATGAGCGACAGGTTAGTCCGGTCGCGGGATTTTGCTCAAGTGTGTGGAGGCTCGACGAAGCGATGGAATCTCTGTGGGAGGATAATCGCCTGCGCGGCGGGCGGCAGGGGTGACCCCGGCACCCAGTGAGAAGCGCAAAGTTGCGCGCGGCGCGCTACTTTGCTCTCAGGGGCGGGAAGGGGAACCGGGTTATAAGGAAGCGGTTCTCTCGTGCTTCCTGGCGGCGCTTTTCGGGGCGAAACCTGCGCTGCGGGGGTACGTCTAACAGGTGGTAGTTGCTGGAAAGCTGTGGATGGCGGGATGATAATTGGGCATCGAGCATGAGATTTTCCAAGAATAGCGCGTGGATGCTTGCGATTGCGTTCCTGGCGGTCTTCGCCAGCTGGTATTTCCTAACCGGCAGCACGACTGCGCCGAGGATTGTTACGGCCAAGGTTACTGAGGGGCCGATTGTGCGGTCGGTTACGGCCACCGGGACAGTTAATCCGGTCATTACGGTGCAGGTCGGAACTTATGTGTCGGGGCCGATTACGGCGATTTACGCCGACTACAATGCGCCGGTGAAGAAGGGGCAGGCGATCGCGAAAATCGACGCGCGGCCGTACCAGGTGACCGTCGATATCGCGCATGCGACGCTGGCGAACTCCAAGGCGCAGCTCGGTAAGGACCAGGCCGATCTTGCCTATAAGAAGGTTACGTACGAGCGGAACCTGGCGCTGTTCAAGGCCGACGCGGTGTCGAAGGACGTGGTCGATTCGGCGTACAGCGCGTGGCAGATGGATGTCGCGCAGGTCAAGCTCGATCAGGCCAATATCCAGCAGCAGACGGCCAACGTCGCCGCGGCCGAGGTCAATCTCAATTACACCAATATCGTCTCACCGGTTGACGGCACCGTGGTCTCGCGCAATGTCGATGTGGGCCAGACGGTGGCGGCGAGCTTTCAGACGCCGACGCTATTTCTGATCGCGCAGGACCTGACCAAGATGCAGGTCGATTCGAACGTCAGCGAGTCCGATATCGGCTACGTCAAGTCCGGACAGAAGGCTACCTTTCGGGTGGACGCTTTTCCCGACCGCGATTTCGAGGGGACGGTCGCACAGGTGCGGCAGGCGCCGATTACCGTGCAGAACGTGGTGACCTACGACGTCGTGGTGAGCGTGGAAAATCCCGAGCTGCTGCTCAAGCCGGGGATGACGGCGAATGTGAACGTCGTCACGGCGTCCAAGGGCAACGTGGTGCGCGTGCCGATCGACGCGCTGCGCTTCGCGCCATTGGGACAACCGCCGGCGGATTCCGCGGCGATCGACGGAGCGCCGGGGCGGCAAACCCGGGTGTGGGTGCTCGCTAATCGCAAGGTCTCGCCGGTCGCGATCACGACCGGGCTGAGCGACGGCACCTGGGTCGAAGTCGCCGACGGCGACTTGCAGGCGGGCGAGCGCGTGGTGACGGACGAAGTGCGCAGCACTACGCCCCATGCAGCGGGATCGGGATCGCACAGCGGCGGCGGGATGGGCGGCGGCGGGATGCCCACGATGCATCTGCCGCACTAGTCCGATGAACTCCGTCATTGAGCTGCGCGGTTTGACCAAGACTTACGTGCTCGGCGAGGTCGAGGTGCATGCGCTGCGCGGGGTTGACCTGACTATCGAGCGCGGCGAGTTCGTGGCGGTGATGGGTGCATCGGGTTCGGGCAAATCGACGCTGATGAACATGCTCGGGTGCCTGGACCTGCCGACCAGCGGAAGTTACGTGCTGGAGGGCGAGGACGTCGCGAAGCTGAACGAGTCGCAGCTGGCGACGATCCGCAGCCGTCGAATCGGATTCGTCTTTCAGAACTTCAACCTGCTGTCGCGAACTTCGGCGCTCGAGAACGTCGAGCTGCCGCTGTTCTATTCGGCGTGGACCGCGGACAGCGAGAGCCGCGCGTCGGATTTGATGAAGCTGGTGGGACTGGCCGGCCGCGAGCAGAGCCATCCGAATCAGCTCTCCGGCGGGCAGCAGCAACGCGTCGCGATTGCGCGCGCGCTGGTCAATCGGCCGTCGATACTGCTGGCCGACGAGCCGACCGGAAATCTCGACTCGACCAACTCGGCCGAGATAATGGACGTGCTGACCAATCTTAATCGCCAGCAGGGGATCACGGTGATCGTGGTGACGCACGATCCCGACGTCGCGGCGTACGCGGACCGGGTCGTCACGTTCCGCGACGGCGTTATAATTTCGGACACGCGCAAGGAAGGCACCGGCCCGAGTGCCACGGCGAGCGGCGGCAAAGCGGGATTGGCGACGCGTGCGCCCGAGCAGCAGGCGTCGTCAATCGTGGACGAGGCGTGGACGTTTGCGAGCATGGCGGTGGTCGCGGCGGGCCGCGCAATCAAGCGCAACAAGCTGCGCGCGGCGCTCACGATGCTCGGTATTTTTATCGGGGTCGCGGCGGTGATCACGATGGTCGCGGTCGGCGACGGCGCGAAGTCTTCGGTCGAGGCGCAAATCAACAGCCTCGGCACCAACCTGCTGATAATTGTACCGGGCGCGACGACCGCCAATGGCGCGCGGGCGGGGCTGGGCAGCAATTCGACGCTGACGGTCGCCGACGCGGAGGCGATTGCGCGCGGCGGCGGGCCTGTCGCGCTGGTGACATACATGGACCGGCAGGTGGCGCAGGTGGTTTCGGGAAATCGAAACTGGAGCACCAACATCCAGGGCACGACCTCGAACTATTTTGCGATCCGGGACTGGCCGCTCTCGATCGGGCGCATCTTCACCGACTCCGAGGAAAAGGCCGGCGCAGCGGTCTGCCTGCTCGGGCAGACCGTGGTGAACAATCTATTCGGCGAGGGACAGAATCCGGTCGGCGCGACTATCCGGGTCAAGAACTTCCCGATGAAAGTGATCGGCGTGCTCTCAGTCAAGGGCCAGTCGAGCTACGGGCAGGATCAGGACGACGTGGTGATCGTGCCGTTCAACACGGCCGAGCGCAAAGTGTTGGGCGTGTCTGCTCCGACCGCGCCAGCCGCGCCCGCGGCGGTGGCGACGGCCAACGCGACCAATCCTTACGCGTCGGTGCCGACCACCAATTCGGTTTACAGCACCAGTGAAGCGACCAGCGCGTTTGGCAGCGCACCGAAAATCACCGGCGTCGTGAATTCGATGTTCGTCAAGGCGAGCAGCTCGGACCAGGTGGACAACGCGATCACACAGATTACGCACACGCTGCACGAGCGGCATCATATCCAGGCGAAACAGGACGACGATTTCACGGTGCGCAATCTTAGCGAAATAGCGGCGGCGTCCGAGAGCGCGACGCAGGTGATGACGATCCTGCTGTTGTCGGTGGCGTCGATTTCGCTGCTGGTCGGCGGGATCGGAATCATGAACATCATGCTGGTGTCGGTGACCGAGCGCACGCGCGAGATCGGAATCCGAATGGCGATCGGCGCCCGGCGCATCCATATCATGCTGCAGTTCCTGGTCGAGGCGATGCTGCTGTCGGTGATGGGCGGGTTTGCGGGAATCGTCCTCGGAATACTGGTGTCGAAGCTGATTTCGGCGCTGGCGGCATGGCCAACGCTGGTCTCGCCGGTGGCAGTGGTGGGAGGGTTCATCTTTTCGGCGGCGGTGGGAGTTTTCTTCGGGTATTACCCCGCCCGCAAGGCCAGTCTGCTTCACCCGATCGACGCACTTCGCTACGAATAGCGTAGCTCGCCTAGTCCCGCCGCTGACGATTAATTGCCGCATTTTTGGGCGCAAATTCAGGCGCTTAGCTCATTATTGGAATTTGTTCCTTGCATTACCAACGCTAATGTTCACTGACTCGGCATGAAGCCAAAGTTATCAATTGTTGTTGTCTCCCGGGAACATCTGTGATGGGCTCTTAGTTCTAATTACGTCAGGCCTGCGTTCGCAGTCGCCCAGGAGGTTTCCCAAGAATGGTTTCTCGTTTTACCCGCGCATGGAAAGTAGCGGGTGTCGGCGCGCTCGTGATGAGCATCGGACTGTTTGCCGCCACCGCCCGGGCCGGAGTTAAGCCCGGAGATGTGATCACTCCACAGAATGCGACGCAGGTCAAAGATCTGGTGTCGCCCGGCGTTTACTACATGGTGACGCACGGAATGCAGATGAATGTCGTGCCATCCGAGCGAATCGATTGGCCGCCTCCGTACAAGGATGCGACCGAGAAATACTCGTCACAGGTACGCCTGACCGACGACCACCGCTCGCTGATCGGCTACGTCGCAGGTCAGCCCTTCCCGCTGATCGACACCAACGACCCGCAAGTCGGGAACAAGATCATGTGGAACAACGTGTTCCGCCCGATCAGCACCGACGACTACGATCTGCGCTTCTTCGACTGCCAGATCGAGTACGTCAATCCGGGTCATGAGCAGAAGATCATCAACGACATCCAGGTCGGCCACTACGCGGGCTACGACCTGGTCGGCCGCACGGAAGTAGAGCCGATGCCGGTCGATCCTGACTTCAAGAAGACCGGACGCCTGTGGCTGTTCGGCCTGTATCCCCTGCTCGCGCCGCAGGAAGCACGCGGCCAGGGCCTGATTCGTTATCGCTACGCAGCGCCCAAGCAGGGTGACGACACCTGGTCGTGGAACCCGGGCAGCCGCCGCGTGCGACGCCTGAACGAGTCGCTCAACAGCACCGCGACCGGAGCGCAGAGCTTCGACCCCGACCACTATTCGGGCTTCAATCCGAAGACTGAAGAGTACAACTACAAGTTCCTCGGCGAGAAAGAGATGCTGGCGGTGGTTCACGCGAAGCATTCGCCGGAGGTGACTTGCTCGACCGACGGCGGCGCCTCAGCCTGCCCGGAAGATTGGGAGATGCGCCACATGTACATCGTCGAGGCGACGCCCAACCGTGACATCGGCCAGGCGGGCAACGTGCTCGACAAGGACACCGTCGTGTACATGGACTCGGAAGTATGGTTCGAGCCGTACGTTGATGGATACGACCAGAAGGGCGCGCTGTGGCGCACCAATATTTTCTGGGCAGCGTATCGCGACCGTCCGGTGCCCGACGCGAAGGTGGCAATTTATCCGTTCAAGCGCGAGTTCATCGTGGGCTCGGCGCGCTACGACGTACAGTCGGGTTTCGCGACAATGTGTTATTTGCCGGGACAGAATACGCCCGAGCGTGAATGCTGGTATATCAACATGGGTGCGGTTGACAAGGATTTCTTCACCACCGAATCGATGGTAAAGGCGGCTCCGTAAGCGAAGTTAGCCTGATAAATCAGGGGCTTAGCGCCCTTCGACGACCGGCGGGGCGATGCGGCAGACAGGCTGCATCGCCCCGCTTCTTTTTCGCACCGCTACGGTCAATTAGTAGAATTAATGAACATTTTGATGATATCTGGGCGTAGATACTTGACTCGTTACAATTTCGCGACCCAGAATTGTCCTCATATGACGGAGGGAGGAGGAAACAAAATGGTTAAGCATGCTTTGGGGAAGGCGATGCTGAGTGTGGGGGCGCTGACGATCTGCTTATGTCTCATCGCGGCGTCGGCTGATGCGACGGTGAAGCCGGGCGACGTCATAGCTCCCAGCAACGCAGCGCAGGTCAGGGACCTGGTCTCGCCCGGAGTGTACTACGCTGTCACTCACGGGATGAGAATGAACATCGTCGCGCCCGAGCGAATCGATTGGCCGCCGCCGTATCGGGAAGCGACGGAAAAGTATTCGCAGCAGGTCCGGCTCACCAACGATCATCGCAGCATGGTGGGCTACATCGCGGGCCAGGCGTTTCCGCTGATCGATCCGAACGATCCTTATGTCGCGACCAAGATCATGTGGAACAACGTGTTCCGCCCGATCCAGTCGG
>NZ_DATDGQ010000297.1:0-4428 GCF_036522015.1 Binatus sp. (SeqCode)
GTCTTCCGGCGGATGCACAATCTTCGCGCCAATTTTCCTGAGATAGCCGTAAATCTCGTCGACGTCGCCGCGCTCGCGCGCGCGCAGGCACAGGTGATGCAGCCCGACGCGACGCTGCTGAAATTTCTCCGCGCGATACGAATCGTCGCCGCGCATGATTCCGACCGCAGTCCTGCCGCCGACGCAGTAGAGCATGTCCTCGCTGCGCATGACCGGCTTCAGTCCGAGATACGTGAGCAGCTTTTCATAGAATGGAAAGCACGCCTCGAAATTACTGACCGTGAGCATCACATGCGCCATGCCGTTGATTTCCATCTCAGTTCTCCATTCCAGTTAGAGCGCCTTCAGCCATTCGTGGCCCGGATGCGTTTTTTCGATCGCGTCGCGGAGCCATCGCCGCGCGTCCGCGCTCAGCGCCGTTCTCGCATTGTCGAAATCAATTCGATCGCGCGCTTCGAGATGCTTCGCCTTGAACAGCAGCTCGATCTCCGGCGCGAGATACGGAAGTCCCCACAGCGGATAAAATCCCATCCGCGATATCGGCATGCGCACTTCCGGATTGCGCCGAAAGATCCATTCGCTATCCGACGACTCCTCGAGCATCACCTGGAACGCCGGCTCCGTCTGGCCCGCGCGATACGCATTGATCTGATGGATCGGCAGCTCGAGCCGCTCGCCCGCGGGCCACTCGACGAGAGTTCCGCGGTTCACCAGGCCCTCGGGATGCGGGATGATTTTCTTCAGCGAAAATTGTTTCAGCGCCTTGTGCAGTCCGAGATGATCGCGCCGCATGACGAGCACGTCGACATCATGATGCTCGCGCGTCACGCGCCCGAGATGCAGGTCGATTGCCCATCCCCCGACGAAGTAGAACGGCGCGCGCAGACCAGCCATCGCCTCCGCAACCTCAAGTAACGCTTTAAGGTCCGTTGTAGGCGTATTCGCGGTCCTTTCTCCTGAACTAAAACGCCATAGCGGGACGTTTCATGTGAAACATATTCGGCATATACCCGTTGCTAACATTGAGTTATCCGCGATCGACTCCACGTTTCACGTGAAACATAGCGCGCGTCCGGTCCCCCTTCACGCGAGGCCCGAAAAAAGGGGTTAGGGGTTAGGTTGCCCGCGACGAGACCATCCGCGACGGTCTTGGCTGCTCATGCCCCAAAATCGGATGCGGCCGGTACGGCTTCTCGAGCGCGGCGACTTCGTCCGCCGTCAGTTTCACGTCGACCGCCGCGATCGCTTCTTTCAAATGCGCGAGCTTGGTCGCGCCGATTATGGGTGCGCTGACGCCCGGCGCCTGCAGGATCCATGCGCACGCTATCTGCGACGGCGTCACGCTGCGCTCTTTGGCGATCTGCTCGACGACGCTCAGCACTTCGAAGTCGTATTCGCGGAAGTACATGTTCTTGGCGAAGTCGTCGGTCTTGGCGCGCGCGGTTGGACCGGTGCCGCCCTTGTCGCGATTGCCTGCCAGGAAACCGCGCGCGAGCGGGCTCCATGGAATCAAGCCGACGCCGTTGTCGATGCAGAGCGGATTCATCTCGCGCTCCTCCTCGCGATAGACCAGGTTGTAATGATTCTGCATCGAGATGAACCGGTGCCATCCGTTTTCTTTTTGAATCGCTAGCGCCTTGGCGAACTGCCACGCGGCCATCGAGCTCGCGCCGAGATAGCGCACCTTGCCGGCGCGAACCAGAGAGTCGAGTGCCTCGAGCGTTTCCTCGATCGGCGTCGTGTAGTCCCATCGATGGATTTGGTAGAGGTCGATGAAATCCATTTTGAGGCGGCGCAGTGACGCGTCGCAGGCTTCGAGAATATTTTTGCGGCTGAGGCCGGCGCGATTGAGACCCGACGCCATCGGGCCGTGCACTTTGGTCGCGACCACGATCTCGTCGCGCTTGGCCATCTCGCCGAGCCATCGCCCGGTGACCTCTTCACTCGCGCCGACTGAATAGACGTTGGCGGTGTCATAGAAGTTGATCCCGGATTCGACGGCGGCGGCGAAGTGATCGCGTGCCTCGTCCATCGTGAGCACCCAGTCACGCCATTTCTTGTCGCCATAGCTCATGCATCCGAGGCAGATGCGCGAGACGGTGATCCCAGTCTTGCCGAGTTTCGAGTACTGCATGATTTCTCCGATTTTCTTTTTTCAGGGTTTGGAGTTTCGAGCTCAGTGCCAAAATTCCGGCGCTCGCGCACGCGTGTCAAGGGCGAGGTGACGAGGCGTTGGAGATTGCGTCTGGCGACCTAACCCCTACCCGTGCGGGAAGGGGGACCGGATGCGGAGACGGTGCGTTATGGCGGGGCCGGTTTGGCGACGGCGGGGTGGCGCGGGCGGACGTCGTAGCCGTGGTCATGGACATAGTTCGCGTGCACTTGGGCGAACAGGAAGGCGTCGATCAGCACGGCGATAAAAATCACGAAGATGAACAGGTAGCTACCCTGTTGTGGCTGGCCCGGCTGCGGTGCGTCGCCGTTAGACATCGGACACCAAAATAGCATGAACCGGGATTTGATACTCGTCTATTTCGTTTTGTCCTTCGTGTAGATTCCACCGAAGCTGACGTTCAGGCCGCCGCAGTTGCCGTTGTCCGACGCGACCAGGTACGGTCCTCGCCGCCGAAGTTTCACCACGCAGGACGATTCGTCATCGCCTTCCTTGAACACCAGCTCCTTCTGCCCTGCCGCCAGAGGAGCTTGCGCCGAAAAACTTCCCTCGTTAACGGTTTCAGCCGTCTGATAGGACGCCTGTCCATCGCCGCTGACCTGTCCCGCGGCAGCCGCCTTTATTCCGATCGAGTCACTTTCGTAATTCCATGTTCCGATCACGAAATCGATCGACATGCTGGCGTCTTCAGTCACCGGTCCGAGGTTCTCGACAGGAATGAAGCCGGCGACGATCTTACCATTGGGCCTGCCGTAGTAGGCGCATCGAAAACCTCGATTCGGCGGGCCCGCAAAGACCACGTCGCCGCTCACCAGGTAAGCTTTTTGACGCGACCCGCACGGCTTGTCTTTCGGGCAGGCTTGAGTCTTCTTGTATAGCCAGGCGCGTTGTTCGCCCGGGCTGGTTTTGACCACGAACAACGGAGCGTTTTCATAGGCGGGGTCGTAGCTGAGACATTCCTTTTCCACCTTGGGTTGTTCGTCGGCGAGTGTGGCGGGAAAGTCGGGCAGTCCCGCTACGAGCAGCGTGACCAACGGGAGTATTAGAAGAGTTCTGCTCACGCTCTGCACATCTTCATTCGTAGTCACCGTTGCCAAAGCCAATAGCATGGAGGCCGGATTAACGCCCATGCCCCTATTTCATTGACTCGGCGAGCAGATTAGGATGCTTTTGATCTGACTGGCCGATTGGTCAGGCGGGACGTCGCGAACACTGCGCCCGGAGGAAATCTAATGCGGATCCTATTCGTACATCCAAGTCCGCTTATGTACAGCGAGATTTATTTGCGGCTCGAACCGCTCGGAATGGAGCGGGTGGCGGCGGCGACACGCGCGGCCGGCCATGACGTGAGGATTATCGATCTGCAAATTTTCAAGCATCGTGATCTATTCGCCGAGCTCGAGAGCTTCAAGCCGAATGCGGTCGGCTTCTCGCTGAATTATCTCGCCAATGTGCCCGAGGTGATCGATCTCGCCAAGGATGTGAAGCGGCTGGTGAAGGACTGCTTCGTCTTCACCGGCGGGCATAGCGGGTCGTTTGTCGCGGACGAAATCCTCGAGCATGCGGAGGGCGCGATCGACGCGGTCATCCGCGGCGAAGGCGAGACCGCGACGCCGATGCTGCTCGATGCGATCGGCACCGGCTCGATTGGCAAGGTTCCCGGAGTGCTGACGGCGCAGGGGTCGGGGCCGACGCCGATCATGCTCGACGATCTCGATCAGTTTTTTCCGGCGCGCGATCTCGGGCGGCGGCGCAACAAATATTTTATCGGCGTGCTCGATCCGTGCGCGTCGATCGAGTTCACCCGCGGCTGTCCGTGGGATTGCTCGTTCTGCAGCGCATGGACGTTTTACGGCCGCAGTTACCGCAAATCGACGCCGGAAGCGGCGGCCGAGGACATGCTGTCGATCAAAGAGCCCAACGTCTTCATCGTCGATGACGTCGCGTTCATTCATCCCGAGCATGGATTTGCGATCGGGCACGAAATCGAAAAGCGCAAAATCAAAAAGCAGTACTACCTCGAGACTCGCGCCGACGTGCTGTGCCGCAATCCGGAAGTGTTTCGCTACTGGCGCAAGCTCGGGATGGAGTACATGTTCCTCGGGCTCGAGGCGATCGACGAAGAGGGCCTGAAGCTGCATCGCAAGCGATCGTCGATGGGCGTGAATTTCAAGGCGCTCGAAGTCGCGCGCGAGATTGGGCTGACGGTCGCGGTCAACCTGATCGCCGACCCGTCGTGGGACGTGAAGCGCTTC
>NZ_DATDGQ010000298.1:0-17360 GCF_036522015.1 Binatus sp. (SeqCode)
GGATGGCGGGGCTTGCAGCGGCGTATCGGCTGCGGCAGGCGGGAGCGGATGTTACGGTGCTCGAATCGAGCGATCATGTCGGCGGCAGACTCGGTACCGACTCGCGCGACGGCTATATGATCGAGCGCGGCGCGCAGCTGATCACGAGCACCTACCGCAACGCGCTCGGCCTGGTGAAGGAACTGGGTCTCGAGGCCGAACTGAAGCCGACCAGCCCCTGGATGGCAATCGTCAAGGACGGGCGTCCGCGCCGGATGCCGTCGGGCGCGATGTTCCCGATTTACGCGCTCACGTCCGGATTGGTCAGCTTCCCCGACCTCGCGCGTTTCATCTGGCATACGACGAAACTGCACTGGCCGCCGGTCGATAACTACGCGGCATGGGCGGATTACGACGATGAGGACACGGCGCGATGGTGCGCGCCGCGGATGGGCTGCGCGACCGACTATCTCGTCGAGCCTCTCGTCGCGGGCGGCCTGCTCTGCATGATGGAAGAAACGTCGCGGGCAGCCACGCTGGCGACGCTGGTGCTAACCGACAACGGCCGCGGCAAGGAGATGACGCTGAGCCGTGGGCTCGGCTCGTTTCCCGACGCGCTCGCAGCGAAGGTCAACGTCAAACTCGAGTCGCCGGTGCAGGGAATCGAGGTTCGCGATGACGGCGTCGTCGTGCAGCTATCGGGCGAACAAACGCGCGCCGACCATGTCGTGCTCGCGGCGACTGCTCCTATCGCGTCGCGGCTCTATCGCGCTGGTGACGAGCTCGAGCGAAAGCTGATGGCGACAGAGTATGCACCGACGGTCAAGATTGGTCTCGCCACCAGCCGTCATTGGCGCGATGAACCCGCGCTGAAAGACGTGTGGGGCTTTTTGATCCCGCGCCCCGACCGCCAACTCATCGCCTCGGCCACTCTCGAATCGGCCAAGGATCTTGCTCGCGTGCCGGACGGCGAGATGCTCAACCTGTTCGTCAAGCCCGAAGCAGCGGGCGCGATGATGGATCTGTCGGACGACGAGGTCGTCGCCAAGGTGCTTCCGGATATCGAGCGGTTCTTTCCCGGCGCGACCGCGACCAAGCGCTTCGCGCAAATCGTGCGATGGCCCAATGCGCTACCGAAGTCCCCCGTGGGACGCAGCCGCGACCTGGCAGCATACAGAAAATCGCGACCGTCCTCGCAGCGCGTGCTACTCGCGGGCGACTACATGGGCCTCCCCCATTTCGAGTCAGCAATCGAGACGGGAATGTGGTGCGCCGACCAGATTATCCAGCAACCTAACCCCTAACCCCTTCCCGAACGGGAAGGGGGACCAGATTAAGAAAGATCGCAGATCACATATTATCGACGATCGCTTTGCCGAACTCCGAGCACTTCAGCAGCTTCGCGCCGGTCATCAGCCGCTCGAAGTCGTAGGTCACCTCTTTCTTGCCGATCGTCTTTTCAAGCCCGCGAATGATGCCGTCGGCAACTTCCTGCCATCCCATGTGCTCGAACATCAACACGCCCGACAGGATTACCGAGCCGGGATTCACCTTGTCCTGATTGGCGTACTTGGGCGCGGTGCCGTGCGTCGCCTCGAAGATCGCGTGACCGGTCAGATAGTTGATGTTGGCTCCTGGAGCGATTCCGATGCCGCCGACCTGCGCCGCGAGCGCGTCGGAGATATAGTCGCCGTTGAGGTTCATCGTGGCGACAACGTCGAATTCGTCGGGCCGCGTCAGCACCTGCTGCAGCGTGATATCCGCGATCGCGTCCTTGACCAGCAATTCGCCGGCGGGCGGCTTGCCGTTGCAATCGTCCCATCCTACCGCTTTGCCCTTGTACTCGCGGCGGACGAGTTCGTAGCCCCAATCGCGGAACGCGCCCTCCGTGTACTTCATAATGTTGCCCTTGTGCACGAACGTCACACTCTTGCGCTTGTGCTTAATCGTGTAGTCGAGCGCAGCGCGAATCAGCCGTTCGCTGCCCTCGCGCGAGACGGGCTTGATCCCGATTCCGGACGTGTTGGGGAAGCGAATTTTCTTGACGCCCATCTCGTCCTGCAGGAACTTGATGAGCTTCTTCGCCTCGGGCGACTCCGCGGGCCATTCGATTCCCGCGTAGATGTCTTCGGTGTTCTCGCGGAAGATTACGACGTCGAGTTTCTCGGGATGCTTGACCGGGCTCGGCACGCCGGCGAAGTAGCGCACCGGGCGCAAGCATACGTACAGGTCGAGCATCTGGCGCAACGCCACGTTGAGCGATCGGATGCCACCGCCGATCGGAGTAGTCAGCGGTCCCTTGATGCCCACCAGGAACTCGCGGAACGCCTCGACGGTTTCGTCGGGCAGCCAGTTCTTCCACTGGTTGAACGGCTTCTCGCCCGCGAACACTTCCATCCACGCGATCTGGCGCTTGCCGCCGTAGATTTTCTTGACCGCGTTGTCGAAGACATATTGCGACGCGCGCCAGATGTCGGGGCCGGTGCCGTCGCCTTCGATGAAGGGGATGATCGGGCGGTCGGGAACTTTCAGAGTGTGATTGGCGCCAAGGGTGATCTTTTCGCCGTTGCTGGGAACCTTGATGTGCTCGTATGCCATCGGTGTCGCAATTCGCCTCGTCTTTTAGTGATAGAGCGCAACCGCAACGCGCAATTGCATCGCGTCCCGCAGCGCTCAGAGTATCCGGCTATCATATAGCAAAGGAGTATTGATGCCAGTATCGAAAGTTTGGGGCTCTTCACTAACGAGAAATCTTCTGATCGCGCTATACTCGCCCCGATAAATCAAAGCGGAGCAGCCGATGGATTTTACTTACACGCCGGAACAGGAAACATTTCGGGCTGAAATCGCGGGATGGCTCGAAAAGAACTCCGCTGAAGCTTTCGGAAGCAAGGGCGAGGGCCTCGGCGGCTCGACCGCCAGCCTGCTCGACGTGCGCGACGACGGGCGATGGGCGCAGCTCCTCGATTACCATCGCCGGCTCTACAAAGCCGGTTACGTCGCTCTGCACTGGCCCAAGGAATGGGGCGGCGGCGGCGCGAGCATGATCGATCAGGCCATCTACCAGGACGAAGTACTGCGCCTTGGACTTCCGCTCTATGGCGCCAATCAGCTCGCGATCGATCGAATCGGCCCGACCATCATGCATCTCGGCACCGAGCAGCAGAAAAAACGCCACCTGCTCAAGATGCTGACCGGCGA
Organism: Binatus sp. (SeqCode); assembly: GCF_036522015.1. Lineage (GTDB taxonomy): Bacteria > Desulfobacterota > Binatia > Binatales > Binataceae > Binatus. Next base: position 3,181 of record NZ_DATDGQ010000298.1, read on the forward strand.
GGAAATCTGGTGCCAGGGTTATTCGGAACCCGGCGCCGGCTCTGATCTCGCGGGCCTGCAGACGCGCGCAGTGCTCGACGGCGACACCTTCGTGATCAACGGGCAGAAAGTGTGGACCAGCTTGGCGCATCGCGCGGACTGGCAGGTGCTGCTCGTACGCACCGACCCGTCGGCGCCCAAGCATAAGGGGATTTCGTACCTGCTGGTCGATATGCATAGTCCCGGAATCACGGTGCGGCCTCTCGTTCAGATCACGGGCGATGCCGGATTCAACGAGGTCTTTTACGACAACGTCCGCGTACCGAAAGAAAACCTGGTCGGCGATCTGAATGCGGGATGGCAGGTATCGATCGCGACGCTCATGTACGAGCGCGTTTCCGGCGGCACGCGTCATCCGGTGGAACGCACGATTGGCGAGCTGCTCGAACTTGCCAAAAAGATGGACTTCCAGGGCGGGCCGGCGTGGAAGCATCCGTACGTGCGGCAGAAGCTCGCGCAGTTCGCAGTTGAAGCGCGATGTCTGCGGCTGTCGCGCTACCGCTCGCTGTCGGCGCAGCTCAAAGGCAAGGTGCCGGGCGCGGAGAGTTCATTCGGCAAACTGTTCGCCACCGAGCTGAACCTGCGAGTCGCGATGTTCGCCGATGAGCTGCTCGGGCCGTTCGCCGACGTCGAAGGCGGCAGCCACGGTGCGGTCGAAGGCGGCCGCTGGATGCATCGCACGCTCGCGGCTCGAGGACTAACGATCGCGGCTGGCTCGAGCGAGATTCAGCACAACATCATCGGCGAGCGCGTCCTCAAGCTGCCGAAGGGTTAGCGCGCGGAATCGAGCAGCTTCTGCAGATTGCTCGCATCGCCCCGCTCGCTCGCCGTCTCACCGGCGCGGTCGTAGAGCACTTTGCCGTCGCGATCGATCACCGCGATCGTCGGGATGGAGCCGTGATAGTAGCGACCGATCAAGGCTTGCTGCGCCAATGACGGCTTTCGCAAATCAACGACGACGAAACGTATCTTGTCTTTGTACTGTGGATAGACCTGCACCAAACGCTCGGCTTCGCGCGCGGTGTTCCAGCAATTCGCGGTGCCGAAGAAGATCACAGTCGCATGGTCGCCGGCAATTGAGCCGTCGGAGAGATTTTTCCCCGCGATAGGAAAGTTGGGACTCGAATCGTCCGAGAAGGAAAGATCAGGCGCCAGTTTCAAATCTGTAGCTGGCGGGCCGGGAACTTCCGCAGCGAGCGCGATCGCAAAAATCAGACTGACGACGATTGAAACAGAAACTGCCAGCGCCTTGATGTTGGTTTTCATAGGCGACATCCGGCTCATCTCGACTGGTTGAGTTGTCCGATGCCGATAAACGATCCCCCGCCGTCGAAGGTCTCTATGACTTCCACCTCGGTGGGAACGCCCTCGAAAGTCTCCGGCACTTCCGCGCGGACTAGAGGGACATCGGAGGCTTTGTCGACCGTCACCTCGAGGGCGGAGACCTTACCCTCCAGGTCGATGCCGATTCCGTCGACCACCACATCCGATCCCGGTTGAGACCACTGCTTCAGATCGACCTCCAGGTCCATTCGCGCCGCCATCGCCCGCACCACGTCCAGATCCGGCCGTTGTTGCTCGTTCGGTTGCGGACATCCGGCGGGAGGATTCGGCGTCCTGCTCAAGCCGCGGGTGCGCAACATGTAGGCTACGAACCTGTCGTAAGGCTTGGTCTCGGTGACTTCGGTGGGCACATCTTCGAACTTCTTCGGTACGCGGCTTTCGACAAAGGGCACATCGGCGGCGTTGTCTGCGACGAGATCGAGAGTCGCGGGAGATTTCGAAAGATCGACGCCTACTTCGAGGACGCGGTCGCGCACGTGAAAGGTGTCGAGAAACGATTCCAATCCACTTTGTGCGTTGAGCGCCTTAACCGCGTCGACGCCCGGTTTGTCACCATAACCCGCGACGAGAGGCGTGCATACGCGCTCGCCGGCAAAAGTCGGCGCGGGTGCCGGAATTTCAGCCACCAGTGTGACACCGAGTATCAGCGCAACTGCGACCGAAGCAGCAACCGCTGGCGCTTTCATATTCGGTTTCATATCACAATAACCGATCGTCGGGGTTGTAGGTTCCGAGGATGCCGTATGAGAGCTCAAAATAACAGTTCACGGGATTCGTCGTATGGGCCGCACGGCGACGGGGCGGAAATCATGTACGCGATTGTCGATTCGGCGCTCGGGCGCCTGATGGTGGCAGGCACGCGTCGTGGGATCTGCTTCGCCGCGATGGGCGAAGCAGATCGGGCCTTGGTCGCCGAGTTGCGCGGCGACTATCCGCTCGCGACGATTCGGGTCGCCGACCCGAATCGTCGCGCCGATGCGCGCATCGGCCAATGGGCCGATGCGCTCGCCGAATATATCGCCGGCCGCTCGAAGATGCCGACGCCACCGATGGATATTCGCGGGACTCCCTTTCAGTTTGCAGTATGGGACCAGCTCCGCGCGATTCCCGCGGGTCAGACGCGTTCGTACTCCGAAATCGCGCGACGCATCGGACGTCCCCGCGCTATCCGCGCGGTCGGCACCGCCAACGGCGCCAATCCAGTCTCGATCATCATCCCATGTCATCGCGCGCTTCGCGCGTCGGGCCATCTCGGCGGCTATCGATGGGGCTTGGAGCGCAAGCGAAAGTTGCTCGAGATGGAACGCAGCGGTCAGCCGCTGCGCCTGAGTTAGGACATGCCCTGGATCGGGGACGCCCAGCGCGTGAATACCTGGTTGGAGATTGTTTCGAGCTGAGGGATGAACTCGGCCGCTTGAGCGATCATTCGATCGGCCGGAATTTTCTCGCGGACCAATTCCTTTGCGAATGCGTCGGCCATCGCGGCGACTCCGTCGGTTGTCACTTCGATATGGAACTGGAATCCGTACGTCTTGTCGCCGAGACGAAACGCCTGGCATGGAGTTTTGTCCGATGAGGCCAGCGACACCGCGCCGGGCGGCAGATCGAAGATGTCGCCGTGCCAATGGAACGGCGTCATTGTCGCGGGTAAATCGCGCATCAGGCGATCGTCCTTAGCCGAGTCGCTCAGGCGAATCGGATGCCATCCGATTTCCTTACCGCTGGGATTACGATCGACCTTCGCACCGAGCGCCGCCGCGAGAATCTGCGCGCCCAGGCATACACCGAGCACCGGGAAATTCAGTTTCACCGCATCCTCGATCAACCGCATCTCGTCGCGCAGCCACGGATAGCGGTCGGTCTGATAAACGCCCATCGGGCCGCCCATCACGATCAGTCCGCCCGCGCCTTTCATATTCAAAGGCACAGGCTGGCCGTCGGCAACGCGCACGTATTGCCATGCGAGCGCAGCGCCTTCGAGCGCGTCGGCAATGGTGCCGAGATTCTCGGCCGGGTGATGCTGCAAAATATAAATCTTCGCCACTGGAGGTACCGCTTCGAAGAGAAATAATAGCTGGTGTCGAATCGTTGTAAAAACTGCAAAGGTTTTGGCGCCGGCCGCTGGCTATTCGGCCTTGTTCGTGATTTGTCCTCGATAGGTTCCATGCAAACGCTGACTGCGACGATCTTCTCGGGCTTTGTTGTCTTGTCCGCAGCGGGTTGTACGGTCCATCGAGAATTGGCTCCGCAAAGCATTCCGTCGTACGCCGCGTTGGGAACTGAAAAATTGCCGCTGACGGTCGCCGTGATTGGCGATCCATCTCTGACGTTCGACTATCCCAGGTATTTTAAGGCGTTCGTCGAGGTGCTGAATCCCGGGCTCGCGCAGACGCTGCAGAGCGCGTTTCGAGGAAATTTTCAGAACGTGAATGTCGTCGAGGCTGAGAAGGCGGCGGGCGGCGCGGACTTGTTTGCATCGCCCAAGCTTAGTCTCGCGGATCCGATGAAGTTGACGGTGACATTTGTCGATCCGCGTTCGCGGACTGTCGTTGCGGAGTTTTCGTCGGAGCGCTCGTGCGACGGCAACGCGCCTGGCGTGTACGCGCACATTGGAACCGACCTGGTGCTGTTCGCAGCAGTCGTGGTCTTTCCGCCCGCCGACGCCGTGATCACGCATGAGATCGACAAACACACCGCCGATCGTTTCAACGCGGCATTTGCGCCAGCGATTGCGCAGATGGCCGGCGATATCGCGCGCCAGGCGTCGAGGGACCCGCATCTGCAGTCGTTCGCAGCGCCGCGCATTCAATCCGTCAGCGCCGCAACCGTCAACACCCTCTAGCAGGTTCAGAGCAAAGTTCCGCGGCGGATGCGGCCGAGATGCGTGTAGGCTCGCTGGGTGGCGACGCGGCCGCGCGACGTGCGCGCCAGGAAGCCCTCCTGCAGCAGGTAAGGTTCGTAAACTTCCTCGATAGTATCGGACTCCTCGCCGACCGCCGCCGCGAGGCTCTCGACGCCGACCGGGCCGCCGTCGAACTTGTCGATAATCGCGCCGAGAATCGCGCGGTCCATCTTGTCGAAGCCGGCCGTGTCGATTTCGAGCAGTTCCAGAGCCGCGAGCGCAATTTTGCGCGTGACGATCGGCGCTTCATTAACCTGCGCGAAGTCGCGAACACGGCGCAGCAGTCGGTTGGCGATTCGCGGCGTGCCGCGCGAGCGCGATGCGAGTTCGTGCGCTCCTTCTTCGTCGATCGACACATTCAACAACGCGGCGGAGCGACGCACGATCTCGCCCAATTCAGCGTGATTGTAAAAGTCGAGATGGAAATGCTGGCCGAAGCGATCGCGCAGCGGCGAGCTCAGCAGACCCGAGCGGGTAGTCGCGCCGACCAGCGTGAACGGATTGACCGACAGCTTCATCGTGCGCGCGCCCATCCCCTCGCCCACCACGATATGAAACTCGAAATCCTCCATCGCGGAGTAAAGGCGCTCCTCGACGACACGCTGCAGGCGATGAATCTCGTCGATGAACAGCACGTCGTGCTCCTCGAGGTTGTTCACGATTGCGGCGAGGTCGGCGGCGCGCTCGATCGCGGGACCCGAGGTAACATGGACGTTGACCCCGAGCTCGCGCGCGATGATATGCGCCAGTGAGGTCTTGCCGAGGCCGGGCGGTCCTGCGAAAAGCACGTGATCGAGCACCTCGGCGCGTCCGCGGGCAGCTTTGATCGACATGCCGAGAATCTTCTTGGTGCGCTCCTGGCCGATGAACTCCGCGATAGCACGCGGGCGCAGCGCGAGATCGATGCGGCGATCGTCCTCGTGGCCGACGCGCGCGATGAGGCGTCCTTCAGCGGCGGCCGGATTGGCGCCGGCATTTTCGGTCGGCTTACTTTTCGCCAAGCAGCACCGCCAACGATTTGCGAATTATTGTTTCGGGATTCTGTGCCGCGTTCGTGTCTGCTGCGATGACTGCGTCCACCGTGCGCTTTGCTTCGATCGGTTTCATACCCAGATTCACCAACGCAGAAATCGCTTCGTCTGCCGGACCGGCGGGTCGTCCATTACCGTCCGGCACCGGCCGCGGATTCCCGTTCGACGCGCTGGCGGACGGCGCCGCCATCCTCAAGTCGGCGACCTTGTCGCGGAGTTCGCGCACGACGCGCTCCGCGACCTTCGGACCCACGCCCGGGACTGCGTCGATTCGCTCGACGTCGCCCTTGCCGATTGCGGCGACCAGTTCTTCGGGTGCGAGCACCGACAGGATCGCGAGCGCGAGTTTCGGGCCGACGTGTTGCACGCTCATCAGCAAGTCGAAGGCGCGCTTCTCGGTCGCACTGGAAAATCCGTAGAGCATCAGCGCGTCTTCGCGCACAACCTGACGGATCATGAGCGCGACGCGTTCGCCGAGTTGCGGCAATCGATAGTAGGTGCTGAGCGGAATCAGCACTTCGTAGCCGACGCCGCCCGTCTCGACAACGATACGGCCAGCGTCGCGAACTGTGAGCGCGCCTGAGAGTGTCGCGATCATAGCGGCACCATTCGAGGCTTGCTGCGGCGCGGCGCGGGCGGACGAATGCGTTCGATCGACTCGACCAGGTTTGGCATGCGGCCGCGGCCCAGATGGCAGAGCGCAATCGCGAGCGCGTCGGCCGCGTCGTCGGCGAGATCGAGTGCCGGGTCGAGTTTCAGCGTCTTGCGCACCATGTATTTGACCTGCGCCTTGTCGGCGTGCCCGTGGCCGGCGACGCAGAGCTTAACTTCATTGGGCGGATACTCGAACATCGCGAGGCCGCGCTCCGCCGCCGCGAGCATCGCCATCGCGCGCGCCTCGCCGAGGCGAAACGCGCTCTGCACATTGGCGGCGACGAAGTGACGCTCGAGGCTCAGCGCGGTCGGGGAGAACTCGTCGATGATGGCGAGAAGATTTTCGTGGATGCGCTGCAAGCGCATCGGGCCTGGCGCGAGCGACGCGCATCGAATCGTGCCGGCGGTCACATAGCGTTGACCTCCGTCCGGTCCTTCGACGACGCCGTAACCGCATACCGCGCTCCCGGGATCCACCCCGAGTATCCGCATACCCCACCTCCGCGGCAGCACCCGCGCGGCGTCAGGCCGCCGAGAACTGCGCCATCTCTTCATCGCTGATGTCGAAGTTCGCGGCCACGTTCTGCACGTCGTCGTGATCCTCGAGTTCTTCCATCAGCTTGAGCACCTGCTCGGCACCGTGGCCGGAAACCGCAACCGTATTTTCGGGAATCCGTGTCTGTTCGGAATGCGCGATCGCGAGACCGGCTTTTTCGAGCGCGTCGCGCACCGCGTTGAGCTTGTCGGGCGACGTGAGGACCTGGAAAGTGTCGCCGTCGCTGGTCACGTCGTCGGCGCCGGCGTCGAGTGCGAGTTCGAGCAGCTTGTCCTCGTCGATGGCGGATTTTTCAATTCCAATCACGCCGCGCTTTTTGAACATCCAGCCGACGCATCCTACTTCGCCGAGATTGCCGCCGTGCCGCGAGAAGACAAAGCGCAACTCCGCGACGGTACGATTGCGATTGTCAGAGAGCACGTCAACCATTATCGCGACGCCGCCGGGGCCGTAGCCTTCGTAGGTGATTTCCTCGAGCGACGCGCCCGCGATTTCGCCGGTGCCCTTCTTAATCGCGCGATCGATGTTGTCATTGGGCATCGATTGCTTCTTGGCAACCGTCACCGCAGTGCGCAGCCGCGGATTGGAGTTGATGTCACCGCCGCCGAGCCGAGCCGCGATCGTGATTTCCTTGATCATCTTGGTGAAGACGCGGCCGCGCTTGGAATCGGTGATCGCCTTCTTGTGCTTGATCGAACTCCATTTCGAATGACCCGACATGGCAAATACCTTCCTCGGGGCCACCTCCCGCGGGCGGGTCCCGAACGCAGCCGAGATTATCATAAAGTTTCGCATAAGGGGGAATGGCGCGGAGATGGATGGCGCCGCAACCGGCGAATGTGAAAAAGTTGGGCTCGCTGAGGTCTGCGCCGCAGGATGAATCGGTATGCGCATCCGAACTGTAGTAAAAGCTTTTCTATGGGCTGCTGCCGTCGCTTTGACAGTCCTGTTGGCGCTTGTCCTCTGGCTGATTTTTCCCAGAACGCCTAGTAGCGCGAGAAGCCTCAAGTTCGAAGGATTTGTGCTTCTTCCGAAGGACCGCCGTGCAGGCGTGCTGACAGTGCTGGATTATCTTACCCTGAACGGCAAAAACCTCTTCGTCACCAATGTGAGCACCGGCACTGTTTACAAGATCCCGCTGCACGGCGACGAACTACCCGCTACCAGCGACGTGTCGATGTTCGAGTCGGAACCGGCGGCGCACGGTGTCGTTATCGACCCGGTCGGCGGCATGGCGTATGTGACGCGCAGCGAAGCGAACACTGTCGATATTTTCGACCCGTCGGCGATGCGCCTTGTGTCGCGAATTCCGGTTGCCGACGACCCTGACGGAATCTTCTATATCGCGGCGAACAAGGCCATCTACGCTGCCAGCGGCGATGGCAAGACCGCGACTCTGATCGATCCTGCAACGCGTACGGTGTCGGCAACAATCTCCCTGCCTGGGAAACCCGAGTTCGCCGTTTTCGATACACAAACCAATCTTTTTTATCAAAATCTCGAAGATCTCAGTGCGATCGCAGCCGTAGATCTCAGCAAGCACGTCGTCACAAATCAGTGGCCGCTGGAGCAATGCGTGCATCCGACCGGAATGGCCATCGACGAGCAAGCCCGCCAACTTTTCCTTGGGTGTGGTGGCAACTCGCGGCTCGCTGTGTTCGACCTGGAGAAACATAGCGTCGTCACCTCCGTTCCGGTTGGCGGTGGCCCGGATTCAGTAGCCTACGATGCCGGGCTGCGTCGGATTTATGTAACAGGGCGGGCCGGCGACTTATGCGTGGTCGAGCGCGACAGCAAGGGCGCGTTCGCCACGGTCGATACGATCGCGCTGCATTTCGGGGCGCATACGCTCGCAGTCGATCCGGTATCGCACCGGCTGTATGTCGGTTATGCAAGTCTCTTGATCGCGCCGCGGATAGCCGTGTTCTCGCCTCTCGGGCCCTAATCACACTTTGCCTCAACTCCGTCCTCTTCTATTATCATGCAGTCGCTAGCGGTCCCCAAAAATGGTTCGGTTGGTAGCGTGAGACGTTCGATATTAAGCCTGGTTGCGGCGCTGTATGCGGTTGGATGCCTCTATCCTCCCGTCACGCAGCCACCGCCTGACGAGCAACAGGAAGTCGTGATTCCGCTGCCGTACGATCTGGCGTGGGACGCGGTGAACGCGGTCGTCAAAGAAAATTCGTTCCACGTGCAAGCGCAGGATATGACCAACGGGATTATCGAAGCGGTGGGTCCGCGCTTCACCCTGCACGACGCCGATTGCGGAAAGATTAAGAGTGTCGCGGGCGCGTACACGGCCGAGCCGGAACAGAACTCGTCGTCGGTGTACAACTTCCTGGTGCGGCCGCGCGGTCCCGAGGCGAGCATCGTCGAGGTGCGTGCGACGTTCAACTCGTCGGTGAGCGTGCCGCTCCATCCGGCGACCGATGTAGATTGCGTATCGCACGGAATCCAGGAATCGAATCTGCTGCGCCAGGTGCTGGTCGAGGCGAAGAAGACGCGTCGCCCCGAGTACGCGAAGCCGAGCCCTTCGCCGCAGCAGGCTGGCGGACAATCGTCCGCGCCGGCGGCCAGACCGCCGACATCGATTGACAAAGCGGGCGTCCAACCCGGAGCGCCGACTTCGACGGGCGGATTCTCGCTGGGCGGGAATTTCAAGCTGCCCGCGCCTCCGTCGCAGTGATCCAGAAATCGCGGGCTTGACATTTTTTGCGTCCGGGATGAAACCGGGGGCACCTCTCCCCTGGTCCCTCTCCCTTCAGGCGAGGGGAAGAGAGTTTGCGAAGACGCTGAGTCAGGAGAAGTTGTATGAAAGGTCGCGTCGCGTTCATCCCCACTGCACACAAAATTGAATTCCATGAATACGACGTCCCCGCGCCTGCCGCCGGCGGATTGGTCGCGGCGGTCACGCAGACCAACGTATGCGGCTCGGAAGTGCATATGTGGAAGGGCGAGTTCGGGCGGCGCGGCGTGATGCCGGGGCACGAGATGAGCGGGCGCATCGAGGCGCTCGGCGCGGGTGTGCGTACGGATTGGGCGGGAGTGCCGGTCAAGGAAGGCGACCGAATCGCACCGGTTTACTATACGGTATGCAATCGATGTGTAAACTGCGTGAGGGGAAATCATGCGGCATGCACGGCGAAGGTCGTCGGCGCGCGGCATCCCGATGAACCGCCGCATTTCACCGCAACGTTCGCGACTCATTACGTGGTAAAGCCCGATCAGCATTTCTATCGGATTCCCGACAACGTGCCCGACCTGGTTGCATCGTCTGCGAATTGCGCGATGTCGCAAGTTTTCTGGAGTCTCGATCGCGGACGGCTTTCCTACGGCGAAACGATCGTGGTGCTCGGCGCGGGCGGGCTCGGGCTGCATGCGATGGCGATTGCGAAAGCGCGCGGCGTGCGCGTGATCGCGGTGGACGGAGTGGATCTGCGACTGCGCGAGGCGCGTCGATTCGGCGCCGACGAAACGGTCGACATGCGCGAATACGTCGATGCCGAAGCTCGCGACAAGCGCGTCCGCGAGCTATGCGCCGGATGGCCCGACGTGGTGCTGGAAGTAGCGGGCGTCCCCGAGGCGTTCAGCGAAGCGCTCCGAATGGTGCGCGTCGGCGGCCGTGTGATCGAGGTCGGCAACATCTCGTCGGGCTTGACGGTGCAACTGCCCCCGTCAGTGATCACGTTCAAATCTCTGGAAATAGTCGGCGTAGCAACTTACCCGCCGCACTATCTGAAAAAATCGTTGGACTTCCTGGCCGCAAACATCGACCGCCTGCCCTACCGCGAAATGTGCGACGCAACATTCCCACTGTCGCGCGCGGCGGAAGCGCTCGATAAGAGTGAGCGTCGCGAGGTCACGCGCGCGGGGTTGCTGCCCGCGGAGAGCTAGCAGTTCACACGGAAAACTAGTAGTCCACTGCGCACCAGGGTGTAAGCCTAAAGGAGGGGAAACCTATGGCACGTAGCCGCCTTGTCGGCACTGTTCTGGCAATGGCTTTCGTCCTGGTCATCGTTGCCGCTGTCCTTGCCGCCCGCCAAGAAGAGCCAGTTACTACACTGGCCAAAACAATCTCGGACCATTACCTCGCGTTTACCGCTGCGCTAGGTCCACTGGGCACCCTCAGCATGGCGATCATCCAGACGGTTAAAGATCTCGTGCCTGTAATGCGATGGTATCAAGAAGTCAAAACCCGCCATTGGCTCCGCTCCAAAGCTCACGAGGCGGCAGTAGCCGCCGAAGCCAGCCAGCAATTTGCTCCACGCGAAATTGTGAAGAAGCGCCTGCTGCAGCCGTTTTCTCTTGCAGTTCTTGCGCCGGAGTTGCACCAGGCATTTTTTCCGCAGTTTGATGAAGCCGACGAAGACGTCGCGATTGACGCCGAGGCCGACCTTTTGCGCCTTGCTACCGCAGGCAATCGGCCCGCGTTCTATGATCTGCCTATCGAACAGTTGTGCGGGCAGATGAATGCGGCGTCGCAGGTACTACTCGACAATCCAGAGCGGCACGAGCCTCTCCTGAAGTGCCTTGCTTCGCGCGCAGCACCCCAAGACCTCAAAGATTTTGCAAGTCCCGCGCTGCGAAATGAGCTTGCGACATTGCGAAACAAGAGCCAGCGCGATTCGTTAGAGGAAGACCGATTTCGCGAACTGCAGCAACAGCTTGCGGATGTTCGCGCCAGGATAGCGAATCAGATCCATCGCAGCATCGACGCTTTCCAGATCGCGACCGGCTATCGATGGCAATGGTATCTGCGGACGGCATCTTTTCTAATCAGTTTCGGTATCACCGCTGTGGCGGTCAGGGCTGGTGTCGGAAGCCCGGGTGACGGTAGCCCGGTCACTAACAACTGGGCATTGATCGTCGCTATAGGATTGGTGGGAGGATTTCTTGCACCGGTCACCAGCGACCTACAGGCAATCGTGCGGCAGTTCAGAACGAAACCCTAGTGGCGGTTCACATAATAAATTTACGTAGCCCAGCGGATGGGAACGGGGTTACTCAGAATCCCCAGGCGATGCCGGCGCTGTCAGCGCAATCGATTGTTTTAATCCACGGCTACAACGACAGCCTCATGCAAGCCCGCGAGGCGTACGCGTCTTTTCTCAACCCGAACTACGATCAACAACGCGTGCGCAGTCTGACGCCCGGTGCATGGTCCGCGTACATCGATTCGTTGAGCGGCGACACGCTCGATTCAATTTCACGATGGGGTGAAGTGTGCCTGGTCTTCTGGCCGGCGGACGTATGGGGTGGATTTTCAGCGCTTGCCTACGTTCAAGAACTAAAACTGGCGGCCGCTTCGGCTCCCGCGCTGGCCAGCGCACTGCTAGGACTTAAGCGTTCCCCTCAACCACAGATCGCGCTGGTTTGCCATTCGATGGGTAATCGGCTCGCGCTCCAGACGTTGGAGGTCCCGAATCCATCAATTCCGTGCCGCTCGATGTGCCTGATGGCGGCGGCGGTGGCCGTTCAAATGGTGACGGGGAGCGCTCAGCCGTATTTCTGGCCGTCGATTGCCGCGATCGAAAAGAAGAGGGTGCTGTATTCGGGAAGCGACAAGGTCCTCAGTATGGGCTTTTGGATAGGTGAGGCCGCAGCAGGTGAAGGAATCCGTTTGGAGGCAATCGGTCATGCTGGACATCCGGCCTATGCATTTCCCGATGCCGAGGATATGGATCCTTATGGTCACGGTGACTATTGGGCTGCAATAGGCGACGCGAATGGAACCACCAGCCGTAATTTGCTTCTCGATTTTCTCAGCACCACGATGCTACCCTACCCGTCCACACCTAAAGTTGAGGCCAATCCCGGCCCGTCTGCGTCGTCAATCGCAAGCAATGCGATTGGGACGCGTCAGATTCGCGGGCGTAGCATCGGATCATAAGCCCGCGCGCCAAAGGCGAAGGTTCGTATGCAAGGCTATGAGCCGGCGCGGTCGGGGATTAGGGCTTCGGTGGGGATTATCTCCGGGTCCGACATGCCGGGGAGTTTCCAGTACAGGTGCAGGTAGGAGCCGCCGCCGATGTTCCGTTCGCCGACCTCGATGTGATGTTGGCCTTCGGTGAGGTGAATCGCGCCGGTATCATGAACCTTGGTAATCGGGCCTGGATCGCGGATTACCAGCGTGCCGTCCACCGTGACCCATCCGGAATCGTCAACATCGATCGTGAATTCGTAGTCGCCGGTCTTTGGCACTATCAACTGGCCGCGCCAGATGTCGCAGGACGGAAAAGGCATCGCGCCCATCTCGGAAATATCGCTGAAGTCCAGTTGCGGATCGACGCGCACGATATGCGGCGCCGTCTCGCCGCATTGGTCGCCGACGTAGTACCTGCCGAGCAATCCCTGATGCCCGCTCCGCGCGAAGCTTTGCATCACTCGCTGATTCATCGAGAGCAGGAACAGCGCCGCGATTCCGACAGTCGTCGCGATCTGCGTCAAGCGGCGCGAGGCGCCCGTGCCCCACAGGCCAAGCGTTTCCGACAAATCGAACGAGCCTAAGATCCAAAGCACCGCCAGCGGCCAAAGCTGAAACGGACCGGGCAGTCCGACCAGCTTGCCTAGGTTGAAAGCTACAGAGTCGCGCACGATCATGCCGCCGCCGAAGAATGCGTCGCGGTTGGTGGCAAAGTCGCCGCGCATGAATTGTTGCAGAGCGAAGTCGCGCACCGGGTTGTCGTATTCGTAGGGGAAGTGCGGATTGGTCGAGGTCGCCATCAGCATGATCGCGGCCGACAGCGCGCCGATCGCGCCCAGCATCCAGTTGAATGCGGCGGGAAGAAACGCGAGCGCGAGGACCATGAATGGCACCGAGGCGACGATTTGCCGCGGGCCGGTCGCGGTGCCGCCGCCCCACGATACGATCGATTCGCCATACGCGGCGTTGAACAGGATCAGCACGACGAACGAATAGACGGTGACAAAAAATTCGGCGCGCCACTTTTTGGTTCGTGCGAAATAACCGACGCCGACAATCGACAGCAGCAACACAGGATTGCAGAAGAACAATCCGCGCTGCGGATCGAGCAGTACGTTCCAGAGAATGCGCATCTTCGGGTAGGTCAGGCCGACGAATCCGACTGCCTGCTCGGGGAATTGCCGGTTCTCGGTCGGCGCAAGCTTGAACGCCTGGTAGCTGAAGAAGAATGGATTGCCGAAGGCGCCCCAGTTGTACGCGAGCATGTCGACAACCGTTATCGCGGCGCCGGCGGCGAATGCAGCCAGAAATTTCAGGTCGCGCAGTTTGAACAGCGCGTAGATGCCGATCGCGGCTGCAACCAGGAAGACCGGGTAGTCGTTGAGCACCGCCCATCCCGCCAGAAAGCCGGCGGCACACGCGCGCATCGACGACGGACTAGTTTCGAACGTCGCCAAAAGGTAGAACGCGGTGAAGACGCATACTGCGGCGACCGGTTCGCCTGTGAGTTCGGTGGCGTAGGGAAACGCGATCGTCGCGAGGCCGAGAATCAGCGCGACGCCGGCGGCGCGGCCGTCCGACGCGCCAAGAAACCGCGCGAAGCGAAACATCACGACGCACATCAAGGCAATCAACAGGCCGGTCGTGAATACCGTGGTCAGGTACGTGACTAACGCCCAGTACACCGGCTCGTGCACGGCGTTCATCGGCAGCAGCGCGATGCGGAAGATC